>DASVYG010000190.1:0-1993 GCA_036392315.1 Gemmatimonadaceae bacterium
GCTCTCCGGGCGTAGCTGCGCGCGCACGCCGCCGGCAATGATTCCTTTGATTTCCGAGGCGAAGTACAGCGTTCCGCGATCGAGTCGATAGAACAGCGGCTTGATTCCAAGATGATCTCGCGCCAGGAGCACGCGCCCGCGTTTGACGTCGTGAATCGCGAACGCAAACATGCCGTTCAGCTGGGTTACGAAGTCGTCTCCCCACGCCTCGTACGCGTGAACCAGGACCTCGGTGTCGGAGTGGGTTCGAAAGCAATGCCCCAGGCGGTCGAGGCGCTCGCGAAGCTCCTGGAAATTGTAGATCTCACCGTTGTACGTGACCCAAATCGTGCCGTCTTCGTTGGATAGCGGCTGCGCGCCCCCTGTGACGTCGATGATGCTGAGGCGTCGATGGGCAAGAGCGACCCCAGCCTCTACGTGAATTCCGTCTCCATCGGGGCCGCGATAGCTCATCGAATCGCGCATTCGAACCACGGTCCCGACGTCGATCTCTTGTGAGGGATCCGCGTGGGCTATGCCGCAAATGCCGCACATCTAGCGACTTGACTGAATCAATGGTGGGGAGCGCCGCGGTTGCCGGGCCACAATCACGTCGGTAGTTTGCGCTTGATTCATGTCGGGAAGCAGACGAGTGAGCCACGCAATGTCAAGGCTTCCCAACTCGAGCGCGAGGAGAACGGTTTCGCATCAGTGCCAAAGAGCGTGGGCCACGTGACTCCGCGCGTACTTTACGTCTACCAAGGCGACTGGCCACGCAACGCGACCCGAGTCCGAAAACAGACCCAGGCGCTGGCGGCCAACGGCTTTTCCGTCCGGCTTCTCGCCGGCAATCCGAACCACAAGCCGCGGCACGAGCACACGGAATGGATGGAGATCGAGCGCGTTCCTGCGCTCGCGCGTGGACGTCTCGGCAGGGCGCTTGGATTCCCGCTCTTCGTCAACCCGTTCTGGCTCTGGCAAATCATGCGCGCGGCCCGACGGTTCCGCGCCAACTGTCTGATCGTGCGTGACCTTCCGTTGGCCCCCGCCGTTTTGCTGGTTGGGAAGACGCTGGGCATTCCGGTGCACTACGAGATGGCTGACGTCTATCCAGTCGCGATGCGCGCCAACCGAGCCGAATACCCCGGTCTCGCCTCCCGCCTGGCCCGAAATGCTCACGTCGCCGAGCGGCTGGACCGCGCGGTCATCCGGGGAGCGACATCGGTGTTCGTCGTTTCGGATGAGTCGCGGGCGCGTTGCCTGGAGCTCGGTGCGGCCTCCGACGCCGTCGCAGTAATCGGCAACACCCCCGCACGCCTCACGGATCTCAGCCATATGCCGTCGTTCCCGGCCGATCTGGCGGGATGGGAAGATCGAACCATCGTGCTCTTCCTGGGAAACCTGCTCGCCGATCGCGGGCTCACGCAGGCAGTGGAGGCGATGTCGCTGACTCGAGTGGCGGCGCCGACGCTCGCTCTGGCGATCGTGGGTGACGGCCCGGAGGAACCGAAGCTCGCGGCGCAAATCGACTCGCTCGGACTCCGCGATAGGGTGCGGCTTCTCGGCTGGAAGGGCCATGAGGACCACGAAGCGTACTATCGTCACGCCGCCATCGGTCTCCTGCCATTTCTCAGCACTGAGCACATCAACATCACGCTTCCCAACAAGCTGTTCGATTACATGGGTGCGGCGCTGCCCGTCGTGGCGACCGATGTTCGTCCGCTGCGAAGGATCTTGCTGGAAACGGGCGCCGGCGTGCTCGTGCCGCCGGGGAACGCCGCGGCGCTGGCAGATGCGCTCGTCGCGCTCGCCGGCGATCCCGAACGGCGCCGCGCGCTCGGCGCCGCGGGGCGAGCCGCCGTGGAGCGAGACTATTCGTGGGACAAGGATCGCGCGCGTTTGCTTCGCCAGGTCCGACGATCGATCGAAAACGCTGGATGATCCCATTTCCATCGCAGCCAGGCGCTCGCCCCCTTCGGGTCGTCGTGCTCACGTGCGGGGATCTGGGAATCGA
>DASVYG010000191.1:0-12738 GCA_036392315.1 Gemmatimonadaceae bacterium
CCGATTCCGCCGACCAGCAGCGCGACGCCCGACAGCACGAGCATCACCAGAAAGAACACGCCGGTCAGCTTGTTGAATGTGTCGAGAATCTGATCCTGTGTCACCATGTCGAAGTTGTTGTGATCGCCCGGCCTGAGGCGCCGTGCCTCGCGCAATGCGATCGTCACTGCCTCCTGCGCGGCGTTGACGGACACGCCCGCGCGCGGCTTCACCGGAATGAACAACGCGTTCGTCTTGTCGATCGTGTATCCGCGGTCCATCGTGCGATACGGCATGATGCCGTGGGTTTGTTGCCCGGGTGGCTGGAAGATGTTCGGTGCCGGTTCGTATACGCCCACGACGCGGATTGGCCGGCCGCCGATGCGAATCCATTTGTCGATCGGCTGAATGGCGCCGAACAATTTCTGCGCAACATCGCTCGACAACACGACGACCGGCGCACCGCTCACCTCCTCGTTGCGCGTGAACCACCGACCGTCACTGAGTTGGCCACCGTAGATTTCTGGATAGCCATCGTCCGCGCCTATCACCACGCCGACATTCGTCCGGGTTGCGCCGTACTCCACGCGATTCTGAATCTGCGCCCAGATCGCCGCGTACTTGATCTCCGGCAGCCTGGCGATCCGCTCGGCGTCGTCCGTCGTGAGATCGGGACGAATGCGGATCCACGCCGGTAGACTCTGCGGGTTGACCGGCGTCTGTGACCAAACCTTGAGCACGTAGAACGTCGTCGGCCCGGCGATCTCGATTGTGTCCACGATTTGATCGCGAATGCCCGAGACGATCGTCGCCATCGCCATCACCGTCGACACGCCGATCACGACGCCCAGCACCGTGAGCCCGGAACGTCCCTTGGCCACCGCGAGCGAGCCCAGTGCCGACGAGACGTTCTCGCGAAACTGGCCGGCAACTCGAAACAACCATCGTGTGCGGCTCATATCACTCGGCTCGCATCGCCGCGACGGGATCGAGTCGCGCCGCGCGCGACGCCGGGTACACACCGAACACTACACCCACACCCGCGCCCAGCGCGAGCGCAACGGCGATGGACCACGTCGTCACGCGCGCCGGCAGCGGCGACGCGACGGCAATCAGCGCGGCGAATCCCCACCCGCTCCCCGCGCCGAGCGCTCCGCCGAGCACCGCCAGCATCACCGACTCGGCCAGGAATTGCCGGAGGATGTCCGTGCGCCGCGCGCCGACCGATTTCCGCAGACCGATCTCGTGCGTGCGCTCGCGCACCGACATCAGCATGATGTTCATGATCACGATCCCGCCCACCACGATCCCGATCGCGACCACCGCCGGCACGACGGTGAACAGCACCTTGGTGAGCTGCTTCCAGAAATCGACCAGCGCATCCGCCGTCTCGACGGAGAAGTTGTCTTCGTCACCCGGCCGCAGATGATGCGCGATCCGCATCGCCTCCTCGGCGCGCGCCATCGCGCCCGCCACCTCCGACGCCTGATCCATCTTTACCGAGATCGCCGTGGTCTGCCGGCGTCCGTACATCGACTCGAACGTCGTGATCGGCAACAACACCATCCCATCGAACGACTGACCGAGCACACGCCCTTTCGGCGCGATCGCGCCGACGATCGTGAGCGGGATGCCGTGCACATGAATGACCTGACCGACCGGATTCCGTCCGTCGAAGAGCTTGTCGGTGAGGTCCGCGCCGACTACGACGACCAATCTGCGCTCGCGGACATCCACCTCGCTCAGCGGATCACCGTACACGAATCGGTAATCTTGAATGCGTTGATAGTCGGGCGTCACGCCGAACACCAGCACGTCGCCAAGCGTGCGATCGCGCCAGACGACGTCGCTGCGCGGCGTCGGAAACCCCGACGTCACCGAGATCGCGCTCGCATCGGGCAGCGCACCGCGCACGACGTCCGCGTCGAGTGTCGTGATCTTTGGACGGCGCTGCATGCGCAGCCAGTCGGCGTCCTCGATCAGACCAAGGTTGATCGGCAGGCGGCGCACCTGAAACGTGTTCAGGCCGATCATCGCATCGGCGATGTTTTCCTTCACGTACGCGTTCATCCCCTGAATCACCGCCACCACCGCGACCAGAAACGCCACGCTCACGATGATGCCGAGCAGCGTGAAGAACGAGCGAAGCTTGTTCGCGCGGATCTGGATGAGCGCGGTGATGAAGACGTCAGCGAATCGCAAGGGGCCGGGCAGGGAAGGAGGGCTGGACGACCTATTGAAATCCACACCAGCACTCGCGCGCCGCGCAAGAGTTGGTCATGCTTGAAGATGCCCAAAAATCGTCAAGTCTTCGTTCTGTGTGCACTACTCGCGTGCGCGAGCCCGAGTTTCGCCCAACAACAAGTCGACGTGCTCATTCGTGGCGGCAGCGTGGTCGACGGCACGGGATCGGCCCCCCGTCGCGCCGACGTCGGAATTCGGGGTGACCGCATCACCTTCATTGGCGATGCGACGACGAGCCGTGTCACGGCCACAAAGACGATCCATGCGATGGGCCTCGTCGTGGCGCCCGGTTTCATCGATCCGCATACGCACACGCAGGCCGACCTCTCGAGCCCCGTGCCCGAGCGGCACGGCAACGTCCCGTATCTCATGCAGGGCGTGACGACCGTCGTCACCAACAATGACGGCGGCGGGCCGATCGACATCGGCAAGCTGCTCGGCGACTGGACGAAGAACGGAATCGGCACGAACGCGGCCGTCTACATCGGGCAGGGATCGGTGCGTGGTGCCGTGCTCGGCATGTCGGCCGCCGCGCCGACGCCGGCGCAACTCGATTCCATGCGCGCCATCGTGTCTCGCGCGATGGATCAAGGCGCGATCGGCATGTCGACGGGACTCTACTACGCGCCTGGCAGTTACGCGCCGACCCAGGAAGTGATCGACCTCGCCAAAGTCGCCGCGGCGAAGGGCGGTTTATACGACACCCACATGCGCGACGAGAGCTCGTACACGATCGGCCTGATCGCCTCGGTCGAAGAAGTCATTCGTATCGGCCGCGAAGCGCACATGCCCGTACACATCTCGCACATCAAGGCGCTCGGCGCCGACGTCTGGGGCCAGAGCGATACCGTGATCGCGCTCATGAAGCACGCGCGCGCCGAGGGCATCGACATCACGGCGAGCCAGTATCCGTACACGGCGTCGGGCACGAGCGTCGGCGCGTCACTGCTGCCGCGCTGGGCCGAAGAGGGCGGACGCGACTCGCTCCGCGCGCGCATCAACGACCCGGCGACGCGCGCCAAGCTCGTCGTGGAAATGGAGAAGAATCTCAAGCGCCGCGGCGGGGCGTCGACGCTGCTCATCACCGCGACGCGCGACACCAGCATCCACGGCAAGCGACTCGACGCGATCGCCAAGGCGCGCAACACGACGCCGATCGACGCCGCGATCGAGATCATTCTTGGCGGCGACGCATCCGTCGCGTCGTTCAACATGAACGAGCGCGACATCGAGCATTTCATGAAGGCGGACTTCATCGTCACCGACTCGGACGGAAGCGACGGGCATCCGCGCAAATACGGCACCTTTCCCAAGCTGTTCCACGAATACGTGAGGCAGAAGCACATCCTCACGCTGCCGCGCGCGGTGGAACGGAGCAGCGGCGAGACGGCCAAGATTCTCGGCCTCAAGGACCGCGGCGTGCTCAAGCCCGGCGCGTTCGCCGACGTCATCGCGTTCGACCCGGCGACGTTCGCCGACCGATCGACCTACGAGCAGCCGACGCTGCTCGCCGTCGGCATGAAGTACGTGCTCGTGAACGGCGTGCTGACGGTCGATGACGGCAAATACACGGGCGCAACCGCGGGGCGCACGCTCCGGAGGTAGGCGGCTGATGACGGCTAGATTAACCATCATGCCCGACACGCCCTTTGGGACGTTTTTCGTTCCCGGCCCGACGGAGGTTCGTCCGGAAATCCTCGAGCAGATGACGCGGCCGATGATGCCGCATCGCAACAAGGCGTTCGAGGCGATGTTCGCGCGCATCGAGGCCGGGTTGCGAGACGTCTTTCTCACGGCGCGCCCCGTCTATGTTGGTGCCACGTCGGCAACGGGCTTCATGGAGATGGCCGTCCGCAACGCGCCCCACGGAAAGATCCTCTGTCTCGTGAATGGTGGCTTCTCCGAGCGATTCGCCGCCGTCGCCGAGTCGTGCGATCGGTCGGTCGAGCGAATCATCGTTCCGTGGGGTCGGACGTTCGATCTGAACGCAGTCGAAGACAAGTTGGCCACGCGGCATTTCGTCGCGGTCACTGTGGCGCATTCGGAGACGTCTACCGGTGTGCTCACCGACGTGCGCGCAATCGCCGAGATCGCGCATCGCTATGGGACGATCGCGTTGGTCGACAGCGTGTCCGGTGCGGGCGGCGCTGAGATCACCGTCGATGCCTGGGACCTCGACTTCGTGTTCACCGGTTCGCAGAAGGCGTTCGCGCTGCCGGCGGGATTGGCTTTCGCGGTTGCGTCGGCGGAATTCGTCGAGCGCGCTAAGCGTGTCGCGGACCGCGGCTTTTATTTCGACGTTGTCCAATACGACAAGTACGCCGAGAAGAATCAAACGCCGAGCACGCCGGCAACGTCGCTGCTGTACGCGCTCGAAGCACAGATGGGTGATATTGGCCGCGAAGGGATCGAGCTGCGCTGGGACCGACACCTCGCGATGCGCGAGGCCACGATCGATTGGGTGGACACCGTCTCCAAGCGACGCGGGATCGACATCGGCGTCGTCGCGGCGGAAGGAGCGCGCTCACCCACGGTGACGGCGATCTCGCTACCCAAGGGTATGGCGCCCCGCGAGCTGCTCGATGCGGTGCTCGCGCGCGGCTACACCTTGGGCAGCGGCTACGGTCAACTGCGCGACACGACGGTGCGCATCGGCCACATGGGCGATCACACGCTCGACGGATTGAAACGGTGTCTTCACGCGTGCGAGACGGCAATCACCGAGCTCGCGGAGCGCCGCCGGCTCACTCGCGTCTGATCGACTCGTTCAGAGAAGTCTCATGGCCACGACCAACGATCACCGGCCCGCATGGGGCCTCCTTCCGCTCCGAATCGTCGTCGGCGTCGTGTTCATCGCCCACGGCTGGCTCAAGCTGTCGTCGTTCGGGATCGCAGGCACGGCGAAGTTCATGGGGGGACTCGGCGTGCCGGTGCCGAGCGTCACGGCCGTCGGCATCATCACGCTCGAGATTGTCGGTGGCCTCGCACTCATCGTCGGCGGAGCGACGCGTGTGTTCGCGGCTCTCCTCGCCTGCGACATGCTGGGCGCGATCTTCTTCGCCAAGCGACACGCGGGCTTCTTTTCGCCGAAGGGGTGGGAGCTCGAGCTGACCCTGTGCGCGGCGGCCCTGACGCTGGCGATCATCGGCGCGGGCGGTGCGTCGATCGATGCGGCGTGGCGCGGCCGTCGCGCCGCATAGCGCGCCGGAGCGATTGGCGTCTACCTACCGCGCGCCAAACCCAATCTTTACCGCCTCGACGCTTTGCGTGGGCGTAATCACGATCTGCGCAATGCTCTCGTACGCGACGACGGCGCGCTGGACCTCGTCCATCGCATTGGCCGACGTCGCAGATCCGCGCCAATACGTCTTCACGCCCGAGATCTCGGCGCGTCGCTGGTAGACCTCGAGCACGGCATATCCGTCGGCGGCTTCAAGCAGTGAACGCACGCGATGCGCTTGTCCGTTGACGAGGTGAATCTCGACGCTCGGCTCGGCGCCCGCCGCCTCGAGCTGCGAAGGAAGTCCAGTGCGGAAATACGCTGCATCGAACACAGAGGGCACCTCATGTGGGTTATGGCTGCGCGCTCGCTCGTTAATTATAGCGCCGGCCGCGGCCATTCCGGCCCGTCGCGGACCGCCTCGACGCGTCGGTTGAATCTTGGCGCCACTCGCCTCCGTACGTGACTCTGGCGCCGCGAACACGCGCCGCCCGTCCCATCGCAGAGAAGGAGTCCATGCTTACCCATCCCAAAGTCGGCGATTACGTCACCAATACCTGTCGCCGCTGCAACAAACTCGTCCGCTCTCGCCTGACACTGCGCTCCGTCGAGCTCGCGCGCACGCGACTCGTCGTTCCCGACGTTCTCGTCGACGTTTGCCCCGACTGCGGCCACATGATCTCGATCGCGCCCGAAGCGCTGCCGCAGCTTCGCGAAGCCGGCTGCTGGAAGTAGCGATGTAAGGTCGCGCCGGCGCGAGTCGATCGAGCGAAATCGCCGATCAACTCGTCCGCGAATCGGGCCGGCTCATTGCCGCCCGATCGATCGCGTCCTGCCGGCGTTGCGCCTCGGCCCAATCGATCTCAGGCGCGACGTCCTCGTCGCTCAGCTCGAGGCTCGCGCGGGCACGTTCCACCACCGGCGCACCCAGCTCCGGCGGCAGCGACAACCCGAACTCCAACTCGGCACGGCGGCAAATGCGCTCTTCGCGCGCGGCGTCTCGAGCGTCCATGCTTACGCCCATCTGATGCACGCGCGCGTGCATCCCTTCGTGCAGAATCGACGCAGCGACCGGAGCGGCGGTGATGTCTCTGCGCGCCAAGAACGTGAGCTCTGTCATGCAGGTACGCGTCTGCGGGAAGTACGCACCGCGACACGGATAGCGAACGATCCAGAACTCGGCGAGATCCCGCCGCAGATGCGCTAGCCGCCACGGCTGATATCGCTCGATCAGACCGAGCGCTTCGTCGAGCCGCTCGAGCACGGCCGATGTCT
Organism: Gemmatimonadaceae bacterium; assembly: GCA_036392315.1. Taxonomy (GTDB): domain Bacteria; phylum Gemmatimonadota; class Gemmatimonadetes; order Gemmatimonadales; family Gemmatimonadaceae; genus JAQBQB01. Next base: position 6,719 of record DASVYG010000191.1, read on the forward strand.
CGATGTCGGGACGCGTGTTCTCGACCGCGACGTTGAATCCTCGTACGACGTGCGCGCCCGTGTTACGGTCGCGCGCGAATCGGCGGAACGTGTCGAGGAGGCTCATGTCTCGGAGGCGAAGGCGCTAGTGGCCGGAGCGGCTGGAGCGGCTGGAAAGGCTGGCGACGCGGTGGCTCATGTCCACCATGAAACGGGGGGCGGTTCGTGCCGCGGATGATGATCAACGGTGTCGGAAATCCGAACGCCCACGGGCTCGCGTAGAAGGACGAATACGCGCCGTATGGATACATCGAGTAGCCGTTGTACGGCGAGTACGGATTGGGCGCGTAGCATCCTGCCGGCACGCAGTACTGCGCGTTCTGGGCGCCGCTCGTGGTGTCCGTCGGCGGCGCTTGCTGCGGCGCACGCGCCAGCTCCGCGACGACAGCGGCCGTACCGGCCTCGGCGAGCCATGATCGAACCACGCCCGGTTCGACATTGGCGTTGGCCTCGAGGACGTCGGCTTCATTGATCGGCGCCGCGGCCGAGGCGCGCGCCGTTGCGATCGCGAGCTGGCGCCGCTCAATCGCGGTCCTGATGTCTTTCGGAACCGTCGTCGGAATTCCGACGTCGTGGAACCGGTCCAGGCGCTCGAGCGAGCCGGCTCCGGCGCGGACGCCCTCGATGTTCAACCACTCTCCGGCGGGCGAAATCGCCATCAGCGTCGTCGATGTTCCATTCACGCCGCCGGGGCAGACGAGGGCGGCGCGACGATAGACTCGTCGTCCCGTTTGCGACCACGCGGCGATTTCGGTGCCGTGGCATCCGGCGCGGTTGATTGCGTGCGGCTGACTGTCGGCGTCGATCCGGTAGCGCGAATCGATCGCGCCGTTGACGATCGTGACGACGTCGACCGCGGACGGGCGGGTGGTTGGAACAACGCAGGTCGTTGGTCCGTCGGCGTCGGCGGTTCGCCAACAGCCAAGCCACGCCGACCATCTCGCGTCACCGGTCGTTTGCGCCTGCATGAGCCCCGCGCCGGCGAGCACGAGGGCTGCTACGAACCGTGCGATTGTTTTCGGCATAACTGCTACCCGCGTTTGCACCTATATGGATGCATAACGTTTGGGCCGACGGCGCGCCACTGCGGACGAACGACGCAATGTCGCGCCGTTCGTCCGGCGACCCCTTAGGCCATGGAGTGGAGGTAATCGGCGAGGCGCTCGTAGCTCTGCGACATGCCTTCCTTCATTCCAGTCTTGAGCGCCGCGTCGCGTGCTTCCTTCGACGGATAGAGGATCGTCATGGTGAGCGTCGTCTTGCCGTCCTTTTCCGTGAGCGTGACCGTGTTGATGGTCTCGGGCCAATCGCCGCCCCACGATTCCGTGCTCACGAGCTTTACCGGCGGCACAACTTCCTTGTACACGCCTCGCATCTCCATCTCGTCGCCGTCGGCACGGCGCCACACGAAGTGCCAGCCGCCGCCCGGTCGAAGATCGACCTCACAGACGGGCATCGTCCAGCCCTCGGGACCGAGCATCCAATGCCGTATGTGCTCGGGCTTGGTGTGCGCATCGAACACGAGCCGGCGCGGCGCGTCGAACACGCGTGTGGCCGCGACCTCTCGATCGGACGGCGTCGTGAAGGTCGTCGTGCCAACGTTATTTGTTGTTGCCACGCTTCTTCTCCTGTGCCTTTAGGGTTTTCAGATAGCCGTCCAGCCGATCGTAGCTTGCGTCCCAGAACCGCCGGTAGTCCTCGGCCCATTCCGCGACCTGTTTGAGCGGTTTCGCCTCGAGTTGCGCCGGCCGAAACTGCGCGTCGCGGCCGCGGGAGATGAGTCCGGCCCGCTCGAGCACGCGCAGGTGCTTGGAGATCGCCGGACCACTCATCGCGAACGGCGCCGACAACTCCTTGACCGTCGCCGGCCCTGTAATGAGACGCGAGAGAATGGCTCGCCGCGTCGGGTCGGCGAGGGCGGCGAACGTCGTGCTCAGCGGATCCGATAGCATCGCCCTATCACGCTTCCTCGAGTCGCTTGATGTCGATCTTGTCCATTTGCAGCATCGCTTGCATGACGCGCTGCGCTCGCGCGCGATCCTTGTCGCCGAGGAGTCGGCCCAATGCCGACGGAATGATCTGCCAAGACACGCCAAATTTGTCCTGGAGCCAGCCGCATCGATCCTTCTTTCCGCCCGCCGAGAGCCTTTCCCAGAGCTCGTCGACTTCTTGCTGCGTCTCGCAGTTCACGAAGAACGAGATGGCGGGCGTGAACTTGTACGTCGGGCCGCCGTTGAGGGCCATGAACTCCTGCCCGTCGAGCTCGAACGTCGCGGACATCACGGAACCTTTCGGCCCTGGACCGGCGTCTCCGTAGCGACTGACGGTGCCTGCCTTGGAGTTCTTGAAAATGGAGAGGTAGAAGTTCATCGCCTCTTCGGCGTTGTCGTTGAACCAGAGAAATGGTCTAATCTTTTGCATGGTCCGATGCTCCTGGCTTGCCCACGGGCTAGATAACCGCGAGGTTAGTTAACCTTGCGGTTATATACAGTCGATCCGCTGTTCTGTCAACCGGGCGAATAGCGCCGCTCAAAAGTCGAACGACCAGATCGCAACACGAATCGGCCCGGAGGCGGTGCGTCCCAGCGTCGAGGGCGGACGGGGCCCAAGGCTGTTGGCGTTTCGCGCCAACTGGCGATCCGAGATCGCCTTTCCAATCGCGAAGCCCATCGCGGCACCGGCCATCGTATCCGACGTCCAGTGCCATCCGTCGGCCATTCGGCCGAGCCCGATCATGATCGGGTATGCGTAAATCACGGGCTCGGCGAGGCCAAGCGAAAAGCGATGCGAGAAGTACGACGCGCACGACATCGAATTGGCGATGTGACCGCTCAGGAACGAGTGGTGTTCCCACACCCGCCCGCCAGGCACGGAGATCTGACGCGCAACGGGCGTATCATGCGGTCGTCTGCGAGACACGGCGAGGTAGATGACGTCGCGCAGCGCCGCGCTCGACAGGTGGCCGGCCGCGCATCCAAGGCCGGCATCGCGCAGTGCGGCATCGTGCGACAATCGTCCGGCGATGTAGAGCGTCGCCGACAGCGGCAGCAAGAATTGACCGTTTCCGCCGCCATTGATCGGGACTTTCCAGCCGTCGCGGAACGGCGAGATCATCCGCATCGCCACCGTGTTCGGGTGCGTCGTCATCCAGACGTAGGCCGACGAATCGACGTACGATGTGAGCGCGACCGCGCCAAGTACCGCGGCGGTGGGTGCGACGTCGCGAAGCTTGGCGTGTGCGGGCGAGCTCCACACGGACCAGACGTCTCCGCGCAGATCGCCGATGTCGCGGCGTTCGGGACCGAGCGACTGCCCGCCCGCCCGTCGCACGGCCAGGATCGTCGCCGACAGTGCGACCCAGTGAAGCAAGCGAGCCATGCGATTTCGGCTGGGCAAAGAGCAGGCCCAACCGGCAGGCGCCTGCCGACCTCAGACGGGCTCGGGTGCGGGACCGACGCGAACCGCGGCCTCGAGCGCGGCAAACGCGGAGGACACCGCCCGCACCACGTCGGGCTCGTCCCGGAGCGATGCCTCGTCGAATGCTTGCGCCTTGAGTGAAACACCGAGTCTGACGTCGGCCACGACCCGCGCGCTCATCGTACGCAGCGTCTCGACCAATGACGCTTGCGCGTGCGTCGACCTGGGAGACGCATTGATCAGCGCCACGGGCTTGTCGACGATCTCTCCCTGCGTGCTGCCCACGAGCCAGTCGAGCGCGTTCTTGAGCACTCCCGGCACACCGTGCGCGTACTCGGGACTGCTGAGCAACAAGCCATGCGCGGTGCGCAAAACGGCGCGAAAGCTCTCGACCGCCGCTGGGACGTGCTCGTCGTCGAGGTCGGGGTTGAAAAAGGGCAGGCGATCGATGCCGTCGTACAGCTCGACGGTCACCCCGCGCGGCGCCATCGCCGCGGCCGCGCGCAATAGCATCGTGTTCGACGAACCGGAGCGAAGGCTGCCTGAAATGGCGATGATCCGTATCTGCATGCGTGCTTCGTTGGGGAAGCGAAATCTCGCGCCGCCCGCAACCGCGGACGTAAGTTCTGGCCGACCGATCCCCCGATCCAGGGCTCAATGCGGCGACTCACCACCCTTGCTGTCTCTATCGGACTCTTCGCGTCAGCGCGCGGCGGCTTGGCACAAGCGCCCGATTCTGCGCGATACCGCGATCCGGCGCTGCCGATAGAAGCCCGCGTCCGCGACCTGATCGGACGCATGACACTCGAGGAGAAGTTCTGGCAGCTGTTCATGATTCCCGGCGATCTCGACGATCCGTCCAACGACTACTCGAAGGGCGTGTTCGGGCTCCAGATCTCGACCGCGCGTGGGGAAGGCAACGTCGCGCGCGCACACGCCGAACGGATCAACGCCATCCAGCGGTTCTTCGTCGAGCACACTCGGCTCGGCATTCCGATCATTCCGTTCGACGAGGCTCTGCACGGTCTCGTGCGCGACGGGGCAACGGTGTTTCCTCAGGCGATCGCGCTCGCGGCCACGTGGGACACGGCCCTCGTGGCGCGCTCGGCGCGCGCAATCGCTCGCGAAACGAGAAGCCGCGGCATTCGCCAAGTGCTGTCGCCGGTGATCAACATCGCCAGCGACGTCCGGTGGGGCCGGGTCGAAGAGACGTACGGTGAAGATCCGGTGCTCACGTCGCTCATGGGCGTGGCGTTCGTGCGCGCGTTCGAGTCGGCGGGAATCGTCGCGACACCCAAGCACTTCATCGCCAACGTGGGCGAAGGAGGACGCGACAGCTACCCGATCGACCTCGACCGCCGTCTGCTCGACGAGATGTATCTCCCGCCGTTCAAGGCGGCGATCGACTCCGGGCATGCGCGTTCTGTGATGAGCGCCTACAACTCCGTCGACGGCGACCCGGCCACGCAAAGCCACGCGTTGCTGACGGACAAGCTCAAACGCGATTGGAATTTCGGTGGCTTCGTCATCTCCGACGCCGCGGCAACCGGTGGCGCAACGGTGCTGCACCACACCGAAGCGACGACGGCGACCGCGACGAAGGACGCGCTCGACGCAGGCCTCGATGTGATCTTCCAATCGTCGTGGGCGCAGCACAGGCCATATCTCGACGCGTTCCGTCGCGGAATGATCGCCGACAGCGTAATCGACGCGGCGGTCGCACGCGTGCTGCGCGTCAAGTTCGCGCTTGGGTTGTTCGAGCACCCGTATGTGAACGCGGACAGCGCCGAGTATTGGAATGGCAACCCGGAACATCGCGCGCTCGCGCGCGAAGCGGCGCGGGCATCGCTCGTGTTGCTCGAGAACCGTCGACACACGCTGCCACTCGCCTCGACGCTCGGATCCATCGCGGTCATCGGCCTCGACGCAACCGAGTCACGACTCGGCGGCTACAGCGGACCGGGGATCAAGCGGGTTTCGATTCTCGAAGGGATTCGCGAACGACTGGGCCGAGGCACGGTGCGATATGCGCCGGGCCCGGGGCGTGTCGGGCGCGAGTACGTCGTCGTCGACGCGGCGCAGCTTTCGTCTATCGACAGCGGACATACCGTGCCCGGTCTACACGGCGAGTATTTCGACAACAACAGTCTCGCCGGAGTGCCGCGGCTCATTCGCACGGACCCCCGTGTCGATTTCGGATGGACGCTCAATTCACCGGGTCGCGGCATTCCCTACGATTGGTACTCGGTGCGTTGGACCGGAAAACTCACCGTTCCGGCGGGCGGAGTGCGTCACATCGGCGTCGAGGGCAACGACGGCTATCGCCTGTTCGTCGATGGAAAAATCCTCATCGACAATTGGGTGAAGCAATCGTATCACGCACGACTCGAGACCGTGACGCTGGCCCCCGGAAGCACGCACGACATTCGCCTCGAATATTTCGAGAGCACCGGCAACGCCAAGGTCAAGTTGATTTGGGACGCGGGTCTTCGCGACGACTGGCGCTCGCAGATCGACAGTGCCGTTCGCATCGCGCGGCAGAGCGACGTCGCGGTCGTGGTGGC
>DASVYG010000192.1:0-4546 GCA_036392315.1 Gemmatimonadaceae bacterium
CCATCGCCGGCAAGACGATTGTCCGCGTCGACGTCTTTCATCCGTCGCTTCGTCGCCGCCTGTCGAAGGCCCGCCTGCGATCGCTGACGGGCGCCGAGGTGCGCGCCGTCGAGCGTCGCGGCAAGCATCAGCTGATCCTGCTCGCCGACGGCCGCGTCGTGCATGCCCACTTTCGCATGACCGGTGACTGGCACATCGATCGCGTCGAGGACGAGCTTCCACGTTTCGCGCGCGCTGCGCTCAGCTTCGAGGACGGCGCACGAGTCGTGCTCGACGATCCGCGCGCGCTCAGCACGCTCGATCTTCACCCCGCCGGCGCGCCGATCGAGCTCGGCCTCGGGCCCGAGCCGTCCGATCCGTCGCTCACGGCGGATTCCCTGCGCAATGCGCTATCAAAGCGACGTGGACCGATCAAGCCGGCGCTACTCGACCAACGCTTGATCGCCGGGCTGGGAAATATCTACGCGGCGGAGGCGCTCTGGCACGCACGCATCGCTCCCGCCGCGCCCGCGAACAGGCTCACGCGACAACAGGTGACGTCGTTGCTGCGCGCTGTCCGGCGTGTGATCGATCGGGCGACCGGCGCGCGGTATACCAGTTCATCGGTCAGTCGGCTCGCAGTCTACGATCGGGAAGGGAAGCCGTGTCGGCGGTGTCGAACGCCGATCGAACGAATAGTGCAGGCCGGGCGGTCGACATACTTCTGCCCGAACTGTCAGCGGTTGCGTCAGCGCGACACGGGGTAGCGCCACGCTATCCTTTCCCAGAACGAACTACGGCATGCTCAGGGTTTCGAGCCCGTCTTCGTGATGACCAGGATCGCACCGCCGGTATTGCCGTTACCAAAGCGCGACTGCGCCTCCGAGGGCGTGAAATACCTGACCGAGCTGACGCTGGTGATCTGCATCTGCGTGAGGATTTCTGTGCCGCCGGCGCGGTTGTTGTCCACCCAAACGACGAGTCCATCAGACGCCGTTCGCAAACCCCCCATGGTGGGGGCACCGCGTGACGGGTTCCGGCGGAACCACTCGGGACGCAAGCGCTGAATCGCGTCGCCCAAATTCTGCGCATCGGTCCGTTGCAGGTCCTCCCCGATCAAGACGGACGCCGTGCTCTTGTTCGGTGCCGCGACGCCGGCGGCGCTCGCAGCCGGCGCGCTCTCACCAGCGGGCGCTTTGCTGGCGCCGCCCGACGCGCACGAAACCGTGGCAGCGAGCAGTCCCGCCATGGTCGCGAACCGAGGCACGAATCGCTGGGCGTTGATCATCTCCGTCTCCCAATCGGGTTGTCGGTCCGCGACGGCGGACTCACGGTTCACCGGGTGCGCGCGACCAGATCACGACCGTCCCGCACGTCTTGGCGTCGTCCATCGAGAATTGCGTCGGTGTCGTCGAGGGTCCGTGATACAACTCGATTCCCTCAATGTCGCGCGGAGGCAATTCGTCGAGCTCGAAGTTCGTGACGCGCCGGCCGTCGACCCAATATTGCGGCGGACAGTCCCGGCGCGCCATCGATGTGCTCGGAAAGCGCACGCCCGTCCCACCGGGTCCTCGCACGACCCGAATTCCCGGATACTGCCGCACCACGTCACTCAGCCGCGTCGGATTGCGCGCGTCGATGTCGGCGCGCGTGATGAACGTTCCCGAGCCCAGCGCCTGACGTCGATAGAAATCCTCAATCAAAAAATCATGATGCGCTCGGCCGCCACCGACGCGCATGGCGTCGAGCACCTGCGGAATCGCGCGAAGCGCGATGGTCAGAGAGTCCGCCGACGTTGCATTGCGTTGGATACTCAGCGAGCGGGGCTCGTACCCCAGGTGGCGTACGTTGAGCGCGACTGTGCCGGCGGCCAGACCGCGAAGGGTGAATGCACCGGCCGAGTCGGTGTGCACGAGAAGGCGCATCGCCGGAACGCTCACGTCGGCATCGCTGATCGGAGCGCCGGTCGAATCGCGGACCCAACCGGTGGTCACGTCGCCTCGCTGCTGCGACGCCAGCGGCGCCAAGGGCGCCAAGGCGATCATGGCGAAGAACAACCAAGTCGGGGCGTACGGACGGCGTCGCCGAGTTGGTCGTGGGATAGTGACCACCGGGTGTGCCTCCCGGAGAACGTGCACGAACCAGCGATCCACGTTGGGCCGCGTGACGCATGGCGTCAAGAGTCGAACACGGCTTGGGCACGACCGAGACACCGGAAACTCCATCATCCCACCAAAAAGTCACATGGAAATCAGCACGCCGCGCACTGGAAATGGCTCGTGTGAGCATGCTTGCGGTCGCGCGGACCTCGTCCCAAGTTCAATCCCACTTGCGGCATTATTTGGCCGTCAAATCCCGGGCACGAAGCCACAGTTCCCGCTGACGGTCATCTCCCCCGCCCGTGTCCGAGGTCAAAATGTCGAGAACAAGCAAGTGGAGTACGCTGTGCTCCGGCGTGAGTCTTCCGCTCATGCTCGCGGTGGTTGCTCCGATGACCGGGGGTACCGCGCTGCTCGCGCAGGCTGCCACGATCACTGGCCGCGTCCTCTCCGAACAAGGGAACACGCTCGAGGTGGCGAACGTCTACATCACGGAGTTGAACGTCTCCGTGGGTGTGAATGCGCAGGGCCGATACACGATCACCATTCCGGCCGAGCGAGTTCGCTCACAAGCCATCGTGCTCAAAGCGCGCGCCATCGGGTACGTCAGCGCCAGCACACCGATGACGCTCACGCCAGGTGCGCACTCTCACGACTTCACGCTCACGCGCGACATCAACCGGCTGCAAGAGGTCGTGGTGACCGGCATGTCCGCGGGCACGGAGCAGAAGAAGACGGCGTACACCGTCACGGCGCTCACCGCCCAAGACATGCCGATTCCCGCCGCGAGCGCACTGACCGCGCTCGAGGGCAAGGTGCCCGGCGCGCAGATCGTCACCCCGAATGGCCGTCCCGGCACGCAGGCCTCGATCGTCCTTCGCGGTCCGAAGTCGATCGACGGCGCCATCGGTCAGGGCCCGCTCATCATGGTCGACGGCATCATCCTCAACGGCTCGATGTCCGAGATCAACCCCGAAGACATCGAGAGCGTCGAGGTCGTGAAGGGCGCCGCCGCATCATCGCTGTATGGATCGCGCGCCGGCAATGGCGTCATCTCGATCACGACCCGTAGCGCAAAGAACCAAAGTCCGGGCATCCGGCTGAACACGCGCTCCGAGCTCGGATGGCAAGACATCGCCAAGGAATATCCGTACGCGCGACGCACCATGATGATGATGGACGAGAAGAACCAGCGATTCTGCGTCGTCGTCTCGGGACAACCCGACTGCACCCGCACTGTCGACTTGGCGGCAGAAGCGTTCCGCGTGAACGACCAGGGTGGCGACTACGCGCTCACGCCCTATCCGCTCAAGCGCGACTTCGGCATCGGCAACAGCGCGACGAAGCCCGAGCTCCGCGGACTCTTCCAGATCAATCAGTTCCCGGTCAACTACGATCCGATCGCGCAAGCCAAGCTGCCGGGTGTCATCAACACCAACACCCTCGACGCGAGCGGCAAGTTCGGCAACACCGGCTTCTTCTCGAGCTTCTCCAATCTGAATCAGCTCGGCGCGGTGCGATTCGAGCAAGGCTACCGGCGGCAGTCGGCGCGCGTCAACGTGTCGCAGTCCACCGGTGACATGTTCGACACGCAGATCCAGACGTACTATGCGCGCACGGCGAACTTCCCGGACAACGAGAACTGGTTCAACATCTCTCGGCAGCACCCGAGCGTGAACCTGCTCGCGCGCGACAGTAAGAATCGCCTGTTCATCCGCTCCGACGTCACCAACGAGGGCGGGCAGAACTACAACCCGGTCATTGACAACGTTCAAGTCAACGGCCGCACGGACAACGATCGATTCCTCGGATCGGTGACGGAGCGGTTCACCCCGGCCGCATGGATCGACTTCTCCGCCACAGGAAACATGGATCGGCAGCGGGTCAGTAACACGACCCTTCAGGATCGTGGGTATCGCACCACTGCCCTCGACATCGGCAACAATACGGGCAACATCAGCGATAGCTCGAGCGCGAGCTCGTCGTACAACGTGGGATTGGACGCCACGTTGCGCCATGACTTTGGGACCAGTCTGCGCACTCGGTACCAGACCCGCTACACCTACGAACAGCAGGATGGATGGGGTGTGTTTGCCACGGGAAGCACGCTGACGCTACCCGGCCTCGTTTCCCTGACCAACGCGACGACGAGCATCAGCAATCGGAACAACACCACGTCGATTCGCGCACTCGGGTACTCCGGCAGCGCGAACTTTGAGTTCAAGGAGAAGTACATTCTCGATGGCCTCGTTCGCCGCGACGGCAGCTCCCTGTTCGGCGCCGCCAACCGGTGGAACACTTACGGCCGCGCGTCACTCGCGTATCGCCTGTCCGACGAATCGTGGTGGAAGCTCCGTTCGGTCTTCGACGACTTCAAGCTGCGCGCGTCGGTCGGATCGGCCGGTGGACGCCCGCCGTTCGCCGATCAGTACCAGACGCTCACCGTCGGCGCCGGCGGCTCGATCACC
>DASVYG010000193.1:0-6299 GCA_036392315.1 Gemmatimonadaceae bacterium
CGCGTCGGCCTGGCAGCTCGCCATTGTCGATGCAGATGGTACAGGCTTTCATCTCCTCACTCACTTCGATCAGGCTGAGGGCCGGCCCCAGTGGGCGAATTGGTCACGCGACGGCAAGCACATCGTGATGCAGGCGGGCAAGTACGATCAGGTCAAGATCGAGGAGAGCACAGCTCATCTCTGGCTCGTCGATCCGGCGACCGGGCAAGCGACCAAGCTTGCTCCGCACGCTACCCTGTCACTCGACGAGACGCCCTCTTGGTTTCCCGACGGAAAGCGCATTGCCTTCCAGAGCAATCGGACTGGGGTCATGCAAGTATGGACGATGAACGCGGACGGAAACGGGGCGCACATGGTGACTTCGCTGACGCCGTGACGGGCGTCAGCTTCGCCGCGGCCGCCCGGCCAGCGAGCGAGCGGCGGCGGCACCCGCGTCTGAAAGAACCGCAGCGTGCTTCCGTTTTGCTCCCGGCGCGTCATCAACCAACGGCTGACGACGCACGACCCGCGTTGAGTGGTAGTCGCCGCACACGGCGACCCGACGCCGCGAAGACAGCGTTCGCGATCGACGGCGCGACGCCTGGAACCGCAGGCTCGCCAACGCCCGTCGGCTTCTCGTGGTTTACGACCAAGAACACATCGATCACCGGCGCGTCGTTCATGCGCGCGACCCGATAGTCGTGGAAGTTGCTCTGCACCGTACGTCCATGATCGACGGTGATCTCTCCCCACAGCGCCGCGCTGAGCCCCCAAATGACAGAACTCTCAACCTGCGCGCGCACGGTGTCGGGGTTGATCATCTGGCCGCAATCGAACGCGCATGTCACGCGCTCCACGCGCACGGTTCCGCCGCTCGCGACGCTCACCTCGGCGACGTGCGCAACGAAGGTGCCTCCATAGCGCATGAACGCCACGCCGCGGCCGCGACCCTTCGGCAGCGGCTGCGTCCAGCCGGAACGATCGCGGACTGTCTCGAGAACGTGTCGCGCCCGCGGATCACCATCGAGCAACGCGAGACGATACTCGATCGGATCGGTATGGGCGGCGTGCGCCAGCTCGTCGACGAAGCTCTCGATGCTGAAGATGTTCTGCGTGTGTCTCACCGCACGCCACGCGCCGATTGGCACTGGTGCCGGCACGTACACGAAGTCGGCGAGCTGATTGGGAATGGAGTAGAGGATGGCGTCTGGCGCGTCGTCACGGCCGGGGTGATCCGTCTCGTGATGCCAATACGCGGCGCTTCCCGGCGCGGCGACGCGATACTCCCAGCTCAGCGGACGTCCTTTCTCGTCGAGCGCCGCACGCAGACGTTGCACGCTCGCGGGCCGGTAGATGTCATGCTGCACGTCCTCCTCGCGCGACCAGACCACCTTGACCGGCGCGCCGGCCGCCTTCGAGATCTGCACGGCATCGATGACGAAGTCGGCGTAAAACCGGCGACCGAATCCGCCGCCGAGGAAGGTGACGTGCACCGTGACCGCGTCGAGCGGGAGGTTGAGAAAACTCGCCACGCGCTGTCGCATTCCGTGGCCGAACTGCGTTGGGATCCACAATTCGGCGGACGAATCCGTCACGTGCGCCGTGCAGTTCATCGGCTCCATCGTGGCGTGCGCGAGGAACGGCAACTCGTACGTCTGCTCGATCGTCTGCGCCGCGCGCGACTTCACGTCGTCTACGTCGCCGATCTTTTGCATGACGTCGCCGTCCTTCGCCAACGAAGCTCGCGCCGCGGCGACAAGCCGCGCCGACGAGAATTCGGCGTCGCGTCCACCATTCCAACGCACGACGAGCGCTTTGCGCCCCTTCATCGCGGACCACGTATCGTCGGCGACCACAGCGACGCGTGCCGGCAAGCCCGCTTGGCGCACGGCGTCGAGCGTCACGATCTTGCGCACGCCGCGGACTTCGCGCGCTTTGGTATCGTCCAGGTGCGCGAGCGTGCCATCGTACACCGGGCATCGCGCGACGTTGGCCACGAGCATGCCCGGCACTCTGACGTCGATTCCATAGATGGCCGATCCGTCGCCCTTCGCCACGGCATCGCGCCTGACCATCGGCTTGCCGACGATGCGAAAATTCTCAGGCGCTTTGAGCGCAACCGCGGACGCGTCGGGAAGCGGCAACGCTCCCGCCTTCGTGGCGAGCGCGCCATACGTCAGGCGTCGATTCGTGGCGGCATGGACGACAACGCCCTGCTCGGTGCTGCACTCGGTCGGCGCGATGCTCCACTCCGCGGCCGCCGCCGCGATCAGCATCGCGCGGGCAGCGGCGCCGGCTTGTCGCAATGGAAGCCAGTTGTCGGCGACGCTGCCGCTCCCGCCCGTTGACGTGTCGTATGGTGCGCGTGCCGGCGATTGCTCGATACGGACCTTCTCCCAATCGGCGTCGAGCTCTTCGGCCACGATCATTGGAAGCGCGGTGAATACGCCCTGCCCCATTTCCGCCTTGGGCGAGAGGATCGTCACTTCTCCGGATTCGCTGATCCGCAGAAACGCGTTCGGCGCCCAATCCTCGGCACGTCCGCGATCGCCGGCGAATGCTCGCGCCGAATCGATCCTGATGCCGAGGAGAAGCCCTGCACCGGTTCCGGCGACAACCTTGACGAACGAGCGTCGGGAAACCGGAGTCATCGCGAGTCCCTCTGCTCCGTCGCCGTCGCGGCGCCGCGCGCCACCTCGTGGATGGCGGCGCGAATTCTTCCGTACGTTCCGCAGCGACAGATGTTCGTCATCGCCGCGTCGATTTCCTGATCGCTCGGCGCCTTGTTCTTCGCGAGGAGCGCCGCGGCGGCCATGAGCTGGCCCGACTGGCAGTATCCGCATTGAGCAACCTGCTGCTCAACCCACGCGCGCTGTAGCCGTATCCCAACGGACGACGACGACAACGCCTCGATCGTCGTGATCGGCGCCGCACCGACGGCGCTCACCGGAATTCTGCAGCTCCTTACCGGCCCACCGGCCATGTGGACCGTACAAGCGCCGCACTGTCCGACGCCGCATCCGAACTTGCTGCCGGTCAGCGCGAGATGGTCCCGCAAGACCCAGAGCAGCGGCGTATCCGGATCGGCGTCCACCACTCGGGAGTGACCGTTCACATGTAACGTGTAGCGCGACATATCTCTGGAGAGATCCTCCAATCAGAAGCGTCAAGCGCAGCCGGCCGTTGGGTCACAGACGTATGTCTTGAGAATAGTCTTTCCGCGTCCCCTTCAGCAACGCTGGCGACTTCACGGATTTTGTAAAACCTGCGGCGGGCTGATGCATAGCGAACCCGATTCGGTTGTCACCAACCATCAGCTGCAAGGCCGTCGAGCGAGGAAAACACACTCGCGGCGCGGTTGACAGAGAGCAGGTACAGCGGGCCAGCAATAGCGTGGCACAGTTCCGTTCGTCGTTGGCCGTTTGCATCCCTGCTTTCGAGCTGCGCGTGCAGAGGCGTCAACTGCCAGTCAGAAACCCGTCGATCCGAGCGCCGCGCGCGCCGAATTGCCGAAAACGATCGATCCAAGGACTCATCCTCATCACACGACGTCAAACCGCGCCATCATGCTGTGATCCTCGTGCTCGAGGTTATGACAGTGGATGAGGTACCGGCCGCGGAAACCGTCGAAGCGCATGGCGATGCGCACGTCGTCTCCTTTCTCGAGTGCCACGGTGTCCTTCCATCCGCGTTCGTGGGCGAGCGGCGGTCGGCCGTTCCGCTCGAGGATCTGAAAATGAACGAGATGCACGTGAACGGGATGCAGACGTCCGAGGAACCCGAATCGTTTGTGGTTGATGAAACGCCACACCTCGATATCGCCGAACTTTGGCGATGAGACCACGCGCTCCGGATCGAAACCGCTGCCGTTGATCGCCCAATGTGCAACCGGAGGGAACCCCGACGGGCCGCCGTCGAACACGAAGGTTTGCGCAAGTTCCTCGACGCGCGAATTCCGGAAGCCGGTGACGTCAACGCACTCTCAATGCAGAGTAGCTCGCGAACGGCTGCCAGTTCCCCTGCGCATTTCGCGACACCAGGGTGATGTCCCAGGCATCCCGTTCACGGTGATACACGAACGTGTCCCTGAACAGCCCCGTGGGATACGCGAACTCGAGACGAACGGTGTCGCCCGAGACGCGACCGAATCCCGGGGGAACGGAATACGCGCCGCCGAAGTTGTCGAGCCAGTGTGCGACCACGCCGCCGTCGGACGTGTCGGCCGCGAGGAATACGCGAGCTTCGTACATCGCGGGCCGGTGCGTATCCGTCATGTGGAGTTGAACGAAGCGTCCGCTCAGAATGCGATCGACACTCATGTCGTACATCGCGGGCTGTCCACGAACGTCGCCGCTGACGCGCCAGTTTCCCGTTAATCGCCCGAGCAGACTATCGGCACGCTGATTCGGTGCGACTTGCGCGATGCTCGGCGTTCCGAGAAGCGAGACGGCGACGAGAGCAGTGCTTGCCATGCGTACGATATGACACCGAGTCGGCATGCGGATAACTCGTTCGATAAACCGCCCGAGTAGTACAAGAGATTCGGCAGGTGCTTTCGTCATCGGCACAGTGCAGTCCTCGGCAGCGCGTCGCGGACGGACCGTCGAAGCAACGTGAACGGCCGCGCTGCTCGCGTGATTTCCCGCGTGCTCCGGCCTCACGGACTCGGCTTTACGAGTCGATCTCCCTCGATCTCCCTCACGATCTTGCCACCGCGCACCTCCAACAGCTCGAAGTGCTTGAATTGCCTGCCATCCGCGAAACGCTCTGTCCATTCCTGATTTACGAAGGCTCCATACACGTCGCTGCGCACCAGTGTGACGCCCAGGCCATTGATGATGCGCATGACCGCCGTGTCAGCCTTCGTCCGTCGGAGGGAGTCATCGCGCCGTCGCCGCTGCGAGCCGGCCGGATCGCCGAACATCTCGTAGGTGAAGACAGAGTCGAAGCTCGCGTACGTTGCGTCGAGGTCATGCCGTTGAAAGGCCTCGTAGAACCGTTGCGCGACGTGCTCGGGGAGAGTATCTCGCTCGGCGCCCGCGGCACCTTGTGGTAATCCCTGCGCGGCCGCGCCGCGCGTGCAGGCAGCCAGGACTGTGATGGCGAACAGCCGGCGAACGGCTTGCATCGGTCACCTCCGGTTAGAGTGCCGTGAATGGAATTGCCCGATTTAGTACTCCCGCGTACCGCCAACGCCGATCATTCTTGAGTGACAATCGGTGACCGTGGCAACGACTCGCCCGTGAAGTAGACGGCCTACATATTGTCGAAGGCGCCTAATGGTTCCACGAGGTCGTCGATCGCGTGTATCAACGCGAGATCCAGCGCCGACGTGGACGCGGGTACGTAGTACTTCGTAGTGCACGGCCCCGCGATTGATGCCGGGCGCCGCTTATCCACTTATGCCCAGCTGTTCAGGTTCCGGAGCGACCTCAGAAATCGTCTGCCACGCCGGTCTATTTTGCCAGATCGTCGGGTTGGCGCTGGAGCGAGTACACCTGAAGGTCGGCGACGAGTTTGTACCCCAACCGCTGATAGATCGCGTTTGACGTCGGGTTGGCCAAGTCGGTGTGGAGGAAGACGAACTCGCGCCCACGGTCGAGAAGCAATTGGGTGAGTGCTGCGACTAAGGCGCTTGCATACCCGCGACCGCGCTCCTCAGGTGGCGTGTAGACGTTGTTGAGGCGAATGCCGTGCGGCGTCGGCGCGACCGCCGCAGCCAGCGACACTGGGTGCCCTTCGACTTCCCAAACGTGCATACTGCCACGCGCGATGTGGGCATCGATGCGAGCACTAGCCGCCTCGAGTGTGATGTCGTCAGCCAGTGCTTCCTTGTGGAGACGCTGCGACCACCGCGCAAGCAGATCGCAGTCGCTGGGCTGGGCCGGACGAAACCGACCCTGAACGCTCGGCCCCGCGGTGAGGTGCCGGTTTTCATAAATCCCCTGTGCCATCCCACGCTCCCATCGGAGCTCCGATGACGCAACGAATGCGTCGACTGCAGCAACCGGCCCCAAGACGACGTCACAATCGGGAGCAACAGAATCGGCTGCGATCATCGCCATCGCTCCACCTTTGCCTTCGCGCGAAACAATAAGTCTCGTGTTCGTGCGCAACGCCGCAGCAACGACAGCTCCACTGTCATTTGCAAGTGCGCAATACGCGGCCGGAGCCGATGGCTCTGTCGCCATGGCGACACCGAGCATCAAGCCGTGTTCGGCCTCGTGCTCCAAGAGAAACGGGCTCGCCAGGGTGATGAAGTCGGGCAAGCTGCCAGGACGGATGAGTTCCATGCCTCCAAGCATACCCGATGCGCCCTC
>DASVYG010000194.1:0-85076 GCA_036392315.1 Gemmatimonadaceae bacterium
ACATACGTTGCCTTCGCTCTGCCGACGGAAGGCGGGCCGGGGCCCGTCCTCCGCCGGCAGCGCGGCTTCTAGCGGCCGCCCACGAGTTGTCGCAACACGTAGGGAAGGATGCCGCCGTTCTTGTAGTAGTTCATCTCTTCCGGCGTGTCGATCCGCGCGCGGACCTTGAACTCTTTCGTCGCACCCTGGCGCGCCGTCGCGCGCACGGTGAGCGTGGCGCCGGGCTTGAGATCCGGTCCGAGCCCGACAATGTCGAACGTCTCGAAGCCGGTCAATCCGAGCGACTGGCGCGTGTCGTCATTCGTGAGCTCTAATGGCAGAACACCCATCCCGACCAGATTCGAGCGATGGATCCGCTCGAACGACTCGGCGATCACGGCGCGCACGCCGAGCAGCACTGTGCCTTTCGCTGCCCAGTCGCGCGACGAGCCGGTCCCGTACTCCTTCCCGGCGATAATCACGAGCGGCGTATTCGACGCCTGATAGCCCATGGCCGCGTCGTAGATCGACGTGGCCGCGCCGCCCGGCTCGGTCGTGGTCCATCCGCCCTCCGTGCCGGGCGCCATCTCGTTTCGCAAACGGATATTCGCGAACGTGCCGCGCATCATCACCTCGTGATTTCCGCGCCGCGCGCCGTACGAGTTGAAGTCTTTCTTCTCGACGCCATGCGCGATCAGCCATTTTCCGGCCGGGCTCGAAGCCGGAATGTTGCCGGCGGGAGAGATATGGTCGGTGGTGATCGAATCGCCGAGCATCGCGAGCGCACGCGCGCCGGTGATGGCTCGAATGCCCGGCGGCTCCATTGTCATGCCCTCGAAATACGGCGGATTCTTCACGTACGTCGACTGCGTGTCCCAAGCGTATGTCTCGCCGCTGGGCACGTCGAGCGACTGCCACTGCTCGTCGCCCTCGAAGACGTCGGCGTACTGCTTCTTGAAGAACTCGCTCTTCACGCTGCGCAGGACTTCGTCGTGCACGTCCTGCGGCGTCGGCCAGATGTCGCGCAAAAACACCGGACCGTCTTTGCCGACGCCGATCGGTTCGCGCGTGAGGTCGAGGTCCATTCGTCCGGCGAGCGCGTAGGCCACGAC
This sequence comes from Gemmatimonadaceae bacterium, assembly GCA_036392315.1. GTDB lineage: Bacteria > Gemmatimonadota > Gemmatimonadetes > Gemmatimonadales > Gemmatimonadaceae > JAQBQB01. The sequence continues at coordinate 1,092 of DASVYG010000194.1, forward strand.
GAGCGGCGGTGACGCGAGGTAGTTGAATCGCGTGAGCGGGTTGACGCGTCCCTCGAAGTTGCGATTGCCCGACAGTACTGCCGCGGTGACCAGCTTGTTGCTCTCGATCGCCTGTGCGATCGGCTCGGGCAACGGACCCGAGTTGCCGATGCAGGTGGTGCAACCGTAACCGACGAGCTGGAACCCGAGTTGATCCAAGTACTCTTGCACGCCGGCTTGACGGAGATAGTCGGTGACGACCTTCGAGCCCGGCGCGAGCGACGTCTTCACCCACGGCTTCCGCTGCAAGCCCTTGCGCACGGCGTTCCGTGCGAGCAGGCCGGCGGCGAGCATGACCGATGGATTCGACGTGTTGGTGCAGCTCGTGATCGCCGCAATGACGACCGCGCCGTGTCGCAGCGTGAACGTCTGCCCGTTGTACTCGACTTTGGCGCCTTCCGGCGCGCTCTGATCGTCATCGGCGGTCGCCACTGCGCTCGGCGCGTTCTGCGCCTGCGCCGCGGCGCCGGCCGGCGCGCCGATCTTCGCGAGATCACTCTGCAGCGCCTCGCGATACATGGTCTTTGCTTTCGACAGAGGCACTCGATCCTGCGGGCGCTTTGGACCCGCCAAGCTGGGCTCGACGGTCGCGAGGTCGAGCTCGATGCTGTCACTGAACAGCGGGTCCGGCGTGGCATCGGTGCGAAAGAGGCCCTGCTCCTTCGTGTACGCTTCGACGAGCGCGACGTGCTGATCGGATCGTCCGCTCAACCGGAGGTACTTGAGCGTTTCCTCATCGGTCGGGAAGAAGCCCATCGTCGCGCCATACTCCGGCGCCATGTTGGCGATCGTCGCGCGGTCGGCGAGTGGGAGCGAGGACAGTCCCGTGCCGTAGAACTCGACGAACTTGCCGACGACTTTCTTCCTGCGAAGCATCTCGGTCACGGTGAGCACGAGATCGGTCGCCGTCGCGCCGGGCGGCAGCTTGCCGTGCAGCTTGAATCCAACGACGTCCGGAATCAGCATCGACACCGGTTGGCCGAGCATCGCCGCTTCGGCTTCGATTCCACCGACGCCCCAGCCCAGCACGCCGAGCCCGTTGATCATCGTGGTGTGCGAATCCGTGCCGACGAGCGAGTCGGGATATGCGAACGATTCTCCATTTTCCTCGGAGACGAACACGGTCTTGCCGAGGTACTCGAGGTTCACCTGGTGGCAGATGCCGGTGCCCGGCGGAACGACGCGGAAATTCTTGAATGCGTCCTGTCCCCAGCGGAGGAAGACATATCGCTCTTTATTGCGATCGAACTCGAGCTCGGTGTTGATGAGGAAGGCCGCTTGGCTCCCGTATTCGTCGACCTGGACCGAATGATCGATCACGAGGTCGACGGCCTGCAGAGGGTTGATTCGTTGCGGGTCCCCGCCGAGTGCGGCAATGGCGTCGCGCATCGCGGCGAGGTCGACGACGGCTGGAACGCCGGTGAAGTCTTGCAGCAGCACGCGGCTCGTGCGGAACGCGATCTCTTTTTGCACGCCGCCTTTCATGTCCCACTTCGCGAGCGTGAGGATGTCGTCGCGCTTGACGAACGCGTCATCCTCGTTTCGAAGGAGATTCTCGAGGAGAATCTTGAGGCTTACCGGGAGCCGGCTGGCGTGCTGCCCCGAGAGTTGCTCGACGGCGTCGAGGCGATAGATCGTGTACTGCTTGCCGCCGACCGTGAGCGTCGCGCGGCTGCCGAAGGAATTCTTGGCTTTCATGGGAATTCGTCTCTCGGTTCGACCATCGATGGGTCGATGCGAGGGTGACAGACGGAGCCACTGGCGGGGCTCGCAAGCCGATCCGCCAGGCTGTTGGAGAATCTAATACGCTCGAACGGTGGAACGGTGGAACGGTGGAACGGTGAAACGCGAGCGAGCGCCAGCGAGCGGCCCTTCGACCGGCGCATTTTTCGAGGCAAGCCTGAGGCTTGAGGTGGAGGGTAGAGCAGACGCGTGGATGCCCCTTAGGTTGGACGGGGCTCGCACCGACCACTCTCCCACGCCAGCGCACGCGAATGGCTACGTCTAGCGAACTAATCGAGTTGACCACCGCACTGATGTCCATCGACTCGACCAGCGGGTCGGAAGGCAACGTGATCGCGTGGTTGGACCGATATCTCCAGGAGCGTGGGTGGCGCACGTGGAGGATTTCGGTGAGCGCGGGCCGCGACGATCTCTTTGCCACGGCCGTCGAGAGCCCGACCGTCACGCTGTCGACTCATCTCGACACGGTGCCGCCGTTCATCGCGCCGCGCATCTTGGATGGCAAGATCCACGGGCGTGGCGCGTGTGACGCGAAAGGGATCGCTGCCGCGATGATCTGCGCCGCGGAGCGGCTCCGGGTATCCGGCGCGCCGGTCGCCCTGCTGTTCGTGGTGGGCGAGGAGGTGACGCACGACGGAGCGCACGCGGCCAACGACGCCTTCGCCGCCAAGCGCATTCCCGCCACGAGTCGCGTCATGATCGATGGCGAGCCGACGGAGAGCACCCTCGCCGTCGGCACGAAGGGCGCGGTTCGCGTCATCGTGCGCACGATCGGACAGGCCGCCCACTCCGCGTACCCCGCGCTGGGCCGGTCAGCAACGCGCGATCTCGTCCGCGTGCTGGCGGAGCTCGACGAGGTCGAGTTTCCGCACGATCCGGTTCTTGGCGCGACCACGGTGAATATCGGTTCGCTCGCGGGCGGCGTCGCGGACAACGTCGTGGCGCCGTGGGCCGAAGCTCGGCTGATGATCCGGCTCGTCACTCCGGTCGAGGACGTGACGCGCATTATCGAGCGATGGGCGTCGGGTCGCGCGACGCTCGAGTGGGGTCCGATGGTGCCGCCGGTCAAGCTCGGCGTGGTCGAGGGATTCCAGACGTCGGTGGCGGCGTTCGCGACGGACATTCCTGCGCTCCACAATTGGGGCAAGCCATTCCTCTTCGGTCCGGGCTCGATCCACGTGGCGCATCGCGACGATGAATGCGTGTCCATCGACGAGTTGCACGCCGCGGTGGAGTCCTACGAACGGCTGGTGCACGCCGTGATGTAGGCACCGGATCCAGCGCTTGCCCAAAAGTCCCATTTGGGACTAAATTAAGGCAACCCGAACCGGATGGAACGTGTCCCTTCGAGCCCCAGCGCCGGCGACGACAGCCGGCGATCCCGCGCGTCTCGCGCGCGCCGGCCTCACCACCTTCTTCCGCATCGCCGCCGAATGGCAGCTCGACGGCACCCAACAAATGGCCCTCCTCGGCCTGACCTCGCGCACCACGTTCTTCCGATGGAAGAAGACCGCGCCCGCCGCGCTGCCGCCCGATACACTCGAACGGCTGTCGCACGTCTTCGGCATCTATAAGAGTTTGCAGATCCTGCTGCCCGGGCCCGCCGCCGCCGGCTGGATCCACCGACCCAACAGCGCGCCGCTCTTCGGCGGACGGCCGGCGCTCGATCTCATGCTCAACGGAGTAGCCGGACTGTTTCTCGTTCGCGCCTATCTCGACGGCGAACGGGGTGGCGACTTTGGCTGATGCGGACTCGCCGGTCAGCGCGCCGGTCGTCTCGCTCACGCCATCGCCGGACAAGCCGCTGCCTGTGCGGCGTGTGTATTGGAAGAACGCCGTACGCATCATCCCGAGCGTCTTTCCGCCGATCGATTTGTTCGAAAGTGTCGCGGACCCCGAGCATCTCGAGGCCGTGCACGCCATCGAGTCGGCGTTCAATCCGCGCATCCGCGATGCGACCGGCGACCTGGCGCTCGTGCCACGTGGCGAGCGCGTCGTGGGACCAGGCGCCGGGTACATCATGGCGGCGTTCACGCATGTGTCGCCCGACGGCAGTCGCTTCAGCAACGGGACGTACGGCGTGTTCTACGCCGCGCAGCGCGAGCCGACGGCGATTGCCGAGACGCGCTACCATCGCGAGCGCTTCATGCGTGCGACGCAGGAACCGCGCATGGAGCTCGACATGCGTGTGCTCTCGGTCACCGTGAAAGCGCCGCTGCACGACCTGCGCGGCATGCGGCCGATCTTGCCCGGCATCTACCGGCTCGACGACTACTCGGAATCGCAACTTCTCGGCGGAGCGCTACACGCCGGCGGCTCCAGCGGCGTCGTCTACGACTCGGTGCGCCACGATGCGGGACGGTGCGTCGGTGTGTTCAAGCCACGCGCGCTCTCACATTGCCGCGAGCGAAAGCACCTCCGCTACATCTGGGACGGCACGCGGATCACCGACGTGCTCGAGATCAAGCGGCTCCCCGCTCCCCGGCCTTGAGCGGAACGATCCGATCGGTCTTTCGCGCGATGATGGCGTTGGTTGGGCAGGCGTGAACGAAATCGCCGTCGGCGGGCGACCACTCCACGGTGCGCGTCCGCGTGTACGCCTTGCCCTCGGCATCCAGACCCATCAGGCCGGGCGCCATCGACACGCAGAGGCCGCAGCCGATGCACTTGTCGCGGTCGACCTCGAGCTCGAACCGGCGACGCGGGTAGACCCCGCCCGGCTGGTCGTAGAACGCCTCGATGTCCTCGAGCGCTTTGTGCGCGGCTCGATGTCCTTCGTCGATCGTCTCGGCGATGTTGCCGAAGCTGAGCCAGTCCTCTCCGCAGCGTGGACGGATGAGGACCATGGGCGGGCCGCCCCAGTGCGTGAGCGGAAACTGCTGCAACGCGTGCATCATCGTCGTTGCCGCGCGCATGTAGATGTTGGCGAAGCCCAGCGCCAGTGCGTCGTGAATGGGACGAAGGTCGGTGCTGCCGACGTCGACGGCGATGATCAAATCGGCGTCGAGTGCCGCGATGGCGACGGGCAGGTTGTCGATCACGCCGCCGTCGACGCATAGACGATCGCCTACCTGACCGGGCGGGAAATAGCCGGGGAGGGCGCACGACGCATAAACGGCGTCCTGGATGTAGACGTCCTTTAGTCCAGGCGAGCCCCAGATCACCGGCTGGCCTCGCTCGATGTCGACGGTGTTGACGAGGAGGCTGGTGTCGAGCTCGCTGAATTTTCCCGGCGGCACGACAGCGCGCGTCAGGTCGCGTAGCGGATCTTCGAGATAGATCGAAGGCGACCGCATGCGCTCCATGAGCATGCCGAAGTGATTGATTCGGAAAATGTCGCGCCGGCGAAGAGTCGCCGATCGGTGCTGCAACTCGTCCGGCGTCATCCCGCCCACGCGCGCCGCGGCCAACATTGCGCCGATGCTCGTGCCCGCGTACAGCGTCGGAACGATGCCGCGCTCCTCGAGCGCGGCCATCACTCCGATGTGGGCAAATCCTTTCATACCACCCCCGCCTAGAACGAGGGCGATGCGACGTTTCGCGGTGGGGACAGTGGACATTCCAGAGGACCGGGGTGAAGAGTGGGGGTGCTCTCCACCCCCGTTTCTACTGTAGATAGTCGTACAAGCCGATGAGCCCGATCACGGCTCCTCCTACCATGACGATTGTACCCGGCGTATCGCCAATGATTGCGCCGGCAATGAGAGCCGCAGCCCCGACCACCATCATTGCTCGGGCCTGGCCGAGGTTGGCGTGTTCTGGCGCCATGATGTTGGGGTGATTCGGCCGGCTCGTCTCGCGGGCGTGGATGCCGGCGCGCAGCCCGGTCATTGGCGCACCGAGGCTGGTGGCTGGTCGCTGCAGCGTCGTGGTGTCCGATATATCACTCGCTCGTTGAACACTGTCGGTGACGACAGCAGCGAAATCGGCCGTGACGGTGGGGACGGTGGGGACGACGATCTGGGCGCGCAATGGGGCTACTCCCGCTACGAGCAGGGATAACACCATGACACGAGTGTTGAGGCGCATCTGGTTCTCCACGTGAAGGGACGAAAACCGCTGCGGAAAAAATGGGCCACGACAGCGCGACAGCTCGCATCGTGGCACTGCAAACGGTAGCGGACCTGACCCGCCGCATCTAGTCTTGTAGCCGTTCGCCAAGCGTTTTTCCCTCCATTTTCGTTTGCCCATGCGAAGGCTTGTCGCGTGACGCGCGCCCGCAGCGAAGGCTCACTCATCCGCGCACTCGGGGTGTGGGGACTTGCGGCGAACATCGTCAACATCACCGTCGGTGGCGGGATCTTTCGACTACCGGCCGCTGCGGCCGCGGCGCTCGGGCCGGCCGCGCCGGTAGCGTACGTCGTCTGCGCGGTCGCAATGACACTCATCGTGTTGTGCTTCGCCGAGGCGGGGAGTCGCGTGTCGTTGACCGGGGGCGTCTATGCATACGTCGAAGTCGCGTTTGGTCCGCTGATCGGGTTCGTGACCGGTGTCATGTTGTGGGCGGGGATCACGGCCGCGACGGCCGCCGTCGCATCGTTCTTTGCCGACGCGATGGTTGCGTTGATTCCGTCGCTGGGGTCCGGGCACGCGCGAGCGACGAGCCTGATCGTCGTTCTCGTCGCCCTCGCGGCACTCAACATTGGCGGCGTAAAAGGGGCGAGCCGGTTCAACGTCGTCATGACGTTGGCGAAGCTGCTGCCGCTCGTCCTCCTACTCGTCGTGGGCGTGGCGTCGATCAAGTCGCAGAATCTCGTCTGGCACGGAGCGCCGGCCATGAGCGATGTCGGACGCGCGTCGGTGGTGCTGATCTTCGCGTTTCTCGGCGTCGAGACGGCGCTGGTGCCGAGCGGAGAAGTACGCGATTCGTCTACGACGGTGCCACGCGCGATCTTCATCGCCATGACGGCCGTGACCATTCTCTACATCGCGGTTCAGATCGTCGCGCAGGGAATCCTCGGGACGGCGCTCGCGGGACAGAAGACGCCGCTCGCCGAGGCCGCGGCGGTTGCGCTTGGCGCACCGGGTCGGACGCTCATTCTCGTCGGCTCGACGATTTCCATTTTCGGCTATGTGAGCGGGATGACGCTCGCAGTTCCTCGGATGCTGTTCGCATTCGGTCGCGATGGCTTCTTGCCGTCTCAACTCGCGTCCGTGCACGCCAAATTCCGAACGCCGCACATCGCGATCGTCATCCAGACGCTGATCGTCATCGGCCTTGCGGTGACGGGGAGCTTCGAGAAGCTGGCAATCATCGCGAACGGATCGGTGCTGCTCGTGTACGCGGCGTGTTGTGTTGCGGTGGTCGAGCTGCGCCGCCAGAAAGTGCAGGAGAGCGGCACGCCGTTTCGCATTCCGTTCGCCGCCGCGGTTCCGGTGCTGGCGTTCGGCGTCATCGTCTGGTTGCTGACGAGTCTGGCGGCGGACGAGTGGAAGGCGCTGCTTGTCGTCGTTGCAGTCGCGATCGTCGTGTACGCGGCGAGTCTTCCGTCGCGCCGCGCGGCCGCGCCGGCGGAGGCGGGATCGCCGTGACCGATCCGCTGCTCGCATATCGTCCGGAGTTTCCGATTCTCGAGCGGACGACGTATCTCGTGTCGAATTCACTCGGCGCGATGCCGCGGGGCGTCGCCGACCGCTTGGCCGAATATGTCGACCAATGGGCCGACCTCGGCGTGCGCGCGTGGGCGGGCAAGGACGGATGGTGGCAGATGCCGGTGTCGGTGGGCGACGAGATCGCGCCGCTCATCGGAGCCGGCCCCGGCGAGATCGCGATGCTTCCCAATGTGACGATCGCGCAGACCGCCGTGCTCTCGGCGCTGGACTATTCCGCAGGTCGTGACACGATCGTCATGACGGAGCTGGACTTTCCGTCGGTGCGATACGTGTACGATCAGTTGGCGACGCGCTTGGGCGCGCGGATCGTCGTCGTGCCGAGCGACGATAGCATCACGATCGACATCGAGCGCGTGCTCGACGCAATCGATCAGCGAACCAAGCTCGTCGCGGTCTCGCACGTGCTGTTCCGATCGGCGTTCATCATGGATGCGGCCGCGATTTGCCGCCGCGCTCACGACGTCGGTGCACTCGTGTCGCTCGACGCGTTCCATTCGGTGGGCGTGATGCCCGTCGACGTGAAAGCCCTCGACGTCGACTTTTTGAGCGGCGGCGTACTGAAGTGGCTGTGCGGCGGCCCCGGTGGCGCATTCCTCTACGTGTCGCCACAGGTGACGGCATCGCTGTCGCCCTCGTTCACCGGGTGGCAGGCGCACGAACATCCGTTCGCGTTCGAGGCCGACATGCATTACGCCGCCGGGGCGTGGCGCTGGCTCAACGGGACGCCGCCGATCCCAGCGCTCTTCGCGGCGATCGAAGGCCCGCGACTCGTGCGGCGCGCCGGCATCGAGCAAATACGGCGGAAGAGCATGCGACAAACCTCCCGACTCATCGAGCTCGCACAAGCGCGTGGCTATTCGGTGACGGTGCCGCGCAATCCGGAACAACGCGGCGGCACCGTGGCGTTCGACGTGCCGCATGCATATGGAGTCGCGCAGGCGCTCCTGGCCAACAACGTCATCGTGGACTATCGACCCAACGCCGGCGTGCGTGTGGCGCCGCATTTCTATACGAGCGACGACGAGCTCGAGCGCGCCGTCGAGATGATCGACGCAATTCTACGCGACGAGGACTGGAAGAAGTTCGAAGACAAACGGGGAGTCGTGACATGAGGCGAGTCATTTTGGCAACCGTGTCGCTGCTGTGCGCCGCGATACTTGGCGCGCAGGCCCCGAAGCCGTTTGCGCACGCGGACACGTCGGGGCTGCACCGCACGCTCGACGCAATCGCGGCGGCACATCACGGTGTGCTCGGCTATTCCGTGTTGAATCTCGACACCGGGGAGCGAATGTCGCTGCGCGGCGACGAGACCTTTCCCACGGCGAGCCTGATCAAAGTCGCGATCCTCGTTACCCTGTACGATCTCGCCGAGCAAAGACAACTATCGCTCGACGATCCGCTCACGGTGCTCAAGATCGATCAGGTGCCGGGAAGCGGAGTCCTGCAGTTCATGCACGCGGGTATGTCGCTGAGCGTCCACGACGCGGCCGCGCTGATGATCGTTCTGAGCGACAACACCGCGACCAACCTCATCCTCGACAAGATCGCCATTCGTCGCATCTGGACGAAGATGGAGGCGCTCGGATTGCCGCACACGAAGGTCCATTCGAAGGTCTTTCTTCGCTTGGCGAGCGTGGCGATGGACAGCTCGGTCAAGTACGGCCTCGGCGTCAGCACTCCCAACGAAATGGCGCACCTGTTCGAGCTGCTGGCGCAGGGCAAAGCGGTGAGTCCCGCGGCCGACTCCGCCATGCTGCAAATCTTGGCAAACAACGCCGACGGCGACTCGATGCAGCGCACCATCGAGGGCCTCAGCGTGCCCCACAAGACCGGCGCAACCGATTCCGTCCGAACGGAATGCGCGCTCTTCCGACTTCAATCGCGCGTCGTGGCGTGCGGGTTTACGAAGCAGAACACCGACACGCGCTGGGTGGTCGACAACGAGGGCCAAGTCTCGCTCGGCAAGATCGGCGCAGCGATTTTGGCGGCATGGCCGAGGAAATAGGGTTGAGGGTCGAGGGTTGAGGGTTGAGGGAAGGTGTGCGGCGCTTTGCGCCGCTCAAGTGCATGTTCGGGTTTCGTGGCAGGGAAGGTGGATACACAAGTGGCGCGCAACGCGCGCCACCAACCGCCCCTCAACCCTCAACCCTCGACCCTCAACCCTGCCGTTTTGCTGGCCTGCCGTATGCCTTCTCTCGCAGCAACGAGGGAGGAGATGACCCGTGCCGTACCGACGCTTGTTCGTACTCTCGCTGATCGTGGGCATGCCGGCCGCCGCTGCGGCGCAGTTCACGACGTTCATTCCGCCCCAAAGCAAGGTCACCGATTCCGCCAAAGCCGCGGTCACCGCGCAGAAAGCGGCGCAGATCGATACGTCGATAAACACGCGCTTGGCGAACCTAAGAACGTGGGTAGACTCGGCCGCGGGCGTGGCGGCCCCGTCTACGACGGCTCAAGACTCGCTGGCCATGAACAGGCCGACGAATCCGGCAAATGATTCGCTGTCTCCCAATGGCCGCGACACGGCAACGTTTCGCAACGGCGCCCGCGCTCCCGCGACGGCGAGCAACCTGCCACTTCTGGCCTTGATTGGCTCTGTGGCGCTCGGGTTGGGGGCGTTGCTGCTCGGGGCTGGCGGAAATAGAAGGGTGCGAACTGATGCGTAAGCGCATCGGATTGTTGCTGTATGTCCTCGGCGGCCTGATGCTGTCGTTCGCACTGGGACGGTACGGCGTCGGCATCGCCAAGGCCGACCAGGCTCGCGAGGCCTGGGACGCCGCCGAGGGGAAGGCGGCTGTCGCACTGGCTCGGTCGGCTGCCTTGCATCACGGGATGCGGGAGACACCTATCGACGGTGCGCCGGTTGCGCGGATCGTGATTCCGCGAATCGACCTCGACGAAATCGTGCTCGAGGGCGTGGACTCAGACGAGCTGAATGCGGAGCCTGGACACGTCACCGGAAGCGCGTACCCCGGGGAGTCGGGGAACGCCGTGATCTCGGCGCATCGTGATCGGCACTTCAATCATCTGGATGCGCTGGACGTGGGCGACACAATCGTGACTGAATCGGGGACGCACCACGACAGTTGGGTGGTCGTCTCCAAGCGAGTCGTAGGCAAGGACGAGCCGGCGCTCTTCCGGACGCGCGATGCGACGCTGACCCTGACCACCTGTTGGCCAATTCGCTATCTCGGCCCCGCGCCCGAGCGGCTCATCGTGACCGCCAAACCAATTCGGGCGAAGATGGCGAGGGTAGCGTCGGCGTCGTAGCGAAACGAGGGTAGCTTGTTCTCATCCTGAGCGACGCTCGCGGTCATCCTGAGCGACACAAAGGATCTGCTGGCCTGGACGGACGTGGCACACCGGCAGATCCTTCGTCGCTCCGCTCCTCAGGATGACATCTGCTCTTGCCATGCATCCACATATCCGCGTCACGTCCCCAATCGAAAATGCTCTTCGACGCGGTGATCCCGTGGTCGCGCTCGAGAGCTCGGTGCTTGCACAGGGCCTCCCGATTCCGCAGAACCGGGAGGCGGCGGCGCGAATGACTTCGGCGGTCGCGCGAGCCGGGGCCGTTCCGGCGATTACCGCTGTCGTTGCCGGATGCGCGACGGTCGGTCTCGAGTCCGACGAGCTCGACCGCTTTCTCCGCCAGGACGGTGTGAGAAAAGTCTCGGCGCGCGATATTCCGGCGGCGATCGCCAAGCGTCAGAACGGCGCGACAACCGCGGCCGCGTCGCTCAGTCTGGCGAGCGCGGTCGGGATCGACGTCTTCGCGACGGGCGGCATTGGTGGCGTGCATCGCGACGCACCGTTCGACGAATCCGCCGACCTCACCGAGCTCTCCCGCACCCCGATGATCGTTGTTTGCGCCGGAGCCAAGTCGATTCTCGATTTGCCGGCGACATGCGAGCGGCTGGAGAGTCTCGGCGTTCCTGTGGTGGGATATCGGACAGACGAGTTCCCCGGATTCTTTTCAGTCGAAACCGGCATCCGAATCGACACACGAATGGACGACGTCGCAGATATCGTCGCGCTGTATCGTTCGCACCGGGCGCTCGGACGAACGCAGTCGATTCTCGTCGTGCAGCCGCCACCGGCGCCCTACGCGCTCGAACGATCGCGCGTCGAATCAGCTGTGCGGCAGGCTCAGTCGGAGGCGGCGCGTGACGGCATCCAAGGTGCAAGCGTTACCCCGTATCTTCTGGCCGCGGTGAATCGTTTGACAGAAGGAGGCTCGCTCGGCGCCAATTTGGCGTTGCTCGAGCAGAATGCGGCGCTTGCGGGAGAGATTGCAGCGATGTATTCCGTACGGAGATAGCGCGCCCGGAATCATTGTGATGGGTCGAGATCTAAGCTCTTCTTTGCCATTGAACTTCGCGGTGTCACGATGGTAGTATAGACGTACCATCATGAGCTGGAGGCTTGCGGACGATGGCCACCCCGTTCCTGAGTTCTGAGGAGTACGACGAACGCGCGCACCAGTTGTACAATGATGGACAATACGACGAAGCGCTCACCGTTCTTCGTGAAGGACTCACGCTTTACCCCAATTCGGTAGAGCTGCACGTAGGGATAGGTTACGCCCAGCTTGCACGCGAGGAATATGCTTGGGCTCGGCATTCGTTCGAGCAGGCGCTCGTACTCGAGCCAGAGCATGAAGATGGATTGGCCGGCCTTGGCGAAACACTGCTCAAGCTCGGTCAAGATGAAGCGGCTACGCGCTGCTTCTATCGCACACTCGAACTCGGCTACGCTGACGACGTCGACTTGATGCTTCAGGTCGGCCGCTCGCTGTTTCGTGAGGCATCGCTTCGCGATCGCACCGAGTTTTTCGAGACCGCCAAAGAATTTTTCGAAACGGCCGTCCAGCAGGTGCCGGATTCGGCCGAAGCCGTGGCGTGCGTCGGATACGCGCAGCATCGGTTGGGCGACGATGAGGCGGCGATTGGATCGCTGCGTCGGTCGCTGCAGCTCGATACCGACCACGCCGAAGCGCGGATTTATCTCGCCAACATTCTCTATGATCAAGGCGAGTACGAGGCCGCGCTGTACCACTTCGAGCGCACGAACCCCGACGACCACTGGGACGAGCTCGGGATCTGGCGTCTCATCGAGTTGAAGCGGTCGCTCTATCATCTCGAGGAGAACGATCCGGAGCTCAAGCCCTGGGATGAGCGGCTCACGGAGCTTGCCGGCGACATCGACGAAGTCGACACCATGCTCATGGAGCTCGATCCGCGTTCCGGCGCGGATACTGCACCGGCCGCTGAAGCGGCTCGGGGTCAGCTCGAGCTCTTCGGCACGCTGCTTAGCTCGCTCGCCGAGCAGCGGCAGGCGCCGGAGCATCAGATCATCGTGGTGTCAGACGGGACCGGATTCGACGGGTCCTGGGAGGAGATCGTGCGCCGGATGCGAGATCAGAAAGGGAATCCTTCCCACACGTTGCCCGAGTTCATGAGCAGCGTGTCGCAACACGGGTTCCGTGAGACCGGAGTCCGTATCCCGACCCACGACGCGGAGAGCTTCATCCGCGGTAGCGCCGTAGCGGGGCTGCTCCGGATCGTTCGGTGACCGCACCCGTACTGCGCGGCGCGCGCTTCGCTCTCGATGCGGCGCGCCCGGCTGTCGCGCGCCTGGACACCTCGCGCGGCTCTGAAGATCTCGCGGCCGATCTGATCGAGACGTGGAGCGCGGTGGAAGCCGCGCTCCGTTCGCTCGTGGGTAGCAGTGTGCTCGCCGGTCAGGCGTTGATTCGCGAAGCGCGGCAACGGCAGATGATCGATTTCGATCAAGCCAACGCGCTCGCAGCGTTTCAGGCCGTGCACGATCGCGTGCAGACCACGAGCTATCACCCGACTGACGCCGACATCAATGCGGCGCGCTCGGCGTTTCTCAAGCTCGACAGCGCGCTGATGGGCGAAGCGGGCGGCGAGCCGCCCCGGCCGGCGCCGCGCGTCGTCTCGGGTGAAGCGCCGCGGGTCGTGACCACGACGCCAATCGTTGCGGAAACGCCGCAGTCGACGCTCGTTCCGCTGCCGCGCCGGTTTCCACCGTGGGCGTTGGCGGCGCTCGGCGTGGTTGTCGTCGCGGCGCTCGCGATCGGCGCCTATTACGCGTTCGGAAATCGCGGCAGCTCGTCGCTACAACAGGGAGTCGACGCATACACTCGCGGCCAGCGCGAGGTCGCGGTCAACGCATTCAACCGGGCGGTGCGCGAGAATCCCAAGGATGCGCTGCCGCACATCTATCTCGCACGCATGGCCCGCGAGGTCGGCAACTTCTCGTTGGCGTCGCAGGAACTGCAGCTCGCATTGCAGTCGGATCCTGCCAATGCACTCGCTCTGCGTGAGATGGGCGCGGATCTGCTCGCGCAGGGCAACTACGAGCTTGCGCGACGGTTCTACGTGCGGGCCGTTCAGGCGAACCCGGCGGACAAGAATGCGCAGGGCTACTTGGGGTGTACGTTGATGCGACTGGGGCGCGTGCCGGAAGGAACGACGTTCCTCAACCGCGCCGGACCGGGACCGTGGACGGGTTGCACACCAGCGGCAAATCCCAATCCAACGAACGCGATGCCTGGCCAACCGCTCTCCGGCTCCACTCCGCGTCCCTAACCCTCGGCGTCGCTCGTGACAACGTCCGTTCTTCCCGCGATCGATCCCGCATCGGTCGTCCGCACGCGCCTCTCGAACGGTCTCACCGTTCTCATTCGGCGCGATCGATCGGCGCCTGTCGTGGCGATCGTCACGTATGTCAACGCCGGTTATTTCGACGAGACCGATGACGTCGTCGGCATCGCGCACGTGCTCGAACACATGTACTTCAAGGGCACGCCGGCGCGCGGCGTCGGTGAGATCGCGAAGCAGACGAAAGCGGTCGGCGGCTATCTCAATGCCGCGACGATCTACGATCACACGGTCTACTACACCGTGCTTCCGTCGTCGGGCTTCATGCAGGGGCTCGATGTCCAAGCCGACGCGTACGCTCGATCGCTGATCGAGTCGGACGAGCTCGCGCGCGAGCTCGAGGTCATCATCCAAGAGGCGAAACGAAAAGCCGACAACCCCGCCGCGGTGGCCACGGAAACGCTCTACGAGCTGCTGCACGACCGGCATCGCATCCGCCGGTGGCGCATCGGGCGTGAGCCGGGTCTGCGCCGGCTGACGCGCAGCGCGCTCATGGGCTTTTATCGCAACTTTTATCATCCGGGAAACACAGTTCTCTCAATCGTTGGCGACGTCGACCCCGACGATGCGCTGGCGCAGGTCCAACAGAAGTACGGTTCGATTCCCTCGGGCGAGCCCTCACGGCGTCCCGGTCTCACCGAGGAAGGCGTCTCTGGTTTTCGCTACCGAGAATGGACCGGCGACATTGGGCAAACACAGCTCGCCCTCGGATGGCGAACGCCAGGCACGACGCATCCCGACACGCCGGCGCTGGACCTGCTGGCGGCGGTGCTGGGCAGCGGCCGCGCATCGCGTCTGTATCGCGCCGTGCGCGAGCGACGCCTCGCGTCCTCGGTCAGCGCGTACAACTACACGCCCACCGAGATCGGCGTGTTCGTCGTGCACGCAGAGACGCCGCCGTCGTCGACGCGCGATGCGGCCCGTGCAATCTGGGCCCAGTTGCGCGCCATTCGTGAAGGCGACATCGCCGAGCTCGAGATCGAGCGCGCCAAGCGGATCTACGAATCGCGGTGGGTTCGCCGCCTCGAGGACATGGAAGGACAGGCGAACTACCTGGCCGAGTGGGAAGCCCTGGGCGATTGGCGCATGGGCGACCGGTATCTCGAGCGATTGCTGACCACCACGCGCGACGATCTGGTGGCCGTGTCGGATCGCTACCTCGATCCGAACAACACGGGCACGATCGTGTTTCGTCCAACGTCGAGCGAGCAGATCGTGGCGGACGCGGGAGCGATGCGTGAATTGCTGGAAGCCAAGCCGGCTCCGGCGCCGCTGCCGCCTGCGATGGCGTATCACGCGCACGTGTTGGAAGCGGCGCGCGAGCCGACGTTCGAGCGCGAAGACTCCGGCGTACGCGTGTACCGGACGGCGAACGGCACGCCCATTCTCGTGCGACGCAAACCCGGTTCACCACTCGTTCACGCCGGTGTCTACGTGATTGGCGGCGTCACGGAGGAGGATCCGTCACTCGCCGGGTTGACGATGCTGATGTCCCGAAGCGCGCTCAAAGGCACCACGTCGCGCAGTGCGCTGCAAATCGCCGAAGAGAGTGAGATGTTGGGCGGCAGCGTGACGGCGTCGTCGGGGACGGAGAGCTTCGGTTGGTCGATCTCGGTGCCGACGCAGTACGCGGCCGCGGCGATCGAGTTGCTCGCAGACGTCGTGCAGCATCCGACCATGAATGAAGAGGCGTTGGAGACCGAACGTGCCATCGCGATCGCCGACGTCGCGACGCTCCGCGACGACATGTATCGCTATCCTATGCGCCTGGCTGCGCAGGCCGCGTTCGCCGGGCATCCGTATGGAACGCCGGTGAGCGGAACGGAAGAGACGTTGGGTCGAATCGACGCGGCTGCGGTGCGCCGGTGGCACACCGAGCATGTCCTGAATTCGGCGTCGGTGATCGCGCTGGTCGGTGATGCGGACGCCGACGAGCTGGCGTCGCTGGCCGCGCGCGCGTTCGGCGATATCCGCTGCGCAGCGCCGCACGTGTTGGCCGAGCCCCGATGGCCCTCGTCGACCGCTGCCGTAGTCGAATCGCGCGACCGCGCCCAGTCCGCGCTCACCGTCCTGTTTCCCGGTCCCGCGCGCGACGACGACGGACGCTTCTCGGCGGCGATGATCGCGAGTGTGGCGAGCGGCCTTGGCGGGCGCTTCTTCGACGAGCTGCGCGACAAGCGGTCGTTGTGCTACACGGTGAACGCGTTTGCGTCGGCGCGTCGGTTGTCGGGTATTTTCGGCGCATACATCGCGACGGGACCCGAGCAAGAGAGTGAGGCGCGCGACGGGTTGCTCGCCGAGTTCCGTCGGTTTCGCGAGGAGCCGGTGACCGCCGAGGAGCTCGAGCGGGCGCAGACGTACGCGATCGGATCGCACGCGATTCGGCAGCAGAGCGGCGGTGCGGTGCTCGCCGATCTCGTCGAGGCGTTTTTGTTCGGATCGCTCCGTGAGCTGGTCGAGTACGAGGCGCACGTGCGCGCGGTGACCGCCGAGTCGATGCAGCGCGTGGCCAACGCGTACTTCGACCCGTCGCGACGCGTCGAGGGAATCGTGCGCGGGGTGGGCAAGGCCGTCTAGCCTGGTCGACCATTTTGGTGTACAATGGACGCGCTGCATGCCCGCCACCGTCCATTCGAGGATCGACCCATGATGTTCGTCGCTCGGCGCTCGCTCCGCCTCGCCGTCCTCGCGCTGGCTTTCCTCGGCGCGCCGACGACCGCCGCGCTGTCCGGCCAGCAATCCCCGCAAGCGGCGCAGCCCAGCGTTCCCTCGTTCGACAAGACGGACGTCATGATCCCGATGCGCGATGGCGTGAAATTGCACACGACCATCTTCGTCCCCAAGGGATTCAGCGAAAACCTGCCCTTTCTGTTCGTCCGCACGCCATACGGCATCGACGGGGGCGAACGCAACTTCAACGGCCCGTTCTCCGAGTTAGCGCGTGAAGGGTACATCTTCGCGTTTCAAGACATTCGCGGCCGCTACAAGTCGGAAGGCCAGTTCGTGATGCTGCGCCAGATGCGCGACAAGAAGGAGCCGAAGGCGATCGACGAAAGCACGGACACCTACGATACGATCGATTGGCTGCTGAAGAACGTTCCTCACAACAACGGTCGCGTCGGGATGTTCGGCGTTTCGTATCCCGGTTGGCTCACCGTGGTTGCGATGCTGGATCCACATCCCGCCCTCAAGGCCGTGTCACCGCAAGCGTCGCCCGCCGACATGTTCCTAGGCGACGATTTCCATCACAACGGCGCGTTCCGGCTGAGCTACGGCTTCGAGTATGCGGTGATGATGGAATCGAGCAAGGAGCGCGCTCCATTCGTCTTCAGCGACTCCGACACCTACGCCTGGTACCTCAAGCTCGGATCGCTCGCGCACGTCAACGAGACGTATCTACACGAAAAGATTCCGAGCTGGAACGACTTCGCCACACATGCGAGCTTCGACTCGTTCTGGCAGCGGCAGGCGGTGGCGCCGTATGTCGACCGTGTCACCGTGCCGACCTTGAGCGTCGCCGGCTGGTGGGATCAGGAAGATTTCTATGGACCGATCCGCATCTACGAGTTGTTGGAGAAGTACGACACGAAACACCTCAATTATCTCGTCGTCGGGCCCTGGAATCACGGTGGCTGGGCCGGCGCCAGCGGCGCCAAGCTCGGCGACATCGATTTCGGCAGCGCGACGTCGCAGGAATTTCGCCGCGACATCCAAGCGCCATGGTTCGCGTACTGGCTCAAGGACAAGGGAAAGCTGAATCTGCCCGAGGCGACGACGTTCGAGGGCGGGTCAAACACGTGGGAACGGCGCGACAGCTGGCCGTTGCGCACGAACGTCTCGACGCGGCGCTTGTACTTTCACGCCAACCGCGATCTCTCGTTCGAGCCACCGACCGAGCGATCGGCGACCGCGTTCGATGCATATGTGTCCGACCCGGCGAACCCGGTTCCGTATCGGCCGCGTCCCATCAAGCCGACCTGGGGACAGGGATCGACGTGGTCGCGGTGGCTGGTCGACGATCAGCGTTTTCTCAAGGACCGCAAGGACGTCGTGAGCTGGACGACGGCCCCATTGACGGACGACGTCGTCATTGCCGGCAACATCGCGGCGCATCTTCGCGCGTCCACGACGGGATCGGATGCCGATTGGGTCGTGAAGCTGATCGACGTGTATCCGGATTCCGGAGAATCCGATCCCAAGCTGAACGGCTACGAGCTCATGGTCGCGAATGACGTGCTTCGCGGACGATTCCGCAAGAGCTTCGAGCATCCGTCGGCGATCACGCCGAATCATGTCGACGAGTACGTGGTCGATCTGCACACGCAGGATTACAAGTTTCGCAAAGGACACCGCATCATGGTACAGGTTCAGAGCACCTGGTTCCCGTTGATCGATCGTAATCCGCAGACGTTCGTGCCGAACATCTTCGAAGCGAAAGATTCCGACTTCAAAGCCCAGACGCACCGGATCTTCCGCTCGGCGGACGCCGCCTCCTACGTACAAGTCTCCGTGGTGGGTACCCATGCGAAGTAAGCTCCTCGTTGCCGCGGCGGTCGCCATCTCGGCCGCGACGCCCGCGGTCGGTGTCGGACAATCCAATGCCAGGGCCGTCGATTGGCGCGCGTTCGACAAGTACGTCGACCAGGCGGCGCGCGATTGGCGCGTGCCCGCGCTCGCGATCGCCGTGGTCAAGGACGATTCGTTGGTGTTCGCGAAGGGATACGGCGTGATCGAGATCGGAAAGCCGGCCCGCGCCGATGAGCACACGCGATTCGCGATCGGCTCGACGACCAAGGCGATGACGTCGGCGTCGCTCGGTATGCTCGTGGACGAAGGCAAGCTGCGCTGGGACGATCGCGTCATCGACTACCTGCCCGACTTTCGCCTGTACGATCCATACGTCACGCGCGAGCTGACCATTCGCGATCTGCTCACTCACCGCAGTGGGTTGGGGAGCACCGATCTGCTGTGGGCCGGCCCGTGGACCTACCCGATGTCGGAGATGATTCGCCGGCTGCGATACGTGAAGCCGGCGTCGTCGTTCCGCTCGGAGTGGGAGTATCAGAACGTCGTCTACGCGATCGCGGGTACGCTGATCGAGCGCGTGTCCGGCATGCCGTGGGAGACGTTCGTTCGCACGCGCGTCTTCACTCCGCTCGGCATGAACGAGACGGAGCCACTGGTGTCGGCGATCAAAGGAAAAGCGAACGTCGCCGTGCCGCACGCGTTGCGCAACGATACGGTGCGTGTGGTGCCGGTGCGGAGCACCGACGCGATCGCGTCCGCCGGCTCAGTGTGGTCGAGCGTGTCGGACATGTCCAAGTGGATGCGCTTCATTCTCGACAGCGGCCGCGTCGGATCGCAACGGTTGTTGAAGCCGGAAACGTTTCGCGAGCTGATCGCGCCGCAGATCCGCGCGCCGATGGATGAGTATCCTGCGCTGCGCCTCGCCAAGCCGGACTTCTTCAGTTATGGATTTGGCTGGTTCATCCAGGACTATCGCGGCCAAGCGGTGTGGATGCACACCGGCAGCATCGACGGCATGTGCGCGCTCATTGGACTCATTCCGGAGAAGCGGCTCGGCGTGTACGTGCTCGAGAATCTCGATCATGCGGAGTTGCGGCATGGTCTGATGTACAGCGTGTTCGATCTGTACAGTGGCGGTCCATCGCGGGATTGGAGTCGCGAGCTTCACGAGCTGTTCGCGACGCTCGCGCGGGCCTCGCGTCCGACCGCGCCCAGCGGTCCGCGATCCGAGACGCATCCGTCGCTCCCACTCGAGAAGTACGCGGGCACGTACGTCGACTCGACCTACGGCACGGTTCAGGTCACGCTCGCCAACGGTGTGCTTCAGGTGCAGCTTGCCGACGAATCGGCGCAGCCCCTCGAACCGGCGAACTATGAGACCTTCCGAACGCAGCTGTCGGCCGGGCAGCGCCAGCCCATGGCTCTGACGTTCGTTCCCGATGGTGCGGGGAACGTGTCGGCCGTTCGTCTGTTTGGCGTGTCCTTCCCCCGCGTGCAATCCAGGCGCTGATTGGCGGAGTGACGTGGTTGGCCGCGCGGATCCTTCGCTTCGCTCAGGATGACAACAGAATGAGAGTCAGGATGAAAAGAGGATGAGAGTCGGACGATACGACGATGAGAATCGGACCATAAGACGATGAGAGAAGCACGAAAGCTCCGATATGCGTGCGCACTGCTGCTCGGCGTAGCGGCCTTGGGTGGTGCGCAGGACTCGATTCCGGCGCAGGGACGATTTGCCGACGTCGCACGCGCGCTGACGCAGCTCGTCGAGCACGAGCGCGCGCAGAAGGGAATTCCCGCGATCTCGATCTCGTTGGTCGACGGACGGCGCATAGTGTGGGCCCAAGGCTTCGGCTGGGCTGACTCAACGGCCGGCGTGCGGGCGAGCGCCTCGACCGTCTATCGCGTGGGCTCGGTGTCGAAGCTGTTCACCGATGTCGGCATCATGCGGCTCGTCGAGCACAAGGCGCTCGATCTCGACGCGCCGATTCAACGGTACTTGCCCGACTTTCATCCGAAGAATCCGTTCGGCGGCGAGATCACGATTCGCGAGCTCACGTCGCATCGAGCTGGCCTCACACGCGAGCCGCCGATCGGCAACTACTTCGACGACAGCACACGAACGCTTGCGGCAACGGTCGCGAGTCTCAATTCGACGTCGCTCGTCTACAAGCCAGGTACGCACACCAAGTACTCGAACGCCGGCATTGCGGTGCTAGGGTACGTGCTCGAGCGCACGCAGCACGAGTCGTTCTATCCGTATCTCAAACGCGCGGTGCTGGCCCCGATGGGTCTCGAGCACAGCGCGTTCGAGCCGCTGCCCGACATTCGCGCGCACCTCGCGAAGGCCGACATGTGGACGCTCGACGGCCGTCGCTTCGACGCACCGACGTTCCAGTTGGGCATGGGACCGTGCGGCAGCATGTACAGCACCGTGCTCGATCTCGGTCGCTTCGTCGAAATTCTGCTCGGGCATGGGCTGACGTCCGACGGCAAGCGCGTGCTGGCGGCGTCGACGCTCGACTCCATGTGGACGCCGCAGTTCGCCGCGCCGGGCGCGACCAGCGGCTACGGCATCGGTTTCAACATCGGGCGGCTCGACGGGCATCGCACGATCGGACACGACGGCGCAATCTACGGATTCGCCACTGCCGTGCTCGCGCTCCCCGACGATTCGCTCGGCGTCGTCGTGACGGCGACGCTCGACGGTGTGAACGCGGTCACCGATCACATTGCGCAAGCCGCGGTCGAGTTGCTGCTGAGCTCCCGTCAAGGCAAACCCCTCGCCGTCGTCGATACGACGGCCGCGCTGGCGCCGGGCCGCGCGCTCGCCTTGATGGGTCGCTACAGCAATGCCAACGCCGCGATCGACCTCGACGAGTACGAGGGCCATCTCTACGCGACGCCGGTCCACGGCGGCTCGCGCGCCGAGCTTCGCGCACCCGCGACTGGATCGGCCGACGAGCTGATCGTCGACGACCGACTCGCATTCGGTCGACGCGTCGGTGTGCTGAAAGATGGACGCATCGTCGTCGCCAGGGACACGTTGCGTCGCGAGCCGACTCCCGGGTCGAACATCGTCCCCATCGCCGAGCCCGAGCCGAAGACCGCGAATCCCGAGTACGCGTCGCTCATTGGCGAGTACGGGTGGGATCACGACGTGCTCTACATTCGCGAGAAAGACGGACAGCTCAATGCGCTCATCGAGTGGTTCTTCGAGTATCCGCTCGAGCGTGCGTCACGCGACGTGTATCGCTTTCCGAAATCCGGCTTGTACGACGGCCAGGAGATCGTTTTCCACCGCGGTACCGACGGCAAGGCGACGTCAGCCACCGTCGCCACGGTTCTGTTCAAGCGGCGTCCGCTGCCGGCCGACAACGATCGCGTGAACGCCCGCATCACGCCCGTCCGCCCGGCCGCGGAGTTGCGCAAGGAGGCGCTTGCGGCGAGCCCGCCGAAGGAGTCGAGCGACCTGAAGAAGCCCGATCTCGTCGAGCTTCGCGGCCTCGATTCCACGATCAAGTACGACATCCGCTACGCGACGTCGAACAACTTCATGGGCGCGCCGTTCTACACGTCGGCCCACGCGTTCATGCAGCGGCCGGCTGCCGAAGCGGTGGCTCGCGCAGCGGCTGAGCTTCGCAAGCTCGGCTACGGCCTCCTCATCCACGATGCGTATCGGCCGTGGTACGTGACGAAGATGTTCTGGGACGGCACACCGCCCGACAAGCACGTGTTCGTTGCCGATCCGTCGCAGGGCTCGCGACACAATCGTGGATGCGCGGTCGATCTCACGCTGTACGATTTGAAGACCGGCGCGCCGATCCGCATGACGGGCGGATACGATGAGATGACCGATCGCTCGTATCCGCTTTATCCGGGCGGTACGACGCTACAGCGCTGGCATCGCGATCTTCTGCGCCATGCGATGGAAGCGCAGGGATTCAACGTGTACGAGGCGGAGTGGTGGCACTTCGACTACAAAGACTGGCGAAGCTATCCGATCGGCAACCTCACGTTCGAACAATTGGCGTTATGACGTGTCATCGCAGACGAAGCTCGGCGAGCATCACACCGATTCTGTCCGCGACCTGATCGACCGATGCCTGTGGCGTCGTCCAGTTGTTGCACAAGATGCTGAACTCGAGCAGTCGACCGTCGGCGGTGTGCACGTAGCCTGACAGCGAGCGGACCATGCCAAGCGTTCCTGTCTTTGCGTGCAGATTTCCCTGCGCCGGCGTGTTTTGCATGCGCGTACGAATCGTGCCGTCGACGCCGGCATTTGGCAGTGATTGGAAGAACAGGTCGAAGTTCGGCGAGCGGCGCATTACGTCGAGAATGCTGACGATCGTCTCGGGCGAGATGAGGTCTTCGCGCGACAGACCGCTGCCGTCGCGTACGACGTACCCGTCGGACGGAATCTTCCATTCGGTGAATTGTCGCGCGACGACCTGGCGAGCGCTGTCGGCGGTGCCGACGCCCGTGCGCTCCAACCCGATCGTCCGCAGAAACGCTTCGGCGATCTGATTCTGCGACGGCTTGAGAATCATCGGCAGGATGTCCCGGAGCGGAACCGACACCATGGTGAACAGCGAATCCGTCTGCTCGCCGCTCTCGAGCGTCGCGCCCGCGTCGGCGATCGCGCCGGACGGTTTGTCCACCGCGATGCCTCGGTCGCGCAGCGCCTCGGCGAGCGCTGCGACGTACGCTGCGTCGGGATCATGTTGCGCCAGCGTGATGTTCGCGCTGTCGCCGAGGGCGATTTGGCCGCGCACGATGACCATCGATGTGAGCGTGTCATGGTATGCCGACACACGCGGACTCAAGAATGCACCCGGCCCCGCCCCGCGACCGCCACGGCCGCCTCCTCGTGCCTCGCGCGCGGCGGCGGCGGTGTCACGCGGCACCGTTACTGCCACGACATGCACGGTTGGATATGTCCGCGCGGGTCTCGTCTCCACAGTCGCGAGATCGCCGACCCGCGCGCCCGACCTAACATGCAAGACGCTCAGTCCCTCGTTGAACAGCAGCTCATCGACGCCGGCGAACGACGAGCCGTCGAGGCTACTCCATGGCCAGCCCGCGCCGGCAACCGGACCAGGGAATGCATTCCCTACTGCGACGACGCTTCCGGTGATGTGGCGAATCCCGCGCTGCCACAGTGAGTCGGCAATGTCGCGCAGCGGCGCCATCGCATCGCCCTTCATGTGATTGCTCGTCGTGGGATCGCCGCGACCGATCACGGCGAGATCGCCGTTCAGTATGCCATTCGAGATCGAGCCGCGCGCGCCCAACGTCGTGTGATACCGGAAGTCCGGTCCCAGCTGCTCGAGCATCACGGAGGTGGTGACGAGCTTTTCGTTCGACGCCGGAATGAACAGCTTGGCCGCGTTGTACGCGTACAGCGTGTCGTTCGCGAGTGGATCGACGATCAATATGCCCCAGTTCGCGCTGCGGAACTCAGTGGCGTTCACCATCGAGTCGATGGCTCGCGTGAGGGCGGCTTTGCTGCCTCGGGCGCCGGACGCGGGAGACGGTATGTTCGACGCGCGCGGCCATGCGCAGGCTCCGAAAATCACAGGCAGCAACAACGCGCGCGTGCTTGCTTTCATCGCAACTCCTTTCATTCAATAGTGCGGGGACCGGCTTTCGCCGGTCCCCGCGCACATCAACGGTCGGAGGTGATCAAGAGCCCGTCGTGCTCGGGACGAAGCCCGGTCCGAGGCTCGGGTTGTTGTTCTTCTCGATGTCCGGCAACGGCAGACACGTTGTATTGCCGTAAGTACCGCCGCCCACTGGGAAGTTGGTGCCCACGGGAGGATTGAAGGGAATCTGGAAACGCTCGATGTCGTAATTCCGGAATCCCTCGATGAACAACACGCGCTGCCGCTCGCTGATCACCAGGTTCTTGATGGAAGCGGCGTCGGTGGGGCCGGTGTACGGCTTGAGACCAACGGTGGCGCGCATGGCGTTGATGATCGACACGGCCTGCGCACCGCCCTGCACCTCGGCGATGATCAGCTGCGCCTCTTCGTAGCGCGCCATCGGCATGGGCACCGCATCGCCGCCGACGTACTTGTTCGGCACATAGACGATCGTCTGGTTGTTGTTCGCCGAGCGCGTGCCCGCGAGCTGCGTGGCCGATCGGGG
Organism: Gemmatimonadaceae bacterium; assembly: GCA_036392315.1. Lineage (GTDB taxonomy): Bacteria > Gemmatimonadota > Gemmatimonadetes > Gemmatimonadales > Gemmatimonadaceae > JAQBQB01. The sequence continues at coordinate 25,853 of DASVYG010000194.1, forward strand.
ATCGACTTCGCCGTTCTCCGTGGTCAGGTTTTGCGACCACGACGGGATGGAGTAGAAGCCGTACTGCTTGGTCACGGCGTATACGCGATTGTAGAGGCGGAGGGCGGTAGCGGAAGTGCTGGTGTTGAGCACGAACCCCGGCGGGACCAACTGCGCGTCGGCGACCGCGCCGGCCGTATTGCCTTGATAGAGACGCACGCGCGCCCGACCCACGTACGCCGCAAAGCGGATGGTATCGGCACCAGCCGTTTGAGCGTTGGCGATGGCGTCTGTGAACCGCTTCTCGGCAAGGGCGAACATTCCCTTCTGGTTCACTGCCGGTCCGTTGTCGAATGCCGCCTGGCACATCGACATCCCCATGAACGCGTAGCTGAATCCGGCGTACAAGTCGGCTGCCGCCAGGAGCCCGATACGCCCAGGCACCTGCGCGTCCGTCCATGTCGTGAGGTTGGTGATTGCATGGTCCGCATCGAAGCGCGCAGTCGACAGCGGAAGATAGATGCCCGGTGCCTGTGTGGCCGCGCAGCCGGCGGTGCCATAGATGCCGTTGGTCAGCGCGTTGGCCGTCCGCCGGGCATAGTCCCACTGGGCGGCGCCTAGCTGTGCGTCGTTCATCTCGCCGGCGATGAGCGCCTCGACGACTACGGCGGACCCGAAGGCGCACTGGTAGTCCCCGACCATGCTGTTGATCATGAGCGCGGCGTTGGACGGCTCGTCCAGCGTGCTCACCGGCACGGCGTTCGGCGTGGTCACGTCGAGGAGCCGGTTGGTGTTGCAGGCGGTGAGGAATCCAGCCGCGACTACCAGGCCCGCGAGCGAGAGGGCAATCCTCTGCCCAACACCACGCACGGCTCGGCGGCTCGATGGCTCGATATCGTGTATGAGTCTCATGGTGCTCAGTAGCTCAGGTGGAAGGTCAATACATACGTGAGGAGTTGTGGCAGCTCGGCTTGGTCAACGGCCGCAGGAGCACCGGCGACGAACTGGCTCTCAGGATCCAGTCCCGTGTACGGCGTCCAAGTGCCGAGGTTGCGCGCGGACGCGGTGACGGTGAGGCCACGGGCGCCGAGGCGCGAAGCGACCTGCGACGGGGCGTCGTATGCCAGCGAGAGCTCACGGAACTTCACGTACCGCGCGTTATTGATCGTAAAGTCGCGCAGTGGACCACCGCTGAAATATTGAGCGAGCAGCTTCGGGTCGGTGTTCTGGGGCTGGACGTACTCCAAGCAGGTGTGGAAGAGCTGGCAGCGAATCCGGATGTTGTTATCCAGGCGACGATAGCCCGATTCGGCATCGAGCATCGTGTACAGCCGGAAGTTGGTGAAGAAGCGCAGCGTGCTCGACCAGGAGCCCTCGAACGTCGGCGTCGAGTGGCCGATGAACACCTTGGGCGCGATCACGCTGCCGCTCGCGTTGTAGCAGTGCGTCGCGCCGCCATTGCCGTTGTCGCAATACACGTTTGACTTGGCGATCGTCACCTTGTTGGTGCTCGCGTCATACGTTGCCGAATCGACGCGCACCACCCGCTGGGTGAACCAGTCGAAGGGCGAGTACCCGACGCGGTGCTGATAGAAGCCGAGATCGATGAGCGTATCGGTCCCGTTCAGCCGCCCGATCTTGGCCGACTGAGTCGCCAGGTTGAGGGTCATGTCCCAACCGTAGCTCTTGCGGTTGAGGATCTGCGCCTTGAACAGCGCCTCGATGCCGTGCTTGGTGATCTCACCGGCATTGAAATACTCACTCTGTGCACCAAAACCCGTTCCCGGCGCGACGGGGCGCGAGAGAATGGCGTCCTTCGAGTCATCGTGGAAGTACGTGAAGTCGATGCCGAATCGATTATTCAACATCTCTGTCTCGAAGCCCAACTCGCTGCCCAAAACGCGCTCCGGTTTGAGATCGGGATTTCCGATGAAGTTCGGCGTGAGAATACCGACGTTGTTCGGGCCGACGGCCGGGGATAGCGTTCGGAGTGCGGTGTTCAACGCAGGCTGCTGACCCGAACCACCGAACGCCGCGCGGAGCCGCAGGCTGTTGAGCCATGACGGAAGATTCCGTTGAATCGCCGGCTCGTCGCTCAGAACGTACGAGGCGCTCAGCTTGGGATAGGTCACCCAGTGCACCTCACTCCCGAACGCGCTGTTGTTGTCTACGCGGACCGCGCCGGTGAAGAACAGGCGATCGCTGAACGCGAACTCTTGCTGTCCGAAGAACCCGAACGTGTTGTTCTGGGTCCAGTTGTCGAACGACGGTTGAATCGTTCCCGCCGAGCCGATGGTCTGGAGACCCGGCGCGGGGAAGAAATCGCCCTCACCGCTGATGTAGGTGTCGGCGTGCGTGTAGTACTGCGCGCCACCCGTCGTCTTGGACGTCCACGCGCGCGGCAGGTTGAAATGCACGGAACCGTTGTAGTCGTACGTGTTGTACGTGGCTTGGTGCTGTTGCTGGTACCGGTACCCCTTGGCGGACGAGCCCCAGAAAAAGGCTAGTGTGTCGTTGGTGAGGTACGGCACGTACTCGACGTTGCCCTCCTGGGTCACGTCGGTGCCGATCGCCAGCCTGTTCGAGAACCACGGGAATGGGTTGTAATTGATTGTGGCGCTCGCCGTGATGCGGTTGAGGTCTTGCCAGTCCTGTTGCGCGGCGTCGGCCTTCGGCGGCGTGCCGTTGAATCCCTGCACCCAGGTGCACGGGATGTCTCCGGGACTGCAGAACTGCGGCAAGTTCGCCGGATTAGAGTACTCTGAATCCCACATCAATCCGCCGCAGCCCGCCTCGCAGCTTAGGGTCGTGCGCCCGGTGACGTAACCCAAGTTCGTCTGGATATCGACCTTCTCACTCGGCGTGATATTGAGGTTGGTCCGAACGTTGATCTTCCGCTGCTGGTTGGTTGGATCGACGCCTTCGTCGTTGTTGAACGTGCCGGCGGCGAAGAAGCGCAACGCACCGCTGCCACCGCTCACGTTGCCGTCGTAGTCGGTAATGCGCCCGGTGCGGAAAATGGGCGCGCCGAGCGAATCCTGGCGCCGAACGGTGTTGAGGCCGAGCAGCGGGCCGGTGCCGTTCGGTACGCACGACGTCGGACCCTGGATGTGGCACCAGTTCGTGGCGATGCGCCCCGCGGCGTTCTGGAATACGTTGTTCCCACCGCGAGCCGTGAACTGATAGCTCGTTTGACCAACGGCTCCCTTCTTCGTGATGATGTTGATCACGCCGCGTGCCGCTTCGGTGCCGTATAGCGTCGCGGCTGCCGGCCCCTTCAGGACCTCGATACTCTCGATCTGATCTGGATCGAAGTCGTTGAGGCGCGAGATGACGCCGGAGCTGAAAGCCTGGATGCTGATGCCGGTGCTCGTCTGGTTGTCGACGCGGACGCCGTCGACGTAGATGAGCGGGTCCGCGCTGAGTGAGAAGCTGCCGATGCCGCGAATGCGAACCCGGGCGCCCGAGCCAACCATGCCGGTGCCTGGCAGCACCTGGACGCCGGCCGCTCGGCCGTTGAGGAGCGCGTCGACGGATGGCACCGCCTCTTTCGCCGTGACGTCAGCCACGTTCACTTGCGCGACCGACGTACCCAAGGCGCGCTTCTGCTCGCCGCCGGCAGTGCCCGTGACGACCACCTCGTTCAGTTCGACGGCGCGCGCCGAGAGCACGAGGCTTACGTTCGTGGTGCCCACCTGGACGACCTGCGTGACCGGACGATAGCCCAGGAGGCGCGCGTTGAGAGTCACGCTCGTGCCGGTGACCCCGGTGATGCGGAAGCGACCGCTGGCGTCGGTTATCGCGCCCTTGCCGATTTGGCCCTGAACGCTGATCTGCGCGCCAGTGAGGGGCCGCTGGGAACCTGCCTCCAGCACGGTGCCGCCGATGGTGCCCTCCTGAGCGCGTGCGGCGCCGGGAGCAGCAGCGAGCAGCGCCACGATGGCGAGCGGAATGAGGCGCGGCAGCCACCGGCCCACCGCCGGAGCGTGTCCCGCTCGAACGAGACGTGCGGCTGAAGGAATGAGTCTTGTGACCCTAGTGAGTCTTGCTCGCATCATCTGCTCTCCTCTCCTTCCTCTGACTGGGAATCGGAACGTGGTGGAACAGCGAGCCTGGCGAACGAACTTGTGGCATCGAACGAGGGAGGGTGGCACCGGAGCGCCTCCACGCCGGCAACAGTGCAGCCGAGAGTTGAGACCCGCAAGACGGTGCACCATTTTGGTGTCCCGCTTTAGTGGACGGCATTGCCAATCACGCGCGCGCCCGTCAGGTTCGAACAACCATCACTCGTCGCCGCTCTCGCGGCGAGTGATACAACCGCGCTGGTTATCGCCGCCGTCACATGCTTAACATGTTCAGTAACGCCTCCACCCCTCATCCTGCGCGCAATTTCCCATGCGTAATTCGCTCATTCTGATTCTGATTGGCGCCATGGCGTGCGCATCGAGTGGCGCGCAGTACCGCGCACCATCGCCGGGCCGTCAACTCCTGCGCGCCGCCCAACCGCAGCAACCGCAGTCACGCGCGCCGGCAGACACGTCCTACGACGTCGTGATCAGGAACGGTCGTGTGCTCGACGGCGAAGGCAATCCGTGGATCCTCGCCGACGTCGGCATCCGCGATGGCAAGTTCGCGAAGGTCGGAAAGATCACCGCTCGCGGAAAGAAGGAGATCGACGCGTCGGGCAAATACGTGAGTCCAGGGTGGATCGACATGATGGACCAATCCGGATCTGTGCTGCCGCGCAACGGACTCGCCGAGAACAAGCTGCAGGAGGGAGTCACGACGGCGATCGGCGGCGAGGGTGGGACACCGGTGCCGGCCGGACGCGTCGCCGAGTACTTCGCGAACCTCGAGAAGAACGGCATCAGCATCAATTTTGGAAGCTACTTCAGCGAGACCCAGGCGCGTGAAGCGGTGCTCGGGCAATCCGCGCGTGCGCCCAACGCGGCAGAGCTCGCGCACATGCGCGCGATCATGGACACCGCAATGCGTGGCGGCGCGATGGGAATGACGACGGCGCTCATCTATCCGCCGTCGAGCTACAGCACGACAGACGAGCTGGTCGAAGTGGCGAAGGCGGCCGCCGCATACGGCGGCACATACGCGAGCCACATGCGCGACGAGGGGCAAGGGGTCATCGGCGCGATCAACGAGTTGGTCACGATCAGCGAGCGAGCTGGTTTGCCTGCGGAGATCTTCCACCTCAAGGTGGCATACAAGCCGGGTTGGGGCGTGCTCATGGATTCCGTTCGTCAGGTGGTCGACGCCGCGCGCGCGCGCGGGCTAGATGTCGCGGCCGACATGTACGTCTACACGGCAGGAGGCACGGGCCTCGAAGCGACGATCCCGAGTTGGGCGCACGAGGGCGGCGTCGACTCCCTCAAGGCGCGTTTAGCGAATCCTCAAGTGCGGGCGCGTCTCAAACACGAGCTCACGACCGGCTCGCCGGGCTGGTGGAACATCGTCGAGGCGGCCGGCGGCTGGGACGGCGTGGTGCTCGTCAACGCGCGCAATCCGGACAACGCGAAGTACGAGCAGAAGACCATCGCGCAAATCGCCAAGGAGACGGGCAAGGATCCCGCCGACGCCGCGTGGGATCTCGTATCGCAGGGACGTGGCCGGGTCATGGCGATCTATCACATGATGGGCGAGCCCGACATCGAGACGGCGCTGCGCTTTCCGTGGACGAGCATCGGTAGCGACGCGGGCGCCGTAGCGCAGATCGGCGTGCCCGACGAGACCGGCCTTCCGCATCCGCGAAGCTTCGGCAACTTTCCGCGCGTCATCGCGAAGTACGTCAAGCAGCAGCACGTTCTCACCTTGCCGGAGGCAATTCGCAAGATGACCGGCTGGCCAGCGACGCGCATGCGTCTAGCGAATCGCGGTACGATCACTGTCGGCAACTGGGCGGACGTCACGATCTTCGATTTCGACAAGCTGCAAGATCAAGCGACGTACGAGAAGCCGATGGAATTTCCGACGGGCATCGAGTGGGTGCTCGTCAACGGCGTGGTGACGATCGATCACGGCAAGCATACGGGAGCGAAAGCGGGGCGCGCGTTGCGCGGGCCGGGAGCGACTCAGTGATCGCGCGCGCTCAGGCAATCCCGCTGCTCGCGACGCTTGCACTCGTCGGCGCGCACGCAGCATCGGCGCAGACTCAGACGCTCGCGGCCAAAATCGCCGAGATCAACGCGCGGCCCGAATTCGTCCACGCGACGTTCGGCGTCGCGGCGTACGATCTCGACGCAAAGAAAATGGTGTTCGGCTTGAACGCTGAGCAACTGTTCACGCCCGGCTCGACGACCAAGCTCCTCACCATGGGAACGGCGCTCGCGCTTCTCGGCGCCGATTATCGATTCCACACGCCGGTGTATCGCACGGGTCCGATCGACCATGGTGTAGTCAAAGGCGATCTCGTTCTCGTCGCCGCCGGCGATCCGAATCTCTCGGGTCGCGCGATTGGCGACACGCTCGGCTTCAGCGACGAAGACCACTCGTACGCTGGACGTGGCGACTCGGTGGCCAAAGCGATCGGCGATCCGTTGACCGCCATGCGCGACCTCGCGGGGCAAATCGCGGCGCGCGGCATCAAACAGGTCGAAGGGCGCGTGCTCGTCGACGTGAGCCTGTTTCCGCAAGGTGATCGCGAACTAGGCACAGGCGTGACGATCTCGCCGGTCGTCCTCAACGACAACGTGGTCGATTTGTTGATTACGCCCGGACCTAAACCGGGCGACGCGGCAAGCGTTCGTCCCTCGCCGGATCTCGGAATGTTCAAGATCACCAACGAGATCACCACTGGCGCCGCACACTCGGCGTCGACGCTTCGTCGCATGGTGACGCGCGACTCGAGTGCCGGGGAGACGGTGCATCTCATCGGCACGCTCGCGAGCGACGCGAAACCGCTGGTGATGAGCGTGAACGTCGACGACCCCGCGGATTACGCGGCGCGCGCGCTCGTAATGGCGCTGCACGACCGTGGCATCACGGTATCTGGCGGTGCGGCCGGAATGCACGCCGACTTCCCGCGCCTCAGCGCTGAATACGCCGACTCGACTCGCGTCGCCGAACACGTGTCACTGCCGTTCGCCGAAGAGGCCAAGGTGACATTGAAGGTGAGTCAGAATCTGCACGCGAGCATGATGCCCTACGTCGTGGGCGCGCTCGCCGGTCATACGCCCGGCCACGGCGCGGCGCAGGCGGGTCTCGACGCCGAGCATGAGTTTCTGACGAAGGCGGGCCTGGACCTCATGGCCGCCGCGCAGGGGGACGGCGCGGGCGGCGCGCCTGGCGCGTTCTTCTCGCCGGCGTTCATGGTGCAGTACCTCGCCTACATGGCGACGCGTCCGGACACGGCGGTGTTTCGGCGCGCCCTTCCCATTCTCGGTCGCGACGGCACGTTGTGGAACATCCAGCCGAACACGCCTGCCGCCGGCAAAGTGTTCGCGAAGACGGGGACATTCTCACTGTTCGATCCGCTCAACCGCCGCATGATCATCACGGGGAAAGGGCTCGCGGGTTACATGACGACGTCGAGCGGAAAGCGATTGTCATTTGCTATTTACGGAAATCGAATTCCGTTCCCGCCGAATTATCGGGGCGATGCGGCGTTGCTCGTGGGGCAAGCGCTCGGCGAAATCGCGGTCGCGATGTGGGGCGCGTCAGGCTACTGACGGCGAGTGCACCTGCCGTCGGTGACGAGGCGCCTCGGCGTACCGAGATACACCGAGGCGCTCGTCGCTCACGGTTGCTTCTTCGACGCCCGGTCGATCGGTGCCGGCCGGCCCACATGGGCGAACGTGTTCTGCTTGAGCAGCTTGAGGCCCTCCTGCACGGCACGCTCGAGCTGCGGATCGTGCCCGGCGATCACATCCGCCGGTGTGTACTCGACCTCGACGTCCGGCGTGACGCCTTCATTCTCGACCGCCCAATGGCCCTGCAAATTATAGAACGCTAAACTCGGCGCGGTAATGCTTCCGCCGTCGATCGTCGTGGGCGAGCCGGTCGTGCCGACGAGAGCTCCCCACGTTCGCGTTCCGACCAGCGGGCCGATGTGGCGCAGCTGGAAATAGTAGGGAAGCGCGTCGCCGCCCGAGCCTGCCGACTCGTTGACCAGCATGACCTTCGGCCCAAAGATCCCGGCGCCGGGCGACGTCCACGTCTTGCCGTCGCGCATCGCGAAATAGCCCATCGGCTTTCGATCGAGCTCGTTCACGATGTAGTCGGCCACGAGCCCTCCGTGGTTGTATCGCTCGTCGATGATCGCTCCTTCCTTATCCTGCTGCGAATAGAAGTACCGCGTGAACGCGGCGTAGCCTGGAACGGACGTGTTGGGCAGCCACACGTACGCAAGCCGTCCGCCCGACAGTTCGTCGACCTTGCGACGGTTGCTCTCGATCCACGCGCGCGTTCTCAATCCTTCCTCGCTCGCAACGGGAACGACGGTCACCAACCGCGAACCCTCCATTGATGGACTGCTGTTCAGCCGAATGACGGTCTGACGCCCGGCGGTTCCTTCGAACGCCTGATACACGTTCATTGGCGGCGCAACGGGCCGGCCGTTCACCTCGAGCAGGTAGTCGCCCTCGACGACCTGAATTCCCGGTGCGCTCAGCGGCGCGCGGAGATCGGGATTCCAATTCTCACCGGTGAGGATGTGATGAATCCGATAATGTCCGTTCTCGACGGTGTAGTCGGCGCCGAGGAGACCAACGGGAACCGGCGGGTCGCCGGGCAGATCACCGCCACCGATCAGGTACGAATGCCCAACGACCAACTCGCCGCCCGTCTGCGCGACGAGGTATCCCAGATCGGACCGGTGGTTGACGTAGGGAACGAGCGGACTGTATTTCGCGAGCACGGCTTGCCAGTCGGCGCCGTGCATCTTGGGATCGTAGAAGAAGTCGCGTTGCGTGCGCCAGGACTCGCGAAAAATCTCCGCCCATTCGGCGTGTGGATCGACCCACGTCTCGACCTGCGCGACGTTGACCGGACCGTCGCCGACTTTCGCCGGCTTGTCCGTGGGCACGACACCCCACCGTCCACCAGCCGCCGAGTAGAGCAGCTTCTTGCGATCGGCGGAGAGCGTGTACGAGCGAATGCCGTCGAGGAACGGCGTCGCCGAGCGTTCCTTGAGCTGATAGCGCTGGAGCCGCATTCCGCCGCGGCCTGGTCCCTCGGTGATCGGTTCGGCGTAGAATACGGTTCCCGCCGGCCCGGCGGCGAGGCTCGCGTAGTCGGCGGCGGGAATGTCGAGACTGAGCGTTCGCTGAGTCAGGCCGGCGAAGTCGATGCGGACCACGGAGTCGGGTCGTGCTCTCGTCGGTGCGGGGCCCGCGGGCTCGTCGCCCGACTCCGGCAACAGCGGCGACGGTTCGCTCGCATTCAGGACCGTGAGATACACCGACCGACGTACCGGTCGATCGAGTGCGCTCATCTCGACCCAGCCCGTCCGCGATCCGTAGTCGGTGCTGGCCAGGAAGTACAGGTATTTTCCGCCGGCGTCGAACGCCGGCGAGATGGCGTCAGCCAATCCGTCGGTGACTTGATGCGGCTTTGTGTCCGCCGCGCCGGGCGAGGCGACGAAAATGGCGCGCAGATGGCTGTCGAGACTCTTTGTATAGGCGATCCAGCGTGAATCGGACGACCAGGTCGCGTCGAAGTCGCGTCCCGGCGTAGCGTACGTGTCGGTATCGATCTTGGTCGCGTGTCCGGTGGCGACGTCGATGGCCCACAAGTCGAGATGGTTGTCCTCGAGGGCGATGAGCTTTCCGTTCGGCGACCACTCGAGCCCGGAGTAGAACGCGGCGCCCGGAAGCGAAATGGCGCGCGGCTTCGACAGGCCCGATTGATCGCCGATCATGAGCTGGTATTCGCCGCTGGCGTCGGAGAGCCAAGCGAGCTGCGTTCCGTCGGGCGACCAGCCGGGACTGCGATCGTGCGCTGCCGGGCTGCGTGTGAGATCGCGGAAGTCGCCCTTGTCGGTGGGCACGGTGACGATGTCGCCGCGCACCTCGAACGCGGCGCGCACTCCGGTCGGCGACAGCACCGCGTCGCGAACCATGTTGCCGGCCCGCTTGAATTGCGCGCGCGCCCAGGGGAAGTCCCCCACGACGTCGACGTTGAGTTGATGCGATTGTCCGGTTTTCAGATCGACGAGGTGGATGTACCCGGCCTGCTCGTACACGATCGCGTCGGGGCCGGCCGACGCGTTCATGATGTCGAAATCATCGTGATGCGTGAGCTGCTTGAGCTGTTTCGTGTCGAGCGCGTACGAATAAAGATTGGTCGTGAAGTTCCGATCCGAGAGGAAGTACACGGTGTTGCCGATCCACATCGGATCGTGATCGTTGCTATTCTGCCACGGCAACTTCTCGACGGAGTAGTCGGCCAACGACATGACGCGAATCGGGTGCGTGCGGCCGCCGCGGTAGTGGCGCCACATGCTCGTCTCGTACCAGTCGGGGGTGAAGGCGGTGGAGATCTCCTCGTAGGCGAAGTGTCGTCCGTCGGGTGAGTAGGTTCCGCTGAACGCACGCGGCATGGGCAGGGGCTCCTCGAAGCCGCCGTCGACCGGCACGGACCACAGGCGCAGATACGCGATTTGCGGCGCGCTCGTGCGATCGGACGCGAAGATCACGCGCTTGCCGTCGGGCGACCATCCGCGCACGCGGTCCAGCCCGGGGTGGTATGTCAGTCGTTTCGGATCGCCGCCGGCGGCCGGCACGACATAGACGTCGGTGTTGCCGCCCGCCGTCCGCGAGAAGGCGATGAGCGACCCGTCGGGCGAGAAACGTGGATCGGTCTCGACGTCGGGTGTCGCGGTCAGGCGCCGTGCTTGTCCGCCGGCTCGTCCGACCACCCAGAGATCGCCGCCGTATTCGAACGCGACGGCGTCGCGGCTCACAGCGGGGTGGCGGAGCAGTCTCGTGCCCTGGGCATGCGCACTCGCGGCGCACACCAGTCCGAGGGCGAGGGCGATCGATCGACGGGGCATCGGTGACTCCGGGAGGGGCGCGGTAGAAAAAAACTGCCTCGGTATACTATGCCGGTATACCGCTCCGCGAGCAACCCGGGCGTATGCGGACACGGGGTGCACGGGGCGAACGACCGCGCCTGCGGGACCGACTATCGTCGCTGCTTGTGCGCTCCGTTGTCCGAGGCCGAGTCGAGCATGTGCCAGATACCACGCTCGCCGTGCTCGGCGATGACCGCGGCCAGTCGCGCAGCGGCGTTGTGCCAGTTCATCTCGACGGCGTGCTGCGCCGCGATCGGGTTGCCCTTGGCGATGGCCGCCGCGATCGCCTCATGCTCCTTGACCGACGTCGGCAACTCGTCGAGCAACACGTTCACGTACAGACGAGCATAGCGCTCGCTCTGGGGCTTGATGGCGCGATGCAACGCGACGACACGAGGGCCGGCCACGCCCTCGACGTACGTCTCGTGAAATTCGAGGTCGAGATCGAACAGCCGGCTCGGGGCAGCCTTGGCCCGAGAGGCCAACGACAATGCCCGGTTCACCTCGCGCAACCGCTTGACGAGCGCTCGGCGGCGCTCGGCGGGCAGCGACGCCGCTTCGCGCGCCGCCAATCCCTCGAGATGCCCGACGATCAGAAACAACTCTCGGCCGTCGCCGCGCGTGAGCGGAGTGACGATCAATCGCTGATCGCCGCTCCGGCCGACCGAGCCGATGAAGCCCTCCTGCTGCAGCCGGTGCAGCGCGCTTCGCACCGGCGTCCGGCTCAGTCCCATCCGGGCCACGACGGCTCGTTCCGCGACGCGTGCGCCGGGCGGCAACTGCCCGGCGACGATCAGCTCACGGAGCTCGTGGTAGACGCGGGAGACGTTGTCGACCGGCTCGTGGGCGGCCACACGGCGCGACGCCGCCGGAGTCCGGCGGGGTGACGACTGCGTCTTGGAACGTCTCGATGTCGATGCGGGCACGAAGGGCAAACCTATTCCCCGGACAAATCCATAGCAAGACGGAAGCACGGCGGAAACATGGACGGGCCAGTGCGGAAGCCGTGCGTCAATCACCGGACCGCCGCCGGCTGCGACCTCCCCACGGCCGGCCGCGGCCGCCGGCCGCGTGCCCATTTGGTATACCAAAATGGTCTATCGGACGGACGGCCCGTGTGTTACGTTGGCTGCGTTCCCAGTTGGCGGCTTCCGCGCCGCGCGCCGGCCAGGCGCGCCCTCCCTATTACGCCCCGTCCGAATGCTGTGCATCGATCGCATCGCACTGCGTGAGATCCACCTGGGCCTCAAGGAGCCGTTCCGCATCTCCTCGGGCATCGAGTCCACCCGCCGCATTCTCCTGCTCGAAATCGCCGAGCGTGACGGCGCCACCGTGTGGGCCGAATGCGTCGCGCAGGCGTTGCCCAACTACACCCCCGAGACCGTCGACATCGCCTGGCTGGCCATTCGCGAATGGCTCGCCCCCCGTCTGCTCGGGCGTACGATCGCCGGACCTGACGTCGTCCACGATCTGCTTGCCGAGAACATTCGCGGGCACAACATGGCCAAGGCATCACTCGAGATGGGCTGCTGGGCCCTCAGCGCCGAAATGGCACGGGCTCCGCTGACCGAGGTCCTGGGCGGTACCAGAGATCGTGTTCCCACCGGCATCTCGCTCGGCATCCAATCGACGCCGGAGCGGCTGGTCGAGCGGGCGGTCGCCGCCGTCGCCGCCGGCTATCGCAAGATCAAGCTCAAGATCCAGCCCGGCCAGGACCTGGAGTACGTCCGCGCGGTGCGTCACGCGCTCGGTGACGACGTCGAAATCATGGCCGACGCCAACGCCGCCTACACCATCGCCGACGCGTCGCATCTGACCGCGCTCGACGAGTTCCATCTCATCATGCTCGAGCAACCGCTCGGCGCCGACGACCTTCTCCAGCTGGCCGAGCTGCAGCGGCGGATGGCGACGCCGCTCTGCCTCGATGAGTCGATCACCGATCTGAATCGCGCCCGCGCCATGATCGAGCTCGGCAGCGGTCGCATCATCAATATCAAGCCGGGTCGCGTCGGCGGATTCACGACGTCAAAGGCCATCCACGATCTATGCATGACGGCCGGGATCCCCGTCTGGTGCGGCGGCATGTTGGAGACCGGGATCGGCAGAGCGTACAACGTGGCCCTCGCGTCGCTGCCGAACTTTTCGCTCCCGGGGGATCTGAGCCCGAGTGCGCGCTACTGGAAGCGCGACGTCGTGTCGCCCGAATGGACGATGGACGCCGACGGCATGGTGCGCGTTCCACGCGATCGGCCGGGCCTCGGCGTGAGCGTCGACGCCGAATTCATCGAGTCGCTCACGACGCGTGTCGAGGTCTTGACCGGCACCCGCGCCACGGTGGCGGTGTGATGCGCCCCATTCGCCTCGAGCCGGGAACGCGCCCGTGAGCGGCACCGCGACGCTGCGGCGAACGCTCGGCTTCACAGATCTGGTAATGCTCACCCTCGGCACGGTGATCGGCTCCGGGATTTTCCTGGTGCCCGGTGTGGTGTTGCGCCAGACGCAGTCGTGGGTCGGGGTGGCCTTACTCGTGTGGGTCGTGGGCGGCGTGCTGTCGTTCCTGGGCGCGCTGACCTACGCCGAGCTTGGAGCGATGCACCCGGACGCGGGGGGACTGTACTCGTACATCCGCGACGCGTTCGGTCCGCTGCCCGCGTTTCTCTACGGTTGGGCGAGCTTCTTCGTCATCGCCAGCGGATCGGTCGCGACGCTCGCCGTTGCCTTCTCCACCTATCTCGGCCAGATCCTGCCGATCACTCCGGTGGTGGCCAAGCTCATTTCGGTCGCGGTCATCCTCGTCATCACGGTCGTCAACGTGCGCGGAACTCGCGGGAGCGCGACGGTCGAGAACTGGACCACTTCGGCCAAGGTGGGCGCGCTGTTCCTCCTGAGCCTCGCATTGATCGTCATGGGGCACGGCTGGCGGAACCCCGGACCGCTCTGGCCGGCCACGTTCACGCCCGGCGTGCTGACCGGCGCCGGCACCGCGATGATCGGCGTGCTCTGGGCGTACGAAGGGTGGCAGTACGTCACGTTCTCGGCGGGGGAAACGAAGGATCCGCAGCGCGTGTTTCCGCGCGCGATCGCCGTCGCGACGTTTGCGCTCATCGTGCTGTATGTCGTCGCGAATGCCGGATACATCGCCGCGCTTGGCCCGGTGGCAGCCGCGCAGAGCGACCATGTAGCGGCGGACGCCAGCCGCACAGTGCTTGGCTCGGCCTCGGGCGTTCTGCTCAGCGCGCTCGTGCTGGTGTCGATTTTCAGCGCGACGAACGGTCTCATGATGACCGCGCCGCGGCTGTACTACTCGATGGCACGCGACGGCGTGTTCTTCGCCCGGCTCGCGATCGTCAACGAGCGATTCGGGACGCCCGCGGCGGCGATCGTGCTGCTCGCGCTCTGGTCGTCGGTCCTCGCGATCAGCGGCACGTTCGAGCAGCTGCTCACGTACGTCGTGTTTGCCGGCTGGATCTTCTACGGGTTGGGCGCCTTGAGCATTTTCTCATCACGCCGAAGGCACCCGGACGCGGTCCGCCCGTTTCGGACGCCCGGTTATCCCATTACGCCGATTCTGTTCGTCGCCTCAGCGGCGGCGCTCGTGCTGAACACCCTGCGGGAGCAGCCGCAGCGCGCGCTGATCGGCCTCGGCGCGGTGGTGATCGGAACGCCGGCGTTCTATCTGTGGCGCGCGCATTCGCGGCGCACTGCGGCCGATGTCGCTCACGTTCACGCTGTTGCAGCTCCTTCCGACCATGAGGGTTAGCGAATGCGAAAACTGTTTGGCCAGTGGCCCCCGCGGAGCACGTTGATCGTCGGAGGGCTTATGTTCGCCGCGATGCTCGCCGGAGTGCCGGCGTTGCACGCGCAGACCGGAACCATCATTGGACAGGTCACGGACGCCCGCTCGAGCCAGCCGCTCGGATTGACGGCGATCACCGTCGAAGGGACACGGCTTGGCGCGACCGTCGGCGCCGACGGCCGGTATCGAATCGTCAATGTTCCAATTGGCCGACACAGCCTCGCCGCGCGACGCATCGGGTACGTGGTGGTCCGGCAGACGGTAACGGTCGCGGCCAATGCCGAGGTGACGGCGAATTTCAGCCTCGAGGCTGCGGCCGTCGCGCTGGACCAAATCGTCGTGACGGGGACTGCCGGTGGTGAGTTGCGACGATCGATCAGCAACGCCGTCTCGACGATCGACGCGAGCGCCGAGCTCGAAAAGTCGGCCGCGACGACCATTACGAGTTTGCTCAACGCTCGATCTCCGGGGCTCTCCGTGCAGACGACGTCGGGACGCGTCGGCGCGGTACCGGCTATTCAGATTCGTGGGCGAAGCAGCATCTCGCTGTCCAACAACCCGCTCATCTACATCGACGGCGTTCGCGTGAATAGCCAGACCGGACTCGGGCCGGTGGGAACGGGCGGGCTTGGCACCCAAGGGGCGCTCGTCGCGGGACGCCTCAATGATATCAATCCGGACGACATCGAAAGCATCGAGGTCATCAGCGGACCCGCGGCGGCGACGATCTATGGAACGGAAGCATCGAGCGGCGTCATTCAGATCATCACGAAGCGAGGGTCAGCGGGAAGCGGGACCGTGATGGCGGGACAGGCGTCGGTGGGATCGATCCAGTTTCGAAACGCCGCGGGTCGAATCGGAGACAACTATGACAAGGACAAAGCGGGCAACCTCGTTCTCTGGAACGGTGTGCAGCAGGAGGCAGACAGCGGGCGTCCGATATTCAAGACCGGGCTGACTCGCCAGTACAACGCGTCGGCGTCCGGAGGACAGAACCTAGTGCGGTACTACATCGCCTCGGGATACGAAAACGACTACGGCATCGAGCCGAACAACTCGTCACGAGCGGCGAATGCGCACTTGAACGTCAGCGTACCGGTCGGCTCGAGCAGCGATGTGACGACGAGCCTGAACTTTGTCGACAAGTCCGATCACCTCGGCGCCGAGGTAGGCGCCTCGGCCCTCTTCGGCGCGCAAGTCGGACACATTCTGTTGAGTCCCGCGACGCACGGCTTTTTTGCTACGCTGCCGCAGGTGCCGCAGCAGCTGTACGACAACTCTGACGCCACCAATCGCTTCACGGGGAGTGTCACGGTCACGAATCGCCCGACCAATTGGTTCACACAGCGCGGCATCGTCGGCGTGGATTATGTCGGCGAAGACTCACGCGCCATCGAGCATTTCGCGCCGCCCGACCTCGCGGCCACACTCTCGGCGCTGACCGCGGCGGGTCGCATTGGTCAGACGCTGCGTCACAACTCCATCATTTCGGCGGACTACAACGGAACGGCGAAGGTCAACCTGACGTCGGCATTGGCGTCGAACCTTTCGATCGGCGGGCAGTTCTACAACACTGAGCTCAATCAGAGCTTCCTAGGGTCGACGGGATTTCCGGCGCCCGGCGTCGAAACAGTTAGCGCCGGCACCGTCAAGTTGGCGCCCGATCAACAGCAGACGATCAACACCACGATCGGGGCCTACGCACAGGAGCAGCTCGGTTGGCGCGATCGGTTGTTCATTACGGGCGCCATGCGTGTCGACAACAACAGTGCGTTCGGCGATCAGTTCAAATGGGTGACGTATCCCAAGGTCGGCGCATCATGGGTCGTGAATGAAGAACCGTTTTGGCACTGGAGCAGCACGATCCCGACGTTGCGCCTGCGCGCGGCCTACGGCGAGTCGGGTCGTCAGCCGCAGGCGTTCTCGGCGCTCCGTACCTTCAACCCGGTGACCGGCGCGAATGGCGCCTCCGGAGTAACGCCGTTCACAATCGGCAATCCGGATCTCAAACCGGAGCGCGGAAAAGAGCTGGAGCTCGGCTTTGAGTCGGGGATCACCGACCGTCTCACAATGAGTCTGACGTACTTCAGCCGACGCACGTACGATGAAATCATCAACCAGGCGGTCGCGCCGTCGAGTGGATTCCCGGGCAGCCGATTCGCGAATCTCGGACGCGTCGACAATCACGGTCTCGAGATACAGTCGACGTTCCAGGCGATCCGGAGGCGCAACCTTGCGTGGGAGATCGCGGGCAACATTGGTACGAATAAGGACGTGATCAAGAGTCTCGGCGGCCTTCCATCGCTCATCACCGCCGTAGGGCCGGCGAACGTGGTCGGCTATCCTGTCAACGGCTTCTGGTCGAAGCGAGTCTTGTCGGCGGACCGCAATGCCACCGGTTTTGCGACGAACGTCAAGTGCGACGATGGCAAGGGTGGAGGAGTCGCATGCGCAAGCGCGCCGTTCGCATTCATGGGAACGCAGACGCCCGCCACGACGGGCTCGGTCGCCAACACGGTCACGATCGGGCGGCTGCGTCTATACGGCCTCGTCGACTTCAAGCGCGGATACACGGAGCTGGGGACGGTCGAGCTCGAGCGCTGCACCCTCATTCTCGGGGCGGGCCTGTGCCGGGCGAACTACTTCCCGAACGAGTACTCCGTGCTGTACGAGGCCGAGGCGACGACCGCAGCGTTCGCCGGGAACTACTGGGATCAGTATTTCCAGAATGGAAACTTCGTGAAGCTGCGGGAAGTCTCTGCGACGTACGACGTACCCGCGCGCTGGGTACGCGGCTTATCGCGCGTATCGTTCACACTCGCCGCGCGCGAGCTACACACGTGGACCAAGTTCCGCGGGTTGGATCCGGAAGCGATGAGCGCGACTCCGAGCGCAACTACAGGCACGGTTTCGCCAAGTGACCAAGGGGTGTCGCCGCCGCCGTTCCGTCTCATTGGTACCGTCAACGTCGCGTGGTGACCCATGTCCATTAACTCTCGGAGACGAGATCTCCCGATGATCAACAATGTCCAGTCACGCCGCAGGCTGATGTTCGCCGCGGTGGTTTCCTTTCCGATGATCGCCGGCATCGCCTGCCGCGATCTGACGAGCCTTCAGCAATCAAACCCCGGGTCACTCTCGGCGGCATCGACATACGTTCCAGCCAACGCCCAAGTGCTCGTCAACGGCGCTATTG
The DNA here is from genome assembly GCA_036392315.1 of Gemmatimonadaceae bacterium. Classification (GTDB taxonomy): domain Bacteria; phylum Gemmatimonadota; class Gemmatimonadetes; order Gemmatimonadales; family Gemmatimonadaceae; genus JAQBQB01. Next base: position 43,847 of record DASVYG010000194.1, read on the forward strand.
GAGATTTCGAATGCGCGTTCTCGCGATACGTGGTCGGCAGCGGGTTGTTCACCGACGAACTGTCCGACGCGATTGCCAGCACGGCGAACTTCGACTTCGACCGCCGATCGTTCACCTCGAGCGGACCGTACGGAACCCAACAGTGCACGTCGGTGAACCAGCAACCGGCGATCTACACCACGCTTTCCACCGCGCGCGGCTCGAATGACACGGTGCTCGCGAAACTGCATGACTGGACGGACGACCAAATGCCGGCCGGGGTCAGTCGTGTGAAGTTGATCGGGCAGGCCGCGGCGTACGCGGGCTATAGCCTCACGCTGCTCGGCGAGGGCATGTGTTCTGCCGCGATCAACGTGGGACCTGAGCTGACGCCGGCGCAGATCCTCGCCGAGGCCAAGACTCGATTCGATACCGCCGTGACGGCGGCGACGACGGCGAACGATGCCACAACGTTGAATTTTGCCCTCCTCGGACGTGCGCGCACGCTGCTCGACCTCGGTCAGCCAGCAGCCGCGGCTACCGACGCCGCGAAGATTCCGCCCGGATTCGTCGTCAACATGTCGACGGACGCGGTGAACACGCGTCGCGAGAACTGGGTGTTCGCGTCGATCAACAACGGCAACTGGTCGACCGTCGATCTAAGCTTCCGTGGGTTGACGATCAACGGCGCGCCCGATCCGCGGGTCGCGGTGACCAACACCAACAAGGCGGGGACGGCGCAGGGCACCGTGATCTGGACGGCTGACAAGTACCCGGCGTTGGATACGCCCATGCCAATCGCGCGATACGCGGAGGCGCAGCTGATCATTGCCGACGCGAAACTCGCGGCGAACGATGTACCAGGTGCGGTCTCGGCGATCAATGCAGCGCGCGCAACGCACGCCGGATTGCCGGCCTACGACGCCACGGGACAAACCGCGGCGCAGGTGTTGACGCAACTCGTGGAAGAGCGCCGACGCGAGCTCTTCCTCGAAGGACATCGCCTCGGCGATCTCCGCCGGTACAAGCTGCCGATGCTTCCGTTGGCGGGAACGGCGTACGCGATCGGCGGCGGCGTCTATGACCAACAGTCCTGCTTCCCGTTGCCCGACGTCGAGCGCATCAACAATCCGAATATCAACAAACCCTGATGACCTGTCGTGCGTGGCAAGTTCTGGTGGCGCTCGGCGCTGCCGTCGCGGCAGCGCCGAGCGCGGCGCGCGCACAGGTGAAGATTCCGCCGTCGATCGAGTTTCGAGTGCCCAAGGCGCCGACGGTGGCGGTCGGTGACTCGGGCGCGTTCCTGGCGTACGAGCTGCACGTCACGAACCTCACGTCGACGCCGATGATTCTGCGCCGCGTCGAGGTGATGGACGACGCGAGTGGTGCAACGGTGATAAGCCTTGCCGACAGCGCGTTGTTGCGCGCGATGGCCCGCCCCGCGCCGCCGATCCCCGCCGCGCAGCGCGCCAGGATCGGCGCGGGGCTGCGTGCGTACGTCTATCTGTGGATTCCCGTCGACGCCAGGCATCCGCCTGCGAGGCTTCGTCATCGGTTGACATTCAGGCCGGAACCCGCCGACTCGAGCACGACGCCGGCCGACACGACGCTCGAAGTACTCGAAGGAACGGTAACGCCCGTCGAGCGCGAGGCCGTTGTGATCTCACCGCCCGTGCGCGGCGAGTGGGCAGCATTCAACGGACCATCGAATTCGTCCGGCCATCGTCGGTTGGTGCTCGGCTTGGAGGGACACGTGGCGATAGGCCAGCGGTTCGCCATCGACTTCCTGCAAGTCGATTCGACCGGCAGCTCTCACCACGGCGACCCGTCGAAGAATGAGAACTATTACGCATACGGAACGCCCTTGCTGGCTGTCGCCGACGGCATCGTGGTCGAAACGAAGGACAGCATCCCGCAGAATGTACCCGGCTCGCGCGCCGTACCGATCACGATGGTGACGGTGGGCGGCAACCACGTCGCGATCGACATCGGGCATGGACGCTACGCGCTGTACGCGCATGTGCAGCCTGGCTCATTGCGTGTGAAGGTCGGCGACCACGTCAAGCGCGGCCAGGTCGTTGCATTGCTCGGCAACTCCGGCAACTCGACCGAGCCGCACGTCCATTTCCAGGTTGCCGACGGGCCGACGTTCCTGTCGTCGGAGGGCATTCCGTACGCCACGAACTTCGACGTCATCGGGAACTGCGGCGTCGCCGGGACGCCGCCGGCAATCGTCTGCTCGCGGCACACGCCGACGGCGGTGACGGGTGGCATCCCGCTCATGAACGAGCTCGTTCGCTTTCCGAAATAGGAGAATCCTCATGCGCCGCAGCTGGATTGGCGTGTTGCTCTCGACCGCGGTGTTCACGACCGGCATTGCTGCGCAGACCGCCTCGTCCGTCGCGCCGTTCATCAGCCCCGGGTTTCCGTCCGATCTCGTCTCGGCGAAGAAAGCCGATCGGATCGCGTGGCTCGTCTACGAGCGCGGCATGCGGAACGTGTATGCGGCCGCTGCGCCGGACTTCAAGCCCGTGCGCCTGACCAAGTTCCTCGACGACGACGGCGTGATACTCTCGGATCTCGAGATCTCCGACGACGGATCGATCGTCACGTTCACGCGCGGCAGCGAGCCAAATCGTGAAGGGTGGATCGCGAATCCGTCGAGCAATCCCAATGGCCCCGAGCGCGCCATCTGGGCGGCGAAGACGAACGGCGCCGGTGCGTGGAAGCTCACGCAAGGCGACGCCGGCGCGTTGTCGCCCGATGGCGCCTCCGTGGCGTTCGCCAAGGACGGCCAGATCTTCCGCGTTCGCACTGCGCAGTCAGCACCTGCAGCACCTTCATCGCCGGACAAAGCGGATCAACCGCTCATCAAGGAGTGGGGACGCAACACGACGCCGCGCTGGTCGCCCGACGGCTCGCGTCTGGCGTTCGTGAGCGCGCGTGAGAATCACTCGTACGTTGCCGTGTACGATATGAAATCGCGCCGCGTGACCTATCTCGCGCCCGGCGTCGACTTCGATTTGAGCCCCACGTGGTCGTCCGACAGCAAGCGCGTGGCGTTCATTCGTCGCCCCGGAACGCCGTTCGGGCAACAGGCGCAGCCCGGCGTCGGCGGTATCGGCGGGCCGTCGGGGCCGGCCGTTGGGCGCGGTCGCGGCAACGCTGGTCGTGGCGGAGGCCTCGGAAACGACACGGTACGCGCAGACGGACTCTATCGCGCCGTATTCAAAGGCGGCTATTCGCTTTCGCTCATGGTGGCGGATGCAACCACCGGCGAGGGACACGAGTTCTGGCACAACCAGCCCAACGACAAGACGTTCCCGAACATCAACGCCATCACGTGGGCCGGCGATCACATCATCTTCGCGCAGGAGCCGGAGGAGTGGATTCGGTTTTACTCGGTGAACCCCGCGGGCGGTACCACGACGCCCGTCGAGTTGACGCCGGGCACCGGCGCGGTGGAGTCGCTCGGATTGTCGAGCGACGGCAAGACAATGTTCTATGCGACGAACGTCGGCGACATCGATCGGCGTCACGTCTGGCGTGTACCGACGGCCGGCGGACCCGCCGTGCAGATCACGACGGGAAGCGAGATCGAGATGTACCCGGCGGCGCTCGCGTCAGGCAAACAGATTGCCGTGCTCACGTCCACGGCGACGCGTCCAATGTCTGTCGGCGTCGTCTCGCTCGACGGCGGCGCGAAGAGGCTGGTCTATCCCGCGCTCACGAAGGACTATCTCGCGGTGACGCAGGTTGCGCCCGAACCGATCGTGCTCAAGGCCGAAGACGGCGTCGAGTTTCACAATCAGCTCTTCCTGCCGAAGGATCTGAAGCCGGGCGAGCGCCGGCCGGCCGTGGTGTTCGTTCATGGTGGTCCGATTCGCCAGATGCTCCTCGGCTACCACTACATGGACTTCTACCACATGGCGTATGCCGTAAACGAGTGGCTGGCGAGTCAGGGCTACATCGTCATGTCCGTGAACTATCGCTCGGGAATCGGTTACGGAAAATCATTCCGCACCGCGCCGAACACTGGCGGTCGCGGCAACGCCGAGTACCGCGACGTGCTCGCGGCGGGAAAGTATCTCGAGACGCGCGCCGACGTCGATCCGACGCGCATCGGCATCTGGGGACTGTCCTACGGCGGCGTGCTCACGGCGCAGGCGCTCGCGCGCAACTCGGATATTTTCGCCGCCGGCGTCGACATGGCGGGCGTGCATCTCTGGGGCAACTCGCTCGACACGAGCAGCGTCTCATACAAATCGTCGGCGATCTCGGCGATCGATCAGTGGAAATCGCCGGTGCTGGTCTGGCAGAACGACGACGACCGCAACGTCGACTTCTCGCAGACGATCGGCCTCGTCGACCTGCTGCGTACCCACGACGTCCACTTCGAGCTGATCGTCAACCCCGACGACACGCACGAGACGCTAATGCACAGCCGGTGGCTTTACCTCTTCGGACGCATGCAGGACTTTTTCTCGCGGTTTCTGCGGGACAAGAACGTGTCGAGCAGCCGGTGAGCTTGGGCGTAACGGCTTGCGGGTCAGGTTCGTGACGTCGCCGGGAAGCCCAAACGTCATGCCGCTCACCGTGCCGCTCGGCGCAACGTCGAACTTGATGAACATCGAGAGCTCGCTCCACCGGAAGTTCTCGTCGTTCCAGTACGTGAGTGGGCCCTTCCACTCGCCGCGCGTCAGGACCAGGTGATCATCCTGCACCGACACGGTCGCATCGCCGTACAGACTGTCGCTGTACGTGCCCGCGTACGCGGTGAGCGCGAGTGCCGGTTTACCGCCCGGCGTGCGCTGGGCGAGCTGGGCCTTCTCGACCGAGTCCGCGCGGTGCCGCTGAACGAGATAGGCCTTGTACGCTTCGGCGCTCACGTCGCGTGGCGGAAGCTTGAGTTGGCGCTCGAAGATGTAACGCATGAGGATACCTGGAAGTTGCGAGCCCGCCATGTTGCTCAGCACGACCACGCCGAACTTGTGTTCTGGCATCATGCCGACGGCGGCCGTCATGCCGAGGGTGTTGCCGCCGTGCTGCCACACGAGCTCGTGCCGGTAGTCCTCGACGATCCAGCCCATGCCGTACGTGCTGAACGTGACGAGCGAGTCGACCGGGCCGAGCTCTCCTGCACCGATGATCGTCTGCGGCGAGTGTGTCACCTTGAGAGCGGCCGAGCTCACGAGACGTTTGCCGTTGTACACGCCGTCGGCGAGCTGGAAGCGGAGCCACTGCGCCATGTCGCGCGCGTTGGAGTTGATCGACCCGGCGGGCGCGATGTCATCGAGGCTGCTGCGGGCGAGGGCGCGCACGCTGTCGTGAGGCGCTGTGTGCGGCGACGCGATGTTGAGCTCCTTGACGTCGGGCGCCGACGTGATGCTGGAGGTCATGCCGAGTGGCTCGAAGATGCGTTTGGCGACCAGGTCGTCCCATGTCGTGCCGGCCGCTTTTGCCGCCGCTTCGCCCGCGGCGAGATACATCATGTTTTGGTAGCCGAAGCGGGCGCGGAATCCCCACGCGGGTTTGAGGTAGCGGATGCGGTGCAGCACTTCGTCGCGCGAGATGCCGGCGCCGAGCCAGACCAGTTCACCGCGCGCCAGCCCGCTGCGATGCGTGAGGGCGTCGCGCACCGTGAGCTCGGCGCTCGCGTACGGATCGTAGAGACGGAAGCCGGGCAAATAATCGGAGACGTGGGCGTCCCAGCGCATCTTGCCGTCGCCGACGAGCATGGCGACGAGAGTGGCGGTGAACGCCTTCGAGCTCGAGCCGATCTCGAACAGCGTGCGGTCGTCGACGGCTGCGGGGGCGCCGGTCACGCGAACGCCGTAGCCTTTGGTGTAGAGCACCGAATCGTTGCGAACGATGGCGATGCTGACCCCCGGTACGTGCCAGGTGGCGAGGCCTTGCGTGACGTACGCGTCGAGTCCGGGAAAGGGTTCCTGGGCGGCGGCCAGGGGTCCGAACGCGGTGAGCGTCGCGGCGAGGATCCACGGCCGCGGAGCGCGGCGCCGGCTGATGATCATGAGCGCAGTCTCGGTGGAGAGGGGCCCGCCGCCGCCGCCCGGGTGGCGCGGCGGTCGGGGCAGGACGATCTGGCATACCAAATTGGTATGACGACACCAATATCACCCCGGCCGGGCCGCTGTCAATCGCCCGCGGCGGCCACGCCGCACGGTCGACCGTTGCGGTATACCATTCCGCGCTGTACCGTTGGGCTGCCGTCCCGGCGATCCTCCCTCAGCCTCGAGCCGCATGGTTGATCACTTGTCGCCGACGTCCGGACCGGACGCCGCCCACGTCACCCGCCTCGTCGGCGGCGCGAGCGTGCAAATTCGACCACTCACCTCCGTAGAAGACGGCCACGCCTGCGTCGAGCTGCAGCGACACGTCTGGGGCTGGGACCAGGCCGACGTCGTCCCCGCCACACTCCTCCACGTGGTCGAATACGTCGGCGGACTCGCCGCCGGTGCATTCGACCAACACGACACGCTGCTCGGATTCGTCTTCGGCATCAGCGGCGTCCGCGACGGACAACTCGCACACTGGTCGCACATGCTCGGCGTCCGAGAGACGGCGCGCAACATGGGCGTGGGCCGCGTGCTCAAAGAGTACCAACGCGACGTGCTCGCCGCGCGCGGCATCACTCGCATCTACTGGTCATTCGATCCGTTGATGGCCAAGAACGCTTACTTCAACCTCAACCGGCTCGGAGCAACGGTCGTCGACTACGTCCCCGACATGTACGGCACTACCGACAGCCCGCTCCACTACGGACTGGCCACCGATCGCATTGTCGTCTGCCTCGAGACAAGCGCCCGTCCCCGAGTGCCGCTCTCGCTCCCGACACAGGACCTCGCTCCTATCCTCACGGCGTTCCCGCGGGTCCGCGACGTCACCATGGCGACCGACGACCGGACGCCGGAGACGGCGTTGATCGAGATTCCGGCCAACGTCCTGGAAGTCATGAGCCGATCGCGCGCCATCGCCCACACATGGCGGCTAACAGTGCGCGAGCATTTCCAGTGGGCGCTGTCCCGCGGCTATGTGATCGCGGGAGTGCAAGTGAACGCGGCCGACGGCCGCTTCTTCTACGTCCTCAACCGGCCATCACCCGGCAATGGCGGCGCCGTTGCCGCTACCGCGCCGACTCGCGCAGTCCACGCAACGCCCGCATGACGGCGCCCGCGGCCGGGCGCAATCGGCCGTTGGGCGCTCGAAGTCCGCGCGACTGGCCGTAGTCACCCGCCTCGTAGACGATCAACCCTTTGATGATCGGGTGATCGGTCGCCCAGGCCATGACTTCCCACACGGCCTCCTCCTGGCTCCGCTCACCATACGCCAGCGGATAGCCGCCGGTCGCGAACACCCAGTGTTCTTTTCGCGGTCGCATGACGCTCATCCAGCGATCGGCGGTGCGCGTATCCGCCTGAATGCCGCCTCCGACGTACGGCGACGGAAAGAGCGAGAAGCCCACGATATCGATCGGCGAACGTGGCGCGGCGGCCCACGCATACAACACACTGTCGTTGCGCGTATACGCCGACGCTGCCACGCCGATGCGCACGTTCCGGTCGATCCCCTTGGCGACGTGTGCCGCACGCGACAGATACGCCTCCCACTCCTCGGGCGGCAACGCGCCGACGGCGCGTTCGCCGCTGCCGTACGGATCCTCGGCCGGCAGCACGATGTCGGGCCGCAGACGATCGACCACGAGTCGCAGCGTCGCGAGTCGCTGTGATTCATCGAGCGGCGCCTTCTCCAATTCCGGAACGAGCTTGCCGCGGTACCCGAGCGCCACGATCAACAGCGCGCTGTCACGGCGAGCAGGGTCGAGCGCGCGGGCGAGCGAGTCGATCGCCAGCCGGCTCGCGCCGGGAACGACGACGACTTCGATCGCGTCCACGTCCATCGTGTCCACGAGCGCCGAGTCGCTGCGGATCGCCGGCGGAGGCGGCGGCGACGCCATGTCGGGGAGGATCTTGAGCCCAATCGCGAAATCGCCGTCGGGTCGCTCGCGCAGCGGGTCGCGTCGATGAGCCTCGTAGTTCCTCAACTGAACGACAGCGCGCGGAAACCCGAGGACCCCGATGAACAAGATCCACATCACCGCGACGATCGACATTACCAGCCGAAAGGAGCCGGTCAGCGGACGAAGCGCGGGAAACGCCGGCGACACCATCGGCATGTTCAGGTAGAACGGCGTCGCCAAGACGCTCGGCGTTCCGCCGGCGAAGACCATGGCCAGACTCTGCGCCGCAAGCAGTGGCGCCAGCGGCTCGACCGATGCGTGCCCATGCCCGATCATGTATCGCACGAACCCGACGATCGCGATCAGCACATTGTAGATCGCGATCGGAAAGCCCCAGAGCGGATTGACCATGCGGCGGACCAAGGCGTACACCGCCTGAAGCGCGAACAGCGCCAGTACGACGGGCCACAACCAGTCCATCGCCACGACCGCGCGACCGGTGATGACCGTCGACGTCGCGAGCGTGAGCAGAAGTCCGGGAAGCACGAGGAGCGCGGCGAGCCCGCAGAGCGCTTGAAAAACGCGCGGCGCCTGACGGTTCTGCGCCATGCGCCCCGCCAACACGATGTCCCAGATCAGAATGACGACCGTCAGCGCGAGGTGCGCCGGCGCTAGCAGAGTTCTCATCCGCGTCCGCGGGTGTCGCTCTTGACGTCTCGCGCCGTGAGCCGGCGCGAAAAGACCTCAACGGCTTTGCGAAAGTCGTGCGAAGCCGGCGCGACCACGTCGAATAGCAGCGTCTGCCGTTCGGGAATCGAATGAATCGCGATATGAGCTCCGTCCAGGAGCAGCACGGCCGAGATTCCGCCGTCCGATTGATGGCGCACGGTCGGCACTCCGATAGTGCTGAAGCCCACGGCGCTTGCCCCGGCAATCAACAGACCGCCGAGCAGCGTCGCGTCGCGCAACTGCTCGGCGGGGACTCCACTGAACTCGGCGGTCAGGTGGGAGTGTGAGTGGTCCAAAGTCGTGTCGGAGTCCGACTCACGCGCCACAAACCGGCGGCGGCGGACCGGTGGGCTGTCCACCGCGCGGTGCAGCCGGCCGGGCGGCGCCCGGTGTTCCGCGAGGCATGTTGGGCGCCGGCATGGACGCGGCCATCGAGCGCTCGCCGTTGGCGCCTACGGCGCGGACACCGGCCCATTCGTCGTCGAGTTGCCGCTTGAGCGTGCAACGGGTCACGTTGCCGAGTGGGATGAGCTCTTCCCAGGTCGACGAGGTCGTGTGGCGGATCAGCAGCTCGTACGAGGCCGCTCCGGGAGACGCCTCCCAGCTCAGTGTCCATGCTTGACCACCGCTCGAGGTCGCGGCCACGGGCGCGCCCGTGCTGTCGACCCCCGCGCGACCCTGACGCGCCGCGCGCGCATTTGCCGGCGTGGCCGGCGCCGCGGCGAGCGACGCCACCGTCATGGCATTCACACGCGCGACGTTCGCCACGTAGCGAAAGTTCACGTGCATCAGGTCGTCAGTCGGCAAGTGCTGCCGATTGTAGTTCTCGACGCGTTCGGTGAATCGAAGGCCGGCGTCGCCGAGCGTGACGTATGGCTCGTGATCGCCGCCGCGGCCGATTCGATCGAGACGCCAGACCGGCAACACCTCGAAGTTCGGCAGGTACACACGATCGAGCGACCACACGTACCGTCCGAGCTCGCGACTGGGCGAGTTATCGGGATCGGCCGCGAAGATGCGCATGCTCGTCGAATCCACGGATCCGTCTTCTGCCGTGGTGTTGCCGACGATGTCGTCCGTCATCCCGGCGACCACCTTGTAGCCCTGCTGGTGGAGACGCTCGGCCAATTGCCTCGATCCGTACAGCCCCTGTTCCTCGGCGGCAACGGCGACGAAGAGGATCGACGCGTTCAGTCCTTTGGGATATCGCTTCGATAACACGCGTGCCAACTCGACGATGGCCGACGTGCCGGAACCATCGTCGTCGGCACCGGGGGCGGTGGATGTCGAGTCGAAGCTGCCGCCGGCGCTGCACACGCACGAGTCATAGTGGCCGCTCATCACGACCACGTGCGTCGTATCACGCCCCGGAAGCCACGCCAGCACGTCGACGATGTTCGCGGTACGCATGATCGTGTCGCGTCCGACGGCGCGTTTGACGTCTTGCACCTTGCCGTAGTACTCGACTTTGAGGCACCCGCCGCAGTCGCGGCTGTACTGATCGAACTGCGAGTGGATCCAGCGTCGGGCCGCACCGATGCCGTGGGTGGTCGATGTCGTATCGGAGAACGTGTTTCTCGTCCCGAACGACACGAGCATCGAGTCGGTATGATGAATGTGCGCCGGATCCACGTCGGCCAGTGCGGCGGCGACGAGTGTGTCGCGCTGGAGTCCGGCCGAGAGGTCTATGCCTTGCGCGATGCGCGCTGTCGAGACGACGGGCGTGGGACCGGGGGCGGTTCGTGTCGGGACGGTCGTTTTGCTGCCGCACGCGGCGGTGAACGCGACCGCGGCGACGACGATGATTCGATATTTGCTCACGACGCGAAGCTACGAACGCGTTCTCGCGCTGGCAAGCGTTCGGGGGCTCGCATAGCTTTGGGCCATGGCCGCGCGCGCGAGATTTCGCGCTCTTCCGAACATCATATCGTTGTCGCGCGTCCTGCTTGCTGCGGGCTTCGTCGTGGTCGAGCGTGTCGATGTGCGCTTGGGATTGGTCGGCCTGGCGGGGTTGACCGACTTCTTCGACGGTTGGCTTGCCCGCCGGGCCAAATGGACGACCCGTTGGGGCGCCCTGATCGATCCATTCGCCGATCGAGTGTTCGCGCTCGTCGCCGTGTCGACGTTCCTGTTCATGGGCGCGCTGTCGACGACCGGCTACTTCGTGATGATCTCGCGCGATCTCATGACGGCGATCGGATTTTTGGTGTCGCGGGTCGTTCCGTGGCTTCAGACGGTGCAGTTCAAGGCGCGAATGTCGGGCAAAGTGGTCACCGTCCTTCAACTCATCACCTTCGCCGCATTGCTCGGCCTACCATCGATCGTCACTCCGTGTCTCTGGCTCGTCGGCATCACCTCGTTGTACTCGATCGTCGACTACACCTACGCGCTCTGGCGCGCGCGGGCGCAGTGAGCGCGCTGATTCGGCAGACGTCTGCAAGGGCATTCTCGGCCGCGTGGCTCGCGTTGATCTTCGGGCTGGTGGCCGGCTCGCCGGCAACCGCGCAGAACCAGCCGCCACCTTCGGCCGAGTATCTCGCCGACGCGGTCGTCGGGCGAGGAACGGCGGTGCAGGTGGGGGCGGGCGCGTCGGTGCCGCTCGGCATCTACGTTCGATTGGGAATCGACGCGGCGGGCGGCGCCACGTGGCGCGATCAAACGACGCGGGCGAGCGGACGCGTGGACGTGATCGGCCGTTTTCTGCTGGACCCGTTTCGAGAAACACCGCTGGGCCTCTCGTTCGGGGGCGGTATTAGCGTTCCGTACACGGACGGCGACGGCCCAACGCGTCCGTATCTCACGGTCGTCATCGACGTCGAGGGGCGCATGCACGGCCCCGTGACGCCGGCGCTCCGAGTCGGGCTTGGGGGCGGCGCACGGATCGGCGTCGTGCTGCGCACGACACCTGCACGCTGGCGTTAGCAAAAACGCCTCCGAAAACGGAGGCGTTTTTTATCTACGAGCGGTGCGTCACTTCAGGCTGCCGCGGTATCGTCGCGCTTCTTTGGCGGCTGAGCAAACCGCTCACCCAGCTTGCGCAGCTCATCGATCTGCTCGGCGCTCAGCTCGGGGTAGCGATCCTTCATGTACTGCATCGTTTCTGTGAACCAGTCCGCTTGATGCTCCTCGGCGGACCCGACGACGCCGCACCGCATAATATGCTGAAACAACTCATCGCGAGCTTCCTCGTACGGCGAGGATGTCGCGGGTGCCTTCGTGCTACGGTTCTTCTGTTTGGCCATGTATGGGAGTGTGGGGTGAGAGACAGTGAAATCTAGCGATTTTTCGAGCTTTTTGATAGTTGGTACCGCTGTAGGGATTCGCAGCTTCTCTTGCTCAGTTACGCGTCAAAGTGTGCAATCGCTGCGCCGAACAGGCCGAGAAAGGCCAATTGTCGCGTCAGAATCGCGCGAGCGCTCACTCGGCGCGCACCATGCCCGACGCGCCGACAAATTCGAGAATCATGTTCGCGAGCGTGTCTGGCGCCTCCTCCGGGACGAGACGACCTGTGCCTGGCAGCCTCACCAGCCGGCTTCCCGGAATGGTGTCGGCCAGGGTATCGCCCAACTTGGGGCTGACGAACGGATCCTGGTCGCCCCAGACGATCAACGTTGGGCAGTCGAGCAGGCGTAGGTCGACGTCGAGCATGTCTTCGTCGGTCACCGAGCGGCCGAGCGCGAGCAGATGGTTGAGGCCCTCGTCGCCGACGTACGGCGCGAGATAACGAGCAATCAATCCATCGGGCATGTTCGCTTTGTCGGCGACGCTTCGCTCCAACAGCTCGCGCATGAGAGGAGCGGCGCCGAGCACTCCGCGCGAGATGCGCAAGGCGAAGCGGGCGGTGTTTCGCTGCATCGTCTTGATGTCGTCGGCCGGCACGTCGTCGAAGGCAATGGCGTTGACGAGGACGAGTCGCTCGACGCGTTCCGGACGGTTGAACGCCAGATGCATCGCCACCGCGCCACCCAAGTCGATGCCCACGACGGTGGCTCGCGACAATCGGAGCGCCGTGAGCGCGTGGTCGAAATAGTCCGACTGTGCGGCGATGCCGAACTGCGCGTCGAACGGACGATCGGACTCCCCGTAGCCGAACATGTCGATGGCGAAGGCGGTGCGGTTGGCCATCGCCAGCGCCGGTCCAACCTCGCGCCAGAGGAAACTGCAGGTGCCAAAGCCGTGTACGAGCACGATTGGCGCGCCGCCGTGGCCGTACCGCTCGACGTGCAACGAGCCGGGGCCTACTGGGATTCGTAGTAGATCTGCGTCCAAGGTGTCTCCCGGAGGGCAATCCGCGGCACGTCGAGGCAATTCAGGCGGTCAGTCGTCGAATCTTCCTTGCGCAACCTAGGTACCATCATAGCATCTTTCCTTGCGGTTGAAACCGTTCGGACATACGGTCGGAGGCAGTACTTTCCATGGCGGAGCAGGAGCAGACGTACGACGAGGGGCGGGCGCGAAATCTGGAAGCGCTCTTGCGAGCCTTGGCCGAACGAATCCAGGCGCTCGACGGCGAAGGTCGTCTCCTCGATGAAGCCGGCGAGCTCATGCGACTGATCGGCGACGTTCGCAGCGAGCTCTTTCACTACGAAGTCCGCATCACATACGACACCCCCGAGATCGCCGAGAGCCGGCGGATCGTGCGTGACGCCCAGAACGAAGACGAATCGACATGGCCAACAAGCGAGTGGAAACCGGACGAGGACGAAAGCCCGGAGTGGTGAAGTCGTCGACGAAGGGGTCGGCGTCCAATCGAGCGTTCTATTTGATCATCGCGGTGATTGCCATTGGTGGCATCGCCGCGTTGACGTATGCGTCCACGCGCTCCAATGCGGAGGCGAACGCCAGTCCGGTCGACACGACACTGCCCAAAGTTGCGTCGCAGGGCTACGTGCTGGGCAGCCCAACGGCGCCCCTCGAGATCACCGAATTCGGCGACTTCGAGTGTCCGGCGTGCGGGCGTTTCGCCGTGATCACGGAGCCCGACATTCGCAAGAATTTCATCGACTCGGGCAAGGTCCGGTGGCGCTTCATCGACTATCCGTTGCCAATGCACCGAAACACGTGGCAGGCATCGCGCGCGGCCGCATGCGCCGACGAACAGGGAAAATTCTGGCCTTTCCATGATCTGCTCTATGAGAACCAGGATCGTTGGAACAGCGAAGCGACCGACAATCCCGACAAGCTGATGAAGGAGTACGGGCGTCAGCTCGGACTCGACGCCAAGCAGTTCGACCAGTGCGTCGACTCGAAGAAATACCAGGCCAAAATTCAGGCGCACCTGGCGCTCGCCGAGCAGCGCAAGGTGCAGTCGACTCCGACGTTCATCATCGGCGACCAGCAGGTTGCGTCGGCGTTGCCGTACGACGAGATGGCGAAGTACATCACCGCCGCGTTGGCCAAGGCTGGTCCGACCGCGCCGAGTGGAGACACCGGGAAGGCAGCGACGGTGGGCGGAGCGGCCAAGAAAGGTCAATGACCAAGCGAATGTGGATGGCCTTGATCAGCCTCTTCGGGCTGTTTCTTGGCGCGTACCTCACACTGTACAAGTTCGGCGTCGTCGGCACGCTGGCTTGCAACGTCGGCTCGTGCGAGCAGGTGCAGACGAGCCGCTGGTCGGTGTTTCTCGGGCTTCCGGTCGCGACCTGGGGCCTGGGCTTCTATCTGCTGATGCTGGCGCTTTCGGTGGCCGGACTCCAGCCGCGCTTCCTCGACTCACGGCGACTTTCGCTGACCATCCTTCTCCTCGCCGGATGGGGTGTCCTGTTCACGGCGTGGCTCAATTACCTGGAAGCGTTCGTGATCCACGCGTGGTGCGAGTGGTGTCTTGGATCGGCCGCCATGGTGCTGTTGCTGTTCGGGCTGGCGGTGATGGACTGGCGGGAGACGCGAACGCTCAGGCCCGCTTGATCGTCCGTTGCTGCGACCGGCCTTGCGATGCGTCGTTGATCCGGAGCTTGGGCCGTTCTTCGCCGCCTTCCGCGCCATCGTATGCGCGCCGGCGGTACGGCACCAGGTCTTGTCCGAGCACGACCAGCGTTCGCGTGGCCACGGTGCTCGCCAGCGGCTCGGGGATCGCCATCTCTCGGACATAGGCGTCGATCGCTCGATCGAACGTCAGATCTTCCGTCAGCGTGTCGACGAACATGAGTGCGTTGTCGACGTGCGCGCGAATGATCGCTTCTTCAGCGCGCGCCTGCGCGAGCTTGAGTCGTCGCTCGGCGGCGGGCTCGAGCTTGCGGCGGAAGATTCGGTCGGGAAAGAGACGGCGGAGCAGAGCCCACATAGGAGTCCAATCTACGGCTGTTTGGGATTCTGAACAGGGCACAGATTGGGCCAGCGGAGCCACTTTACTGGCTCCTAGTCACTAGTTGCCGGTCGCTAGCCGTTGGGACCGTGCGCCTCTCAACGCCCAAGACGAAGCAGGGCAGTCACTAGCAACCAGTCGCTTTGCCGCTCGCGACTGCCCACTCGTTCAGCTCTCTCGCTCTTCGTACTGATCCTTGAGTGATGCGACCACGTGCGGATCGGCGAGCGTCGTCGTATCTCCCAGAGCGCGGCCTTCGGCGATGTCGCGCAACAACCGCCGCATGATCTTTCCGGACCGCGTCTTGGGGAGATCCGCGGAAAAGAGAATGTCGTCGGGCTTGGCGATCGATCCGATTTTTTCCGCAACGAAGTTTCGGAGCTCCTCGCGCAGCTCGCTGTTGTGATGAAATCCTTCGCGAAGTGTGACAAACGCCGCGAGGGCTTGTCCCTTCAGCTCGTGCGCTTTGCCCACGACCGCGGCCTCCGCGACAGCCGGATGTTCGACGAGCGCTGATTCGACTTCCATCGTGCCGATACGATGTCCGGCGACGTTGAGCACGTCATCGACCCGACCGAGAATCCAGTAGTAGCCGTCGTCGTCGCGCTTGGCTCCGTCACCCGGAAAATACAAATCGGGTCGGCCTGGCCATTTGGTGAAGTACGTCTCCACATACCGGTCGTCGTCGCCCCAGATCGTACGCAGCATGGACGGCCACGGTTTGGTGAGCGCGAGCAGTCCGCCGCCGACTTTGATCTCGTTGCCTTTGGCATCGAGCAACGCCGCGCTGAACCCTGGAAGCGGTGTGGTCGCGCTGCCGGGTTTTGTCTCCGTCACGCCCGGGAGCGGCGAGATCACGATGCAGCCGGTCTCGGTCTGCCACCACGTGTCGACGATCGGGCAGCGGTTGCCCCCGATCTTTTCCTGGTACCACATCCACGCTTCGGGATTGATCGGCTCGCCCACTGAGCCGAGCAGACGCAGACGCGACAGGTCGTGCTTGGCCGGCCACTGATCGCCCCATTTCATGAACGCGCGAATCGCGGTCGGCGCGGTGTAGAGTATCGTCACACCGTGGCGTTCACAGATCTCCCAAAAGCGATCCTTCTCGGGCCAATCGGGCGCGCCCTCGTACATGACGCATGTGGCGCCGTTCGCCAACGGACCGTAGACGAGATACGAATGTCCCGTGACCCAACCCACGTCGGCCGTGCACCAAAAGACGTCGCTGTCCTTGAGGTCGAACACCAGCTTCGTCGTGGCCGTAACGCCGACGAGATACCCGGCCGTGGTGTGCACGATACCCTTCGGCTTTCCCGTCGTGCCCGACGTGTACAGGATGTAAAGCACATCCTCGGCGTCCATCTGCTCGGGCTCGCAATGGGCTTCGGCGGCATGCATCAGCCGATGCCACCAGTGATCGCGACCCTCCTTCATCTCGGCGAACGCTTCGTCACCGCCCGCGCCGGGGCGACGCTGCACGACGACCACGCTCTCGATCGACGGACACTCCTCGATCGCCTTGTCGGCGTTCCGCTTGAGCGGAATGATCCCACCGCGACGATAGCCGCCGTCGGCGGTGATGAGGACCTTGCATTGCGCGTCGTTGATCCGATCGCGAAGTGATTCGGGCGAGAATCCACCGAAGACCACCGAGTGCGCGGCGCCGATTCTCGTGCACGCCAGCATCGCGATGGCCACTTCGGGTATGAGCGGCATGTAGATCGCCACGCGATCGCCGCGCTTCACGCCGAGCTTCTTCAGCATGGTCGCGCACTTCTGGACGTCGACGTAGAGGTCCCAGTACGTGAGCGTGCGTCGATCGCCGGGCTCGCCTTCCCAGATCAGTGCCGCCTTGTTGCGACGGTCCGTCTTGATGTGCCGGTCGACGCAATTCACCGACACGTTGATCTTGCCCCCGGTGAACCACTTCGCATGCGGGGGCTTCCATTCGCACACCGTCTTCCACTTCTGGAACCAGTCGAGCTCATTCGCCTGCGATTCCCAGAATGCTTCTGAATTCTTCTCGGCGACCTTGTACAGCGAGTTGTCGGAGACGCGTGCGGTGCGTCGGAAGTCGTCCGGCGGCGGAAACTTGCGAGTTTCGTTGAGAAGGGCGTCGATCTCGGTCATGGCGGTCATGGGCGTTCGGGAACGAAGTTGGTCGGGGCCATTATACGGTCGCTGGCCGAGCGTCGTAAGCGGACGCGCTCGGCGTGGCTTATCTTTGACGCATGTTTCCGACCTGTCCGGCGGTCGAGGCGTCCGGGGTTCGCCGGACCTTTGGTCGCCGCCGCGCCGTTGACGGTGTGGACTTGGTACTCAACGCGGGCGACTGCCTGGCGCTGTTCGGCCCGAACGGGGCGGGGAAAACGACGCTGCTGCGCGTCGTCGCGGGACTGCTCAAGCCCACGTCGGGCTCGGTTCGCGTCTGCGGCCACACCCTTCGCGACGATGCCGCGGCGCGGGCGAATGTCGGGTTGATCTCGCACCAGAGCATGCTCTACCGCGCACTCACGGCGCGTGAAAATGTCGAGTTCGCGGCGCGGCTCTACGGAGTCCCCGACCCGCGCGACGCAGCCATTCGGGCGCTCGAGCGAATGCGCATCGCCGATCGCGCCGATGCGCCGGTTCGCGCTCTGAGCCGCGGACTCCAGCAGCGCGTGTCGATCGCCCGCGCGATCGTTCATGAGCCGAGCGTCGTGCTGCTCGACGAGCCGTACACCGGCCTCGACGCCGCGGGCGGCGCCGCACTGACCGACATGCTGCACCTGCTGCGCTCGTCCGGCGCGTCGCTGATCCTCGTCACGCACAACGTCGACGAAGGGCTGGCCATCGCGTCGCACGCCGCGGTGATGCTCGACGGGCGCATCGTGCGCTACGACGAGTGTCTCGGGCTCGACGCCCGCGCCTACGTCGCCGAGTATCGAGAGCTCGTGCTTCGCGGCGCGGAGCGCGAGGAGTCGTTCGACGTTGGTGCCACCGCGTGAGTGCCGCCACCGCTCCGGGTACGTTGGGCGCCGCGTGGCTGCTGGCCCGAAAGGACCTCGCGATCGAGTTTCGGACGCGCACGGCCTTTTTCTCCGCGCTCGTGTTCGCCGTGCTCGCACTGTGCATCTTCTACTTCGCGTGGGACGAGTCGATCATCGCTCCTGCGCAGCGCGCCCCCGGTGTGTTGTGGGTCGTTCTGGCCTTCTCGGCGCTGCTTGGCTTGCAGCGCTCGTTCAGCATCGAAGAATATGACCGAGGCATCGACGCGCTGCTCGTGTCGCCGATCAGCCGCGAGGCGATTTACCTCGGCAAGGCCATTGGGAACCTCCTCTTTCTCTGTGCGATTCAGGTCGTCACGATCCCTGCGCTGGCGTTATTCTACAACCTGCCCATCGGCCGGCCGCTGTTGGTAGTGACCGGGATCGTGCTGCTGGCCATGGTCGGAATCGTCGCGATTGGGACATTGTTCAGCGCCATGGCGGTGAATACACGGTTGGCCGAGCTGCTGCTGCCAATGCTGAGCCTTCCCTTCTTCGTTCCGATTCTCATGAATGCCGCGCAGGCAACGACGCGCGTGCTCGCGGATCGCCCGCTCGCCGAAAGCTGGCCGTGGTTGAAGATCTTGATCGCGTTCGACATCGTCTTCGTCGTCGCGTGCACGTTGGCGTTTCCCTTCACGCTCGAAGAATGACTTCAGCCCCCGCGTCTGCTTCCGCCCGTTCTGTCCTGTCGTCTGGACTGGCCGCACCGAAGCCCATCTTCGATTGGTTCTTCGCGCTCGCGGCGCTGTCCGTTCTGGCCGTGGGTATTCGCGCGATCTTGTTCACGCCCACCGAGGCGCTGCAAGGCGCCGCGCAGAAGATCTATTACATCCACGTTCCGGCGGCGCTTGGTGCCTACATCGGCGTCGGCATCACGGCGCTCATGTCCATCGTGTACTTGTGGCTGCACGACGATCGCGCCGATCGCCTGGCCGAGGCGAGCGCCGAGGTGGCGTTGCTGTTTCTTACCGTCGTGCTCACGACGGGCCCCATCTGGGCGCATCGGATCTGGGGCGCGTGGTGGGTGTGGTGGGACATGCGATTGACCTTCACGCTCTTTTTGTGGTTCATCGTCGCGGCGTACCTCGTGCTGCGGGACGGCATTGAAGACGCGGCCATGCGCGGCCGATACGGTGCGGTGCTCGCTGTCTTGGGCGCGCTGCTCATCCCGTTCATTCACCTGAGCGTCTACCTGTTCAGCGCTCGTCTCCACCCCATGCCTGTCGTCCTCAAGCCGGACAAGCCGTCGCTGCCGCCGGAGATGCTGACGACGTTCCTGCTCTCGTTCGTCGCGTTCACGCTGTTGTGCTTCGCGCTGATCCGCGCGCGGTATCGCATCGCGGTTCAGCGTGAATTGGTGGCCGCGTTCGAGGGTGACGGAGGATCGCGATGATCGATACGACGCCCGAGCTGGTCGCGGGCTATTCAGTAGCCGCGGTGCTGTATGTCGGCTACGGTGGCTGGTTGTGGATTCGCGCGCGGCGCGTAAAGCGGCGTCTCGACGCGATTCTGGCCGCGGCGAGTAGCCGGCGATCTGCCGCGGCGCCTCCCGTGCGACGATCGCGATGAGAGGTCCGCACTAGGATGTCGACGTCCGGTATCGTATACCTGGTCGGCGCGGGTCCGGGCGATCCGGGTCTCTTGACGCTCCGCGGCGGTGAGCTGCTCGTGACGTGCGACGCCATCGTGTACGATGCGCTCGCCAACCCCGCGCTGCTGGCGCTCGCGTCGGTTCAGGACCGCGAAGTGCCAGTGGAGATGCACGATGTCGGCAAACGCGGCGGCGTCACCGACTCGGCTCGACAGGACGAGATCAACGCGCTGCTCGTGCGGCTCGGGACGGAGGGAAAGCGCGTCGTGCGTCTCAAGGGCGGCGACCCGTTCGTGTTCGGGCGCGGTAGCGAAGAAGCGCAGGCGCTCGCGGCGGCCGGCGTGCGATTCGAGATCGTGCCCGGCGTGACGGCGGGGATCGCGGCGCCCATGTATGCGGGAATTCCCGTCACGCATCGTGGGCTCTCGACGTCCGTCACGTTTGTCACCGGCCACGAAGATCTGACCAAGGAGGCGAACACGGTGTATTGGTCGGCGCTCGCACGCACCGGCGGAACGCTCGTTCTCTACATGGGTGTGCGGACGTTGCCGGGCATTGCCACCGCGTTGATCGCCGCCGGCATGTCAGCCGATACGCCGGCGGCCGCGGTCGAATGGGCGACATACCCGCGACAACGCACGATCACCGCGACGCTGTCGACACTGAGCGATGCCATGCAACGCGACGGATTCGGCGCGCCGGTGATCACGATCATCGGCCCCGTTGTGGCGTTGCGCGACGAGATCGCCTGGTTCGATCGCCGCCCGCTGTTCGGAAAGCGCATCGTGGTGACGAGGGCGCGATCGCAAGCGTCGTCGCTGAGCGAACGATTGATCGCGGCCGGCGCGGATGTGGTCGAGATGCCGGCCACGCGTATCGAGCGAGCCGACCCCGCGCCGCTGCGCGCCGCCCTGGCCAGAATCTCCGAGTATGGTTGGGCGATCTTCACGAGCCAGAACGCCGTAAAAATATTCTGGGATGTGCTTCGCATCGACGCGCGTGACGCGCGCGCGCTTGCCGGCGTCAAGATCGCCGCGGTGGGCCCGGCGACCGCGTCGGCGCTGCTCGATTGCGGTCTCGCCGTCGACGTGGCGCCGGATCGTTTCGTGGCCGAGGCGCTGCTCGACGAGCTGCGACTGCGTGGCGACGTTCGCGGCGTTCGTGTGCTGTACGTCGCCGCCGAGGGTGCGCGCGAGACGTTGCAGGACGGTCTCGAGGAACTCGGCGCGGTGGTCGATCGCATCGTGGCCTATCGCTCGGCGCCCGACGGAGAGGGCGCGGCAGACCTTCGCCGGCGCCTCCTCGACGACAAGGCCGACATGGTGACGTTCACGTCGGCGTCGTCGGTGACGGCATTCGTCGCCGCGGTCGGCGCCGACGCAGCCAAGCGCGCACCCGCCGCGTCGATAGGTCCGATCACCAGCGAGGAGGCGCGCGCCGCCGGTCTCGACGTCGTCGTCGAGGCTACCGAGTCGACGATCGCTGGGCTGGTCGACGCGATCGCGGCGCATTTCGCTCAGACACCAGTCGCGACCTGAGTGCCGCCGACCGATCAGAGTTCGCTCATCATCGCCACGCGCGCGTCGGAGCTCGCGCTGCGGCAGGCGCGCCAGCTCCAGCACGCGCTCGAGGCACGCGGCGTCGCGTCCACACTCAAGACGTACAAGACCGTGGGCGACAAACGGCTCAACGAGCCGCTGAGCGCGATTGGCGCGAAGGGTCTGTTTACCAAAGAGCTCGAGTCCGACCTGCTCAAAGGGAAGGTCCATTGCTGCGTCCATTCGCTCAAGGATCTCCCGACCGACATGCCGCACGGACTGGAGATCGCCGCGCTCTTGCCGCGTGAAGATCCGCGCGACGTGTTGATCGTGAACGGTGTCGTGGGCGCCAGCTCGCTCGACGAGCTGCCGCCCGGCTCGCGCGTGGGAACGTCGAGCCTCCGGCGCCGCGCGCAGTTGCTCGCCGCGCGGCGCGATCTCGAGGTCGTCGAGTTGCGCGGCAACGTGCCGACGCGCGTCAGGAAGGTCGACGAGGGTCAGGTGCTCGCCGCGATTCTCGCCGCTGCCGGCCTGCACCGTCTCGACATCTCGCAGCGCATCACCGCGTATCTCGACGCGCCGGGGTGGCTTCCGGCCGCGGGGCAGGGCGCGATCGCGATCCAGATTCGCAGCGACGATGACGACACGCGCGCGCTGATCGCGCCGCTCGCCGATCATGACACGATGGTCGACACGACGGCAGAGCGCGCGTTCCTGGCCGCGCTCGAGGGCGGCTGCCAGGTGCCGATCGGTGCGTTGGCGATTCGGTCCGGCGACGCGCATGTGCTTCACGGCTTCATCGGCGACGTGACGGGCAAGCGCATCGTCCGCGGCGAGATCGCGCTCGACGTTGCGGAGCCGGAGCTGAGCGGCATCCGCCTGGCCAACGAATTTCGCGGTCGCGGCGCGAGCGACATTCTCGAATCGTTGCGTCGCGCCGAGCACGTGCCCTCGCCGCAGCCCGAGTAGCGCGGTGCCCTGACGCCGCCCGAGCGGCGCGGCACGGTCGGACGGTCCCTCTTGCGCGTTTGGCCAAATGCTATTTTGTTATGAGTTAACCGGATGGTCAAATCAAATGGTTAAGCGCACGACGAAATCACCGCCGGTACGAGATACCGATACCGAGGCCCGCATCCTCGACGCCGCGCACGTCGTCTTCGTGCGACGTGGAACCGCCGGCGCGCGAATGCAGGAGATCGCCGACGAAGCCGGCGTCAACAAAGCGCTCCTGCACTACTACTTCCGCAGCAAGGGGCGACTCGCCGCCGCCGTCTTCCAGCGCGTCGCCCGCGGGCTCTTCCTTCGCGTCAGCGAGATCCTCGGCTCCGACGCCGAAATCGAGGACAAGGTCCGCCGTGTCATCCGGCTGTACTTGGAGCAACTGACCATGACACCGTATGCGCCGGCCTATGTCATCAGCGAGCTCAATCAACACCCGGACCGCGCCGCGCAGTTCGTCGACGCCGTGCGCCTCATTCGCGCCGAGTCGCTCAATGCGGACGTCCTCGATACCCTCGGCAGACAAATTCGGCAGCGCGTGCGCGCCGGCGCCATGCGCGCCATTTCGACGCCGCAGTTCGTCGCCAACCTCGCATCGCTCTGCATCTTCCCCTTCGCCGCGCGACCGATGCTGTGCGCCATTCTCGATCTCGACGATCGCGGATTCCATCGATTCATCGACGAACGGAAGACCGCGCTGCCACAGTTCTTTCTCAACGCGCTCCGTCCATGACACTCCACAAGGCATGGTGGGTGCTCGCCACCCTCGCTACCGCGGCGCGCGCGACAGCGCAGCAAACGGCAGCAGCGCCCGCCGACTCCCTCCGCCTCGGCGCCCTCCAGGCCGACGCCGTGCGCTTGGATCCTCGCCAGCGCCAGCTTCAGCTGCAGACGTCGGCGACCAATCTCCGCCTTCGCAACATCGCCGCCGAGCGGCTGCCGTCGCTCAGCGCGAATGGACAGGCGCAGTATCAGTCTGAAGTCACCCGACTCTCCGTTCCAATTCCCGGCGTGACGATCCCATCGCCGCCGCACGATACCTACGACGCGCGACTCAACGCCCAAGAATCAATCTTCGACCCGACAGTCGCGCCGCGCCGCAACGTCGAGCGCGCGCAGCTCGCCGAGTCGCAGGCACAGGTGCGCGTCACACTTTTCGGTCTCAGGCAAGAGGTCACCGACGCGTTCTTCACGGCGGCGTCGCTCGCCGAGCGCGCGTCAACGGTCGAGGCCACGATTACCGATCTCGCCGCTCGGCTGCGAGAAGCGCAAACGCGCCTGCGCGAAGGAGCCGCGACTCCGAGTGACACGGCGTCCTTTGCCGCGACGATGCTCCAGCGCCGGCAGGACCTCCTGCAGCTGCGGGCCGATCGCGGCGCCGCGTTGGCTCGCTTGTCCGATCTCGTGGGCCGCCCGATTCCGCCGGAAGCGCCCGTCGCGCTTCCCGACCTTGCTGCTTCCGCCGCGACGGCGATCGGTGCGCTCGACCAACTTCGCGCGCGACCGGAGTACGAGCAGTTCCGCGCGAGTCGCGACCGGATCGCGCTCCAGGAAGCCGTGACCGCCGCGCAGGAGAAACCGCGCGTCTCGGCATTTGGCCGCGTCGGATACGGCAAGCCGGGGCTCAGCGTCCTGAGCACCGAGTTCCAATCGTACTGGCTCGCCGGCGTGCAGGTGCAATGGGCACCGTGGACGTGGGGCTCGACCGACCGCGATCGTCAGGTGCTCGAGGTGCAGCGCGAGATCATCGCGACGAACGAAGCGGCATTCACCGAGACATTGCGGCGCAACATCCAACAATCGATCGCCACCATCGCCCGTCTCGACAGCACCTTGGCGCTGGACGCGCGTATCATCGCGCTGCGCGAGAGCGTCGATCGCGAGTCGCGCGCCAGGTTGCAGGAGGGCGCGATCACCGCGGCTGACTACGTCGATCGCAACACCGATCTGCTCGCGGCGCGGCTCGCGCTCGTTCAGCATCGCGTCGAGCTCTCGCAGGCGCGCGCGAATCTTCTCACCATGCTCGGCGTGGAGGTGCGCTGATGCGAATCCTTCTTTGGCGTAGTCGCGTGGCTGCTGCTGGTCTCGTCGCGCTCTCCGTTGTCGCATGCCGCTCGACGCAACCGCCCGATGCGTACGGAAACATCGAGGCCACGGAGGTTGTCGTGGGCGCGGAGATGCCGGGACAACTGCAGGTCTTCACGCCTGCCGAGGGGAATCATCTCGCGGCCGGGGAACTCGTTGCGGTCGTCGATACGTCGGCGCTCGTCATCCAGATGCAGCAGGCGTCGTCACAGCGAACGTCGTCCGGGTCACGCGTCGACGAGATCGCGAAGCAAGGTAGCGTGCTCGAGGCGCAGCGAGCGATCGCCGCTCGCGCCTACGAGCGGCAACGCCGACTCTTCGAGCAGCAGGCGACCACGGCGCAGCAGCTCGATCAGGCGGAGCGCGACTACCGCACGCTGGTGGCGCAGATCGCCGCCAATGCCGCGCAGCGCCAGACGGCGAGCCACGACGTCTCCTCGAACGACGCGCGAGTCGCGCAGGTGCGCGACCAGATCCGGAAGAGCCGTATGACGAACCCGCTGACCGGTACCGTGCTCACGACGTACACCAAGGCCGGTGAGTTCGTGCAAACGGGACAACCGCTGTACAAGATCGCGAACCTCGACACGGTCGAGTTGCGCGCGTACGTCACCGAGCCACAACTGGCTCAGGTCAAGCTCGGTCGCACGGTATCCGTGTCGGTCGACGTCGGCAACAAGGAGCGTCGGACGCTGACCGGAACGGTCTCGTGGATGTCGTCGCAAGCGGAGTTCACGCCGACACCGATCGAGACGCGCGACGAGCGCGCCAACCTGGTGTACGCCATCAAAGTCCGCGTGCCGAATCCAAATGGTCTCCTCAAGATCGGAATGCCGGCGGACGTTCAATTCGGAAGAGTGACGGCTTCGAGATGAGCGACGCGCCTGCGATCTCCGCCGAGGGTCTCACGAAACGCTACGACACGACCGTCGCGCTCGACAACGTCTCATTCTCCATCGGCGACGGCGAGCTGTTCGGCTTCATCGGTCCCGACGGTGCCGGCAAGACCACGCTGTTTCGCATTCTCGCCACGATCCTACTGCCCGACGCCGGCCGCGCGCGCGTGTTGGGCAGCGACGTCGTCGAAGATCTGTGGACGCTACGACGCCAGATCGGCTACATGCCGGGGCGGTTCTCGCTCTATCCCGATCTCAGCGTCGAAGAAAACCTGAGCTTCTTCGCGTCGGTATTCGGAACGACGATCGAGCAAGAGTACAACCAGATCGCTCCGATCTACAGCCAGCTCGAGCCGTTCAAATCGCGACGCGCGGCCGCGCTGTCGGGAGGGATGAAGCAGAAGCTCGCACTCTGCTGCGCGCTCGTGCATCGCCCGAAGCTGTTGCTGCTCGACGAGCCGACGACGGGGGTCGACGCGGTGTCGCGTCGCGAGTTCTGGGATTTGTTGGCGAACCTCAAATCCACTGGCCTCACAATCGTCGTCTCGACGCCGTACATGGACGAAGCGAACCGCTGCGACCGCGTGGCGCTCGTGCAGCGCGGCCACATCCTCGCCATCGACACGCCCAAGGCCATCACCGCGTCGTTCGATCGGCCGCTGTTCGCGATTCGCGCAGCCGATCGATACGGTACGCTGCGCGCACTGCGCGAGTACCAGCACACCAAATCGGTCTATCCCTTCGGGGAGACGCTGCACTTTGCCGACGCACGCGACGACGTCGCGCCCGACCAGATCGCCCGCGACGTCTCGACGTTCCTCGGCGAGCGAGGCATCGCGAACGCCGGCGTGTCGGCCACCAGCCCGACGATCGAAGACACCTTCATGGCTCGCATGGGCGCGCCCGAGGGCGAAGAGCCGGAGCAATCGGTTCGTGGCTGATCTCGCGATCCGGGCCAATCGGCTCACACGGACGTTCGGTGCCTTCGTGGCCGTCGATCACATCACCTTCGAGGTACGCGCCGGCGAGGTGTTCGGCTTCCTCGGCGCGAACGGCGCGGGCAAGACGACGGCGATCCGCATGCTCACCGGTCTGCTGGCGCCGACCGACGGCGACGCCACCGTCGCGGGACACGACGTGCGCCGGGAGGGCGAAGCCATCAAGCGAGACATCGGCTACATGAGCCAGCGCTTCTCGCTCTACGACGATCTCACCGTCCGTGAGAACATTCAGCTTTACGGCGGCATCTACGATCTCTCCAAGACAGAGATCCGCGACCGGACCCAACGCATGCTCACTCGCCTCGGCCTCGAGCACGTCGAGCGCGAGCCGGTCCACGCGATCCCGCTGGGATGGAAGCAGAAGCTCGCGTTGTCGGTGGCGCTGCTGCACGAACCACAGATCGTGTTTCTCGACGAGCCGACGAGCGGCGTGGATCCGATCACTCGCCGACAGTTCTGGGAGCTCATCTACGAGACGGCGCACGCCGGAACGACCGTGCTGGTGACGACGCACTACATGGACGAAGCCGAGTACTGCGACCGCATCTCGATCATGGTTGCCGGACGCATCGACGCCATGGGCACGCCGGCGGAGCTCAAGCAGCAAGCGGGTGTCGACTCGATCGACGAGCTGTTCGTGCGACTCGCGCGCCCAGCGAATGAGCGATCGGGGCAAGGTGGATCGTGAACGCGCTCTGGGGATTGCTGCGGAAAGAGGGATATCACATCCTGCGCGATCGCCGGACGCTCGCCGTGCTCATCTTCATGCCGATCGTCCAAGTCATTCTGTTCGGCTACTCGATTCGCACCGACGTGAAGGACGTGCGACTCGTGATCGTCGACCCAACGCCCGACGCAACGACGTTGGAACTGCGCAACCGCTTCCGCGCGGCGGGAACGTTCCGCATCGTCGCCGTCGTGCCGACTGAAGCGGATCTCGCGCCGCTGTTCGAGACGGACACGGCCCAGGTCGCGGTCCGGTTCCAGCCGCGATTCGGCGAGCGGATGGCCGCGGGCGAGATGGCGCAGGTGCTCGTCATCACCGACGCGACGGAGCCGAACAGCGGGTCGGCACGGCAGAACTACGTGACTGCGGTCATTCAGAATTACCAACAGGAGCTTCGGCAGCGGGCGGGCCGCATACGAATCGTGCCCGAGACCCGTGCGCGCTTCAACCCGACGCGGGAGAGCACCAACCTCTTCGTCCCGGGACTCATGGCGATGGTGCTCAACATCATCGCCGCGCTGATGACGGCGCTCTCGCTCACGCGAGAGAAGGAGACGGGGACCATGGAAGCCCTGCTCGTCTCGCCGCTCAGGCCGTGGCAGATCATCATCGGCAAAGTCGCGCCGTATCTCGCGATCGGGTTCGTGAGCGTGATCGCGGTGCTGCTCGAGGCGAAGCTCGTGTTTCACGTGCCGGTTCGCGGCAGCGTGCCGCTCCTCCTCTTCGAAGGGATGCTGTTCATTCTCGTCGCGCTGTCGCTTGGGATTCTCGTGTCGGCGCGCACGTCCTCGCAACGTGTCGCGATGATGGGCGCATTAATCGGCACGATGCTGCCGACGCAGATGCTCTCGGGCTTCGTCTTCCCGCTCGAGAGCATGCCGCCGCTGATCCAATGGATCGCCAACGTCATCCCGGCAAAATGGTTCGTGCTCGTCGCGCGCGGGATCATGCTCAAGGGCGTCGGCCTCGCATACCTGTGGCCCGAGACGCTCGTTCTCGGCGTGATGACGCTACTCCTGCTCGCGGCCAGCGCGCGCTCGTTCAAGGTGCGGCTGCAATGACCATCCCGCTTCCCGGACGCGCGTTCATTCGGCATACGCTCGTCTTGGCGCGCGCCGAGGTGCTGCATGTGGTGCGCGACCGCGCCACGCTCGTGCAGATCATCGTCATGCCGCTCATTCAGCTGCTGATTCTCTCCAACGTGGCGACTTTTGCCATCAAGCAGTCGCCCGTGTACGTCGTCGACGCCGACCACACGAGCACGTCGCGTGGCGTCGTCCGGCGGTTGGGCGCGTCGGGCCTGTTCAACATCGTCGGACAGTCGGCGTCGCCCGACTCGGCTGACGACGCGATGCTCGCCGGTCGCGTGACGTTGATCATGACGATCCCGCACGATTTCGAGAGCTCGCTCGTGCGCGACGGCTCGGCGCCGATTCATCTGGATGTGAACGCCGAAAAGGGGTCGGCGGCCGGCATCGTGCAGTCGTACGCCATGCAAATTCTCGCGTCGTACTCCGACGAGCTGACCACGGAGATTCATCCGACTACACGCACTGTTCAAGGCCCGGGCCCGGCCATCGCCCCCGCGCGTGGATTCGGCCGCATTGAAACGCGAGTGCAGGATTGGTACAACCCCACGCTCGACTACAAGCACTACATGGTGCCGGGAATTCTCGTCGCGCTGGTAACGATGATCGGCACGCTTCTCACGGCGCAGAACATTGCCCGTGAGAAGGAAATGGGAACGCTCGAGCAGCTCAACGTCACGCCCATCACGAAGGCGGAGTTCATCACCGCCAAGCTGCTTCCATTCTGGGTTCTCGGCCTGGTGGACCTCGGACTCGGTCTGATCGTCGCCGGCGTCGTGTTCGGCGTTCCGATGCGCGGAAGCCTGCTACTGCTGTTCGCGGCCGCCGGGGTGTATCTGGTCGTCGCGCTGGCGATTGGCTTGTGGGTGTCGACCATCGTGGAAACCCAACAGCAGGCGATGTTCGTGACGTTCTTCATCCTCATGATCTACCTGCTCATGAGCGGACTGCTCACGCCCATCGACAGCATGCCGCACTGGGTCCAGCTCATGTCCGAGCTCAACCCGGTTCGTCACTTCGTCACGATCGCCCGGGCGATCCTGATGAAAGGAGCCGGGCTCACCGAGATCATGCGGCCGCTGGTCATTCTCGCGGTGTACTCGGTGGTGGTGCTGGCCCTCTCCATTCGCCAGTACAGCAAACGGACCGCGTAACAGCTGCGCTTCGCTCAGGATGACAGGGAGGATTAGTTTTCTGCCATGCCGTCCTACCCGTCGTATCGCCCCCGACGCTTGCGCCGCACCGACGCGCTGCGCCGGCTGGTTCGTGAGACCTGGCTCGAGCCGTCGCAGTTCGTGCTGCCGCTGTTCTTGCGGTCCGGCGCCGGTGTCCGACAGCCGATCGACTCGATGCCGGGCGTCGCGCAGACGTCGGTCGATGAGATGTTGCGCGACGCGCGCGAGGCGCGGGCGCTTGGAATCGGCGGCGTGCTGCTGTTCGGCATTCCGGATACGAAAGACGCGATCGGCTCCGATGCCTGGAACGACAATGCCCCGGTCCAACAAGCCATTCGCGCGCTCAAGCGTGAGCTTCCCGATCTCGTCGTGATCACCGACGTGTGCCTGTGCGAGTACACGGACCACGGTCATTGCGGGGTGATCCGCGACGGCGACGTCGACAATGACGCCACCCTCGAGCTGCTCGCGCGCGAGTCGGTGTCGCACGCGAGAGCCGGCGCCGACATCGTGGCGCCAAGCGACATGATGGACGGCCGCGTGCAGGCGATCCGCGGCGCGCTCGACGAAAATGGGTTTGCCAACACGGCCATTCTGAGCTACGCAGCCAAGTTTGCCGGGCCGTTCTACGGACCGTTCCGCGACGCGGCCGAGTCGACGCCTCGGTTTGGCGACCGTCGCAGCTATCAGATGGATGCCGGCAATTCCGATGAAGCCCTGCGCGAGGTCCTGCTCGATATCGACGAAGGTGCCGACATGGTCATGGTGAAGCCGGCCGGACCGTTCCTCGACATCATTCACCGCGTGAAGGCGGAGACCGGCTACCCCGTTGCCGCGTACCAGGTGAGCGGCGAGTTCGCTATGATTCAGGCAGCCGCCGAGCGTGGTTGGATCGACCGTGAACGCGCGATGATGGAGTCACTGCTGGGTATCCGGCGCGCCGGCGCGGACGTGATCATCACGTACTTTGCGCGCGAGGCCTCGAGGGTGCTGGCCGGCGGCTAGGTACTACCTCGAGAACTGGTCCGGCCGCGGAGGAACGCGGAGGTTACGGAAACGCCCCCGATGGGTCAGCGATCTTCGAGCAACAAACGAGACAGTTCGAGAGAACTGTGAAGCAAAAGCAGCATTCCGTTAACTAGCAACCAGAATGAAGCATCGCATTTTCCCCGGCACATCGATCTCCGCGAGCGAGGTCGGATTCGGGACGTGGACCATTTCGACCGGGTGGTGGGGCGAGAAGACGGACGCTGAGGCGGTCGCCATGCTTCGCCGCGCGCTGGACGACCACGGCATCACCTTCTTCGATGCCGCCGACGCGTACGGAAACGGCCGCTCCGAGCGGCAGCTCGCCCAAGCATTTCGCGGTCGCAGGCAAGACGTCGTCATTGCAACGAAGGTTGGCTACGACATCTACGACGAGGCCGCGCAAAAGGCGCGTCGCGGCCAGTCTGAGCTGCCGATGCGCACCGACCCCGCGTTCATCAGGTTCGCGGTCGACAAGTGTCTCGAGCGTCTCGACACCGACTACATCGACGTGTTGCAGCTCCACAACGCGAAGATGGAGCACGTGCGCGATCCCCAACTCTGGGACACGATGCGCGAGTTGCAGCGCGAAGGAAAGATTCGCGCGTGGGGCGCCGCGTTCGGCCCGGCCATCGGTTGGTTGTATGAGGCGGTCGAGCTCATGGAGCGCGAGCCCGACATCAACACCATCCAGATGATCTGGAGCCTGCTCGAGCAGCACCCGGGCACGGCGATGCTCGATGCGGCCAAGGCGCACGCGCCGAACTGCTGCTTCAACATCCGCGTGACGCACGCGTCGGGCATGCTCGAGGGGAAATACACCGAAGCCACGGTGTTCGCGGAGAACGATCACCGTCGGCACCGTCCTCGCTCCTGGTTGATCAACGGCGTCAAGAAGGTCAGCACGCTCGACTTCCTCACGCGTCAGATGACGCTCGGTCAGGCGGCGCTCAAGTGGCTCCTCGCCGAGCCGCGCGTCGTGACTACGTTGCCGAACATCTACGACGACGAGCAGCTCGCGGAGTTCGCGGCCGCGAGCGACAAGCCCGATCTGTCGCCGGATGAGCTGCGGCGCGTCGACGAGTTGTACGAGCGGAATTTCGGCGTCGAGGAAGAACCGATGGCATACAAGGGAACGATGATGCGAGCGTCCGATAGCGCGGCGACGGCGTCGCCGCGTCGATGATTCATTACTGGCACGATCTGGCTCCGGGTCCTCATCCGCCCGAAGAGGTCACCGCGGTCATCGAGATTCCGTTCGGTAGTCGCAACAAATACGAGCTCGATAAGAAGACCGGCTTGATGAAGCTCGACCGCGTGCTGTACTCCGCGGTGCACTATCCCGGTGACTACGGACTGATTCCGCGCACCCTCCACGAAGACGGCGATCCGCTCGACGTGCTGGTGCTGGTGAAGGAGCAGACGTTCTCCGGCTGCCTGATCGACGTCCGTCCCATCGGCGTGTTGCGCATGCACGATCGTGGCGAGCCCGACGACAAGATCTTGGCCGTCGCGCTCAGGGACCCGTACTATGAGGAATTTTTCGACATCGCGGACATCCCGCAGCATGTGCTCAAAGAAGTCGAATACTTCTTCTCGACGTACAAGGATCTCGAGGGCAAGCGCGTGCAGATCGTGGGGTGGGAGAAGAGCGACGTGGCGATGCGTGTGATCAGCGAGTCGATCGATCGATACGACGCGGCGTTCCTCAGCCTGGGACCCTGACGCGCCGGGATAGCGCGACCTGCAGAGGCCGCAGTCCAGGCAGGGCATACTTTGCGTTGAAAAGTACTTGACGAAAAATCACAACGTGCCTATTCTGGTGAGTGAGGACTCGCACCAGGAGCCGCCGCTGTGACCATGTTGGGTGAACTGCTCTTTCCGCCGGCCGCCAATCGCCGCACCGCGGCGTCGCTGCTCGTGTGGTGGGAATCGCGACGACTGATCTTCAACGGGTTCGTCGGCGCCACGGGCCTCTTCACGCTGCTCGTGATTCGATTGATCACCTTCGTTCCGCCCGGCGTGCCATTCATGCTCGATTGGCGGCCCGTCGTCGCGTACGGCGTTCTCGCCAATCTGTGCTACACGTTCGGCTGGGCGATCGAAACCATCGCGCAGAGAATCTGGGGCGAGAAATGCCCAACGATCGGGCCGGCGCTATTCCGACAAGGGCTCGCGTTCTCCGTCGGGCTTACGCTCCTGCCGATCCTGCTCGTATCTATCGCGTGGGTGGCGCGAGTCGTCTCGGTCTTTCTATAAGGCGCGTAGGCCGGCCGCACGCCCGCGTCAGTCGCCCTCTTCGTCCGAGACCGGATCCTCGCGACGACGAACGACCACCTTCACCTCGGCCATCAACGCCATCCCGGAAAGCCGGATCGTCGGAGCGAACGATCCGCCGGCGCCGGTGGCGGCGTCCTCCGCCTTGCTGTGCACGCTCGCCATGATCGCATGCATCTCGTTGATCACCCGCATGCCCGGCGGCACGACGATCTTGCACGCCGACCACACCACCCGCATGTCGATCTCGACGATCCCGGCCGGCATCACCGCCTGCGTCAGATCGATCTTCGTGTCAGACATGATCGATACGACGTCGAGTCGTTGCGGCACCTGCCAACGTCCCATGTGCCGCGACTCGCCCATGATCGAGAGGATTCGCCCGCTGTTCGGCGCATACGTGCTCGCCGCCCGCGACGCGTTCGATGCGACCCGCGTCCCGGGCGACTGCGACGCTTGCGTCGAAGCGTTGGGCAGATCGGCAGTGATGGCGTCCAGCTCGGCCAGGCTCACCGACTTGTAGACCTGCTCGATCCGCCGCTCGAGATCCTCCAGCGTGAGGTCGTCGTTCGCGAAATGCGTCGACAGCTCCGCGATCTTTTGCTCGCGCGCGCGAGTGAGCGGCGGCGTCAAGTCGGCCATGTCTGAAAGATAGAGCCTACGGCTCTATCGCTCCGTGATCCGCCGGCTCCGGTTCTCTCCGCAAGAACAATTTGTCATAGAGCAGCGCGGCCACGATCCCTCCGAGCAGCGGACCGATCCAATACGCCGTCTGTCCTTCGAAGATGTGCGTCACGATCGCCGGCCCGAACGATCGCGCCGGGTTCATTGATCCGCCGGTGAGCGGGCCGATGCCGAGAATGCCCGCGGTCACGGTGAGGCCAATAGCGAACCCGCCGACCTTCGGCCCGCGCGGATCGACCGCCGTACCGAACACGACGAACACCAGAAAGAAGGTTGCGATTGCCTCGAGCCCGATCGCCTGGATCATGTTGATGTCGGCCGAAATGGACTGGCCGCCGAGTCTCGTCGCCGCGACGATGTTCGCCGGATAGAGCGCCTTGAGCATGTAGGCCGCGACGATCGCTCCGCTGATCTGCGCGATCCAGTACACGACGGCCATCATTGGCTCGATACGACGCGTGACGAGAAAACCCGCCGTGACCGCGGGGTTGAGATGCCCGGAGATGCGCATCGTCGCCGTGACCATCAGCGCGAGGATGAGCCCGTGCGCGAACGCGATGTTCACGACGGCGGCCTGCACCTGAAGCATCGGACTGGTGATGATCGCGCCGCCGCCAATGAAGACGAGCGCGAAAGTCCCGATGAACTCGGCGGCGAAGTGACGCCAGGCATCTTTCATAGAAGCAGGGTTGAGGGTTGAGGGTCGAGGGTGAAGGGAAGGTGCGCGGCGCTCCGCGCCGCTCGGCTGCATAAGAACCTACATCATGTCCCTAACGCGCCGCAGGCGCCACCTACGCCGTTCAGCGCCGCAGGCGCCACCTATGCCGTTCGGCGCCGCAGGCGCCATCCTTCCCTCAACCCTCGACCCTCAACCCTCAACCCTGCTGAGTACTAGCGCTGCGTTGATGCCTCCGAACCCGAACGAGTTGCTCAACACGTAGTCGACAGTCGTTGCGCGCCCCGTGCCTGGGATGTAATCGAGATCGCAGCCGTCGTCGGGATCGTCGAGGTTGAGCGTGGGCGGCAGCCAGCCTCGCTCCAGCGACAGCGCGCAAATGGCAACTTCCATCGCGCCAGATGCGCCGAGGGCGTGGCCATAATACGCCTTCGTGCTACTGATCTGCAGCTTCTCGGCGTGGTCGCCGAAGACCGTCTTGATCGCGCGCGTTTCCGTGGTGTCGTTCAGTGGAGTGCTGCTCCCGTGCGCGTTCACGTAGCCGACCTCGTGCGACTCGACGTGCGCGTCTTTGAGCGCGCCGCGCATCGTGCGCGCGGCTTGTGACCCATCGGGAAGCGGCGCCACCATATGGTGCGCGTCGTTGCCGAACGCGTATCCCATGATCTCGGCGTACATGCGCGCGCCGCGCGCTTTGGCCCGCCCGTATTCCTCGAGCACGACGATCGCGCCTCCCTCGCCCATGACGAACCCGTCGCGTTCGCGATCGAATGGGCGCGATGCACGTCCCGGTGCGTCGTTGCGCGTCGACATGGCGCGAATGATCGCAAAGGCGCCGAAGCAGAGTTGATGAAGCGGCGCTTCAACGCCACCGCAGATCATCACGTCGGCGTAGCCGTCGCGAATTTGGCGAAACCCCTCGCCAATCCCCATCGTGCCCGACGCACAGCTCATTGCGTTCGTGCTGTTCGGTCCTTGCACCCCGAACTCGATGGCGATGTTACAGCTCGCGGCGCCGGCAAAGACGTTCGTCGCCAACGTGGGCGACACGCATTTGATGCCTTCGTTCCGGAAGACGTCGAACTGCTGCTCGGCGAACCCGACGCCGCCCAATGCGCTGCCCATCGTCGACCCGATACGCTCGCGATCCTCGGCGGCCAAGTCGAGCTCAGCGTCTTCGACGGCGAGGCGTGCACAGGCCACCGTGAACTGACCGAAACGGTCGAGACGCTTGACGCGGCGCTCCTCGATGAAGTCCGAAGGATAGAAGTCGATCTCGCCGGCGATCTGACTGTGGTAGATCGAGGCGTCGAAGCGTGTGACCGCCCGCACCGCAGATCGCTGGCTCCGCAACCCGTCCCACAGGCCCTCGCGCGAAATTCCTATCGGCGTGACTGCCCCGATCCCGGTAATGACAACTCGCCTGCGTTCGGCCACTCGACACCTCGTTGCGTGAGTCAGCTTGTGGAACGTTCAGCGCTGCGTGCCAGCCCGGCAAGTGTGCGCGATGCGATACCGTGCACGAAGACTGGCCCAATGACGCCGCGCGCCGCTATTTCACCAATCAGCGGCCACGATGGACCGTTCCACACATGGACGATTCGTACCAGCGTCCCGCCGGCTACGGACTCAAAGGTCCATTCGACGTCCATTCCAGTCGTCACGCCTCGCACGTGTCGGAAACGAATCGCCGGTGGCGCGGCACCGCCGGGTGCCGTGACGCTCATGAGTGAGGTCCACATCGTGGGCCAGTTGGCCGCGCCGAACGGCCGGTTCGCCGACATCTCGACGAGGCCGCCGCCGTCACTCGTGCGCTCGTGGAAGCGGACGTAGCGGTAGTGCTCGAGATGCGACGGCCAGCGCTCGACATCGGCGGCGAGCGTGAAGATGACCGGCAACGGCGCGCGAACGAGCTGCTCGTCGACCGTCCGCATGCGACGATCGGTCGGCATTGGGCCGAGCTCGTGCGGTCGAGTCATGCCCTCGGCACCGGCGACGCCGAGACCGGCGGGGCCCAGCAGGCGGTGAGACGGTAGCCGATTCGCCTCCGAATTACGGGGGTGACACCGACGGTTCGCTCGACCAAGCGCCGGAGCTCGGCCGTAGTGAATCCACGCAGGACCGACACGACGCCGTCGTGGCGCGTCACTCGATGAAAGCGCAGCGCGTTGGCCACGATCCAGAATCCGGCGGCGGCGATCCAGCTTCGCCGCAGATCGATGACGATCACGGCGTGCGCTGCGACCCGATTCAGCTCGCGAACGACGTGTTCCGCGTCGGGCCAGTCGAAGTGATGCAGCAGCTGGGAGCACATGACGATGTCGACGCTGTGATCGCGAAAGGGCAGCGCGAACACGCTCGCACACACGCCATGCGTGACACGACCGCGCGCCGCGACGAGCAACGACGCCGCGCCGTCGACGCCGATCGTGGTCAGCACGATGCCGTCGCGTTTGGCGACGGCTGTCGCGCGCTCGGGGATGTCGGCTAGTCCTGTCCCGACGTCGAGGAGCGTCGAGGCCGGGCCAATCCCGCGCGCGGCGCCGCAGACTTCCACGATCGCCGCGCGAAGCCCGCCGAGGAGCTGGTTGGAGCGCGCGATGTCGCCCTGAGCCTGACAGCGTACGTCGGGATCGACGTCCGGCTCGTCCAAGAACTCGACGCCGCGTCGGCGCGCCGGCGTCAGCACGTCGCGGTCACCGCTCGAGCTGCGCGTATCCGCCGCGATAGTACAAGAGCGGCCGGCCGTGACGCGGTTCGGCGCGTTCGACCTCGGCGATGAAGATGGTGTGGTCGCCGCCCTCGTAGTGCGCGGTCGCGCGGCACTCGAGGTGCGCGAGCGCGTCGTCGAGCAGAACGACGCCGCTGTCGCCGCGCGAGTAGGCGATGCCATCGAAGCGATCGGAGTCCGGATCGGCGAAGCGCCGAGAGTAGGCTTCCTGTTCCGAGGAGAGAATGCTGATGCCGAATCGTGGATAACTCAGCAATAATTCGTACATCGACGCCGCGTGGTCGACGCACATCAGTACCAGCGGCGGATCGAGACTGAGCGAGCAGAACGCGCTCACGGTCATGCCGTGGTCGACGCCGGCATCGTCTCGAGCCGTGACGATGGTGACTCCTGACGCGAACCGGCCCAGGACGCTGCGAAACGTGTCGGAATCGATCATGGTGCAAAGATAGGGCGTCGGGTCGGACGTCGTCTCATGCGTTCGATTCGTGCTTGGCGGCATCCCAGTGGAACCGGTGAATGACACGATGGAAGACGGGTGTGAGGATCAACGCCGTGATGACCAGAAATACCAACCCGGCATAGAGGGCGAATATTCCCGCGAAGATCTTCGCGGGGGTGCCCGTCAGGTCGCCCACAGGGCCCATGCCGCCGAGCAGCATGCACGCGTTGACGAAGGAATCGACCCAGCTGAGGTGCGCGATCCAGTGGTATCCGGCCATTCCGACGACGACCGAGCCCGAGATGATCATGGCCGCATAGCCGCCTTGGCGCGCCATTCGACGGGCGAAGGCGCGTGAGCTGATCGGCGGCTGGAGCCGGTGCTCGAAGACGATCAGGCCTGTGGCCTCGTCGTCACGACGATGCCGGGAGCGTGTAGTCGAACTCGTATGAGTGCTTTCCGCGGCTCGTCATCGGTTGCCGTTCATTCAATTTCCCGGATGATATTCGCGCTCGGTGTGCCCTTTGAGCTGCGACGGATAAAAGTACACCTCTCTCAAGTCGCCTGTGCTGTAGCGCTTCGCCTCGTCGTTGAAGTGCGGAGATTTCGGATCGCCGCTCTCCCCGCCGGCGGTGACGGCTCTCGCGCGCACGCTGTCGCCAAACTCGACCACGGCCACGAAACTGTTCCCGCTCGTGCCGTACCACTTCTTGGTGCCGGGGTACGCACGCGCCCCGAACGATGCGAGCGATCCCCATCGCGACGACGTGAACGGCACCGGGATGCTCGGTCCGGCGTCGCTGAACGGCTGCACGATGTCACCGGTCAGCCGTTGAAAACGATTGATGTCGCCCCACGGTGTCCTCCAACTTCCGAAATCGGCCGTGAGCTTGTCGGACGCGGCGGCCAGCGCCTGCAGCAGTTGGTCCGCAGAGGCTTTGCTGGCAACGTAGGTCTCGGCCGACATGCCGGCTTGCCGCGCGTCTCGCCCGACGCGTTGTCCGATCTCCTCGCCCCAGAACACCGCGAGCGACGTCGGCACGGACGTCGCGGACCACCGGTAGTCCCAGTCGCGCAGCAGCTTGATTGGCTCGGCGACCTTCATTTTGACCGGATTGTCGGCGGGCGTCGCGTCGTACGCTTTGATCAACGACGGAATCATCGACGCAAACGCCGGAAGGTAGCTGTCGAACGCTGCCGCGATCAGCGAGCTGACGGTGAAATCTTTCTTGTTCTCCAGCACCCGAATCGCGTGATAGCCGCGTGGCGATTCTTCTCGCCCCGTTTCGACATATGCCGGGAAGTCCGCTCGCTTGGGGCTGCTCGGACCGGACGCCGACCAGGGCCAGTTGTTGCTGTTGTAGATCCAGCCGCTCGCGGGATTCAGCAGGTGCGGCGTCTCGTCGACGGAGAGGAGGCCGTTCCAGTCCGTGGTCGGATCGCTGCCGTCCACCGGTTTGGTCCAGTCGAACTTCGGGTCGCGCTTGGGAATGAAGTTGCCGTGGAAGTATGCGATGTCGCCGCCTGCGTCGGCGAAAATCGTGTTGTTCGAGGAGTTGGTGTGCAGCTCCATCGTCTGGCGGAATGAGTTGTAGTCCTTCGCCTTCGTTCGCGTGTAGGACTGCGTGAGCGCCTTGAGCGGCTCCTGCATCAACCGGATCGCCACCCATTTGCCGTTGGCTTCGCGCACGATCGGTCCATGCTGCGTCCGGTAGACAGTGAACTCTTTCTTGGCCATGCCCGTGCCCGTCTTGTACGGAACCGTGATCTTCGTCGCGACGACGGGATGTTCCTCGGACCCGTACCGGTACACGTACCCGTCTCCCTTCTTCGTCACGGTCTCGAGATACTCGTCGACCGCGTCCACGCCGCTCGACGTGTGCATCCATCCGGTGTGCTCGTTGAAGCCCTGATAGATGAAGAATTGTCCCCAGGTGGACGCGCCGTACGCGTTCAAGCCTTCGTCGCTCGTGACCTGCTGTTCGGCGCGGAAGAAGAACGACGTGTGCGGATTGATCAGCAGCAGCGCGTGATGGTTGGCGGTGTTCGACGGCGCGATGGCGATCCCGTTCGAGCCCGTGGGCTCCACAAATTGCGTCTCGTCGTCGCCGGTGACCTTGGCCTCGGGCTGCCTTCCGTAGAAGGCCGCTAACTGGGTCAGGTTCACCTTCTCGATGTCCCCACCGATGCTTCCCTCGCTGAAGGTGAGCGCCATCCACGGCTCGAAGCGCTTGATGACACGCGGCTGCACCTGTGGATGCTTGTACAGGTAATAGTTCAGTCCGTCCGCCCACGAGTTCATCAACGCCTTGAGCCACTGCGGGCTCTTTGCGTAATCCGCCTTCATGGTGTCCGGGTCGATGAATAGCTTCATGCGAAGGTCGCGATAGACCTCCGCTTCACCCTCGGCCTCGGCGAGCCGCCCCATCGAGTTGATGAAATTCGTCTCGACACGATTGAAGTCGTCCTCGGCCTGCGCGTACATCATGCCGAACACGGCGTCGGCGTCCGTCTTGCCGTGGATGTGGGCGATTCCCCAATCGTCGCGAGTGATCGTGATGCCCTTGGCTTGCCGCTCCCAGTTGGCAATTTGCGTGGCCGACGGTTGCTGGGCGGTAGCGGACGAGACGAGCGCCGCCGCGAATATGAGAGCCAGTCTTTTCATGAGGGTCGGGATAAATGACCCAGAGAAGTTGGCTCATCGGACCGTCATAACTCAATAGGCAAGCCCCAGCGACCGAAGGCCGCGACTCCGCGATTCAACGAAATGCCGCGAAGGCGCTCGCGGCGAGCAAGCGAGGTACGGCGAGATCGGGATACTTCTGCAACATGGCGCCGCGAAGCGCGTCGGCATTCGCCGAGGTTTTCTTGAGGGCGTCGAAGTCGGTGAGATACTGATCCATGAACGCCACAACGTCGGGCGAGTCGGGCGCGGTAATGTTCTTCTTGTGGCCGGCGACGACGATGGCCGGGTGCAACGCGGCGATTCGCTTGAGCGACGCATGCCAGTCGGCGCGATTCGCGTCGGTGCTCGTGCCCATCCACGGATGGACCCCGTTGAAGGCGATGTCGCCGGCAAGGACGGCCTTCAACGACGGAATCCACAGGAAACTGTTCACCGGCGTGGGCGAATCGCCGGTCAAATCGGGAACGACTTCGACGTCTTCGCCGTCCACGGTGAGATGCAGCGAAGGGAGCGGCCTGATGGTCACGAGACTGTCGGGCAACGCCGCTGGGTTGCGCGATCGTTCCATCTGGAAGCCGCGCTCTGCCGTCGCGGTGTAGACGGCCAGCGCGGCAGGAGTCATGTAGACGGGCGTTCCGGGAAACCGCTCGACGATCGCCGCGGTTCCTGCGTAGTGGTCGTGATCGGGATGTGAGATGACGATCGCCTTGAGATGCGTTCCGCTGGCCGCGATGCGGTCGGCCATTCGCCTCGCGTCCGCCAAGTGGTACTGGCCGTCCCACAGAAGTGCCTCGGTCGGCCCGACGATCAGCGTCGAGACGACGTCGAACGACATCGAGTCGGATCCGACTTCCTCGAGTCGAAGCTTCGAGGCCGTCGTCGAGCGCGACACGAGCGGCCCGACGTGAACGCCGAATAGCACGGCGACGAGCGAAACGAACGGCAGGCGCGCGGAGATCATGTCGAAGCTCCTATTCGAGGTCGGCGTGGTGCTGCGTCGCGGAAACCTCAGGGCCAGCCGGCGCGAGCTCTACGAATCGGGCGCCAACAGGTCGAATCGAGGCGCGGAAGCGCACTGGCCGAGCGCGAAAAAACGCGGGACAAACGCGTGAAAAAATCCGTGCGGAACAGCGGAGCGGCGTGCTAATATGCGCGGCGTGAGATCATCGCAGCCGATCGACGAACGCGACGCGCGCGCCTCCGCCCGTGTACCGGCCGGACGCTTCGTGATGCTGATCGTGTTCGGCGTCGTGATCCTCACGCTCGTCTTCTCGGCGCAGGATGCGATGCGAGGCAGCATCAACGGAAGCCCCGTCCCGTTTGTCCGGACTGTCGGCATCAACGCGCTCGACTGGATCGCGTGGGGAATTCTCACCCCGTTCATCGCGCTGATGGCGACGCGCTTTCGCCTAGACACGAGCGGGAGTCGAGCGATCCGCGTCGCGATCTGGCTCGTGTTCGCCGTCGCGTGCCTGATCACCGACGCGCTGTTGACCGGTGTCGCGCTCTATCGCTTGGGGATCCGATTCGGTCCGGGCGGGGCGGCCACTCCAATTTCGACATTCCTCTGGCATTGGCTACCGGCG
>DASVYG010000195.1:0-2659 GCA_036392315.1 Gemmatimonadaceae bacterium
GCTGGACCCGGAACAGCCGCGAGTCAGCGTCCCATATCGCACCCACCTCCGCCATTACGGTGGGTTGACGCGGACTGTGCCGCGCCTGAAGAAGCTACTCGCCGCGTTCCAGTTCCAGTCGATCGCGCAAACGATCGCGGCACATCGCCGCCGGGTTCGCGGGTCGAGCGGTGAGTCGCTGGCGCTCGCCGACGAACGGTGACCGGACCCGCAGTGAGTCGCGCCGACGACACGGAGTCCGCCGAGTCGCTGCGCATTACCGCGGTCGAGCCGCACGACGACGCATGGGATCGATTCGTCGCCGCGGCGACCGGCGGCAC
The DNA here is from genome assembly GCA_036392315.1 of Gemmatimonadaceae bacterium. Lineage (GTDB taxonomy): Bacteria > Gemmatimonadota > Gemmatimonadetes > Gemmatimonadales > Gemmatimonadaceae > JAQBQB01. The sequence continues at coordinate 321 of DASVYG010000195.1, forward strand.
GTTCTGTCATCTCGGCGGCTGGCGCGAGATCATGACCGACGTGCTCGGCCACGAAGCGATCTATCTCGCGGCGTCGGATTCCGCTGGCGCATGGCGCGGCGTGCTGCCACTCGTGCGCGTGAAAAGCATTCTCGGTCACTTTCTCGTGTCACTGCCATTCCTCAACGACGGCGGTCCGCTGGGCGACGACTCGGCGCAACTGCAGCTCGTCGAGCACGCCGTGGCCGAAGCGCAGCAGTCAGGCGCGTCGCTGCTCGAGCTGCGTGCGCGGAGTACGGTGCCGGGTCCCCTCGCGACGTCGAATCGAAAGATCTCGGTGCACCTGGCCATGCCGGCGACGGTGGAGGATCTGTGGGCGAAGACCTTCCGCGCCAAGCTGCGCAGCCAGGTGCGTCGACCGACGAAGGACGGCATGACCGCGCGAACTGGCGCGAGTGAGCTCGCGCCGTTCTACGATGTATTCGCGCGCAACATGCGTGACCTCGGTACGCCGGTGCTGCCGCGGGCGTTCTTCGAGCGCATCGCCGGCGTGTTCGGTGGCCGCGTCGTGTTCGCGACGGTCTACACGGCAGAGGGCAACCCTGCGGCAGCGGCGTGTTGTTTGGTATTTCGCGACGAGCTCGAGGTCACGTGGGCGTCGTCGCTCAGAGAGCTCAATCGTCTCTCACCGAACATGCTGCTGTACGCGCACCTCATGGAACTAGCGATCGGTCGCGGCGTGCGTCTGTTCAACTTCGGACGATGCACACCGGATGGTCCCACGCATCGCTTCAAGCAGCAATGGGGCGGACAAGACGTTCCGCTGCCGTGGGCGTACTGGTCGAAGAGCGGAGCCGTGGGTACTCCGTCGCCCGATCGCCCGCTGTTCCGCGTCGCAACGGCGGTGTGGAGTCGACTGCCGATGGCGATCGCGAATCGGTTGGGTCCTGTGCTCTCCCGGCAGCTTCCGTAAACGGCACGCGACGCTCGGCAATGGCGATCCGCCACCAGCTCGCCGTCTACTCGCCCATTCCGATTGGCGCGCCGATGCACGGCGTGGCCGCCGCGTTGCGCCTCGCGCACGATCCGAGACCGGCACTCGTCGAATTCCTGCGGACGGAATTCGACGCGTCGTCGGTTGTGTTGACCGGCAGTGGAACGCAGGCATTGCAGATCGCGATCACGAGCGCCGTACGTCGCGCCGGCGGCGAAGGCACCGTCGCGCTGCCCGCATTCAGCTGCTTTGACGTGGCATCGGCGGCGATCGGCGCGAACGTCTCCACCGCGCTCTACGACCTCGACCCCAGCACACTCGAGCCCGACCTCGAGTCATTGGAGCGCGTCCTTTCGTCGGGTGCTCGCATCGCCGTCATCGCGCCGCTCTACGGTCTGCCGGTCGATTGGGCCGCGCTCGAGTCGTTAGCGATTCGTTATGGCGCGATGCTCATTGAAGATTCCGCACAGGGGCACGGCGCAAGCTGGCACGGCCGACCGCTCGGAGCGCTCGGCACCACGAGCACGCTGAGCTTCGGTCGCGGCAAGGGCTGGACGGGCGGTCGCGGCGGTGCCGTGCTCGTTCGGCGCGGCGGCTCGCTCGATGCGAGCACGCTCCCCTCGGCGAGGGTCGGCGCCGAGGCGAGCTCGATGGTCGGACTGCTCGCGCAATGGATGCTGGGTCGCCCCGCGGTGTACGGAATCCCGCATTCAATTCCCGCGCTTGGTTTGGGGGAGACGACCTATCATCCGCCGGTTGCTCCGACCGACATGCCGCGTAGCGCGGCGGCTGCGGTCATTCACGCGATCCATGCATCGCGAGAGGAGGCCGAGCGTCGCCGTGAGAACGCGCGCTGGTTCCTCGAGCATCTGCCGCGGGAAGAACGGGTGCGCGCAATTCGCCCGACAAGTGATGCGACTCCCGGGTATCTCAGACTGCCTGTCAGAATTCGGGGTGGACTCGCCGCAATTCGGGGCACGGCGCGTGCGCTCGCGCTGGGTGTTGCTCCGTCGTATCCGCGCACGCTGTCTCATCTCGCGCCGGGGCTCACCGGGCCCGAGCGTCGCTGGCCTGGAGCGGACGAGCTCGCCGCTGATTTGTTGACGCTGCCCACGCACTCGCGTCTTTCCGCCATCGAACGCGAGGAGATCGTGCGTGTGCTCGACGAGTCGCTCCGATAGCCGACCACACTGTATCATCTCCTCGTGCTTAGGCTCCAATTCGGCCGTCGTCAATGTCCGCCGGCGCTGTATCATCCGCTCGCGGACCGGGAGGCGGCGCGACCTTCATCGAGGTGTCGGAGGAAGGGATCGACATTCCGCTTCCATTCATCGGCATGTGCGCCTTCCGGCCGGACGTTTCCGGT
>DASVYG010000196.1:0-2713 GCA_036392315.1 Gemmatimonadaceae bacterium
AGACCGACCAGCTCGACGTCTCGGCGCGAAGTTGTCGGCGACCGGCGGCGGTGAGTTGGTAGTACTTGGCGCGGCGATTGTTCTCCGACAGTCCCCACGAGGCGCCGATCCAGCCGCGCTTCTCGAGGCGATGGAGGGCGGGATACAGCGAGCCTTCCTCGATGCGCAGCACGTCGTCGGTGACGTGCTGAATCCAACGGGCGATGTCGTAGCCGTGCGCCGAGCCCCAGCTCAGCGTCTTGAGCACAAGGAGGTCGAGCGTGCCTTGGAGGAGCTCGACGGTGTCGCCCGGCATGATGCTCCCATAGAATGTCTCTGGGGAAGATGCCGTCCGTCCCAATGGACGTCAATGGGACATGGTGCCGCCGGGTCGAGCGCTATGCCTCCGACAGACCGGCGCTCCGCATGCGGAGCACGAGCTCGACCCGACTGGCGACGCCGATCTTCTTGTAAACGTTGTACAGGTGCAGCTTGGCGGTGCCCTCGGAAATCCCGAGTCGCGCGGCGATGTCGCGATTTCGCAATCCGCTCACCACCAAGCCCGCGAGCTCGAGCTCGCGCGGCGTGAGCCCGAGCGAGTCTTGCTGCTCGCCCGGCTCGGGCAGCGGGTCGCGCGGCCGTCCAAGGAACTCGATCCATTCGGCGCCGGCGTGGGCGCGTCGCACGGCGTCGATGACGTGTTGCGGCGAGAGCTCCTTGAGCACGATCCCGCGCGCGCCCGCGGCGCGCGCGGCGGCGACATCGGGTGCGTTTGCCTCGGCCGTGAGGACGATGGTGCTCACGCCGATCCGCTCTGCCGTGAGCGTGCGGAGCACCCGCAGCCCGTCGAGCTTGGGCATGTTCAGGTCGAGCAACAATGCGTGCGGACGATGAGTGCGTACGGCGTCGAGCGCCTCCAGTCCGTTCACACACGTGGCAACGACGCGCATTCCGGCCTGCTGTCGGAACAGCTGCGTCAATCCGGCCAGGACGATCGGATGATCGTCCGCGATGACGACGTCGATCATCCGGCGAGGCGTCCGGTGCGCGTTGGAATGCGAATGTCGAGACCAACGCCGGTTCGAGCGGAACGGATGTCGAGCGTACCCTGCAGTCGTTGGACGCGATCCTTGAGGAGAATCGGCCCGATCCGCTGCTCGAGGAGCATGCTGTGGCTGAAGGTTCCGACGAAGGGAAATCCCTTGCCGTTGTCTTCGACCGTGACCAGGAGTCCGTCTTCCGTGGCGCGTACTCGCAGCTTGGCGTGTGTGGATTGACCGTGACGAGCCGAGTTGCTGAGCGCCTCCTGAATCATCCGTGTGATCTGCACCGACAGTCCCGGTCCCAGCGTCACGCTGGGATCGATCTCCATGTCGACGCGCATTCCCCAGACTTGCTCGAAGCGGCGTACCAATTGCGCGAGAAGAGTGTGAAGATCTTCAACCGTCCCGGTCGACGATGCCGCCGCCTTTTGTTCGAGAATCGACAAACGCAAATCGCGCTGCTCGTCGTGGACGAGCGTGGCCGCTTCGCGAAGAATGCGACGCGCCTCGCCGGCATCCGCCTCCATCATCTGCTCGGCGCGGGCCAGCATGAGGGCCAATCCCGTGAGGGACTGCAGCACACCGTCGTGCAGATCGCGCCAGACGCGACCGCGCTCTTCCCGTGCCGCCAGATCGCGCGCCCGTCGCGACAACATCCAAATGTCGAGTGACGTCGCGATTTGTCGCGCGACGATTTCGGCACGCAGCACGAAATCGGAGGGAATCTTGTCCCAATCGAGGATGAGCAGGTGGCCGGAGAAGATTTGCCCGTTTACCGGCACGCCAACGATGGAGCGGGGAGTCGGCGACAGCGCGTCGAGAAGCTCGGGCGATAACGGCGCGCCCTCCCACTCGATCACTCCGGCGGCCGTGAGTCGCGTGACGATCGAGTCGCGATCGGTAAGTCGCGCGCAGATGAACGACTCCTCGGCCTCGATGTGTTGAAGCCGGTCGTCGTCGCGCGGCGGCACTTGCGAGACGCTGAGCTCGTCCTCGAGCACCGCGATGTTAGTCCACGGTTCGTCGCTATCGGCCCAAACGAGCGCAACACGGGAGCCCACAGCGAGATCGGCGGCGACGCCGAGCAAACCGAATAAGGCAGCATCGAGATCGGACCATTCAGTGAGCGGCCAACTCGCCATGCTCGCGAGGCTCGAGAACAACCGCTCGCGTTCGACGGCAAAGATCGTGGACGCCACCGCACACAGGGCAAGCAGCACGGCACGAACTACCAACTGATGCAGATCCAGAGCGCTTGCGCCTCGAACCACGCTCGAGGTCGCGGTCGCGCCGAGAAAAATGCAGACGCCGGCGACCCCGGCGGCCGCAACGACGCGCGGTGAGCGCCGAAGACCGGTGGCGACGATGAAGAAGACGAAGAAGCTGAACAGCGTGGCCGACGCACCACCGGTGAGCAGAGCGACCGCGCCAATGAATGTGGCATCGACCACGAATTCGATGCGGGTGAGGGTCCGCCGCGGGTGCAGCGTGCGCATCACGATCGCGAGCTGCGCGATGGCCCCAAAGAGATAAGCGCCGACCGCGAACAGACTGAGCACGTGCCAGCGGTCCAAGACCGCGCCGTCCGACGCCATGGCCACGAATGCAATCGCCGCGAGCACAACCCGTCCGCCCGCGACGAGGCGATCGACGTTGGCGCGCAACAAGAGGGCGGACGTGGGCGCGTGTGA
>DASVYG010000197.1:0-39418 GCA_036392315.1 Gemmatimonadaceae bacterium
TTTCGCCGAGCACGTGGTCGAGACAGTGCCCAAGTCGTTACGCCATTCGTGCAGGTCGGAACTTACCCGACAAGGAATTTCGCTACCTTAGGACCGTTATAGTTACGGCCGCCGTTTACCGGGGCTTCGGCTCAAAGCTTCGCAGTCCGAAGACCGCTAACCTCTCCCCTTAACCTTCCGGCACCGGGCAGGCGTCAGTGTGTATACGGCGCCTTGTGCGGCTTGGCACACACCTGTGTTTTTGCTAAACAGTCGCTTGGGCCGATTCGCTGCGACTGACACGAGCTACGGGGTAAACCCTTGACCCATGCCAGCATCCCTTCTTCCGAAGTTACGGGATCATTATGCCGAGTTCCTTGACCACGTTTCACTCGTTCACCTGAGGCTGCTCGCCTCACCCACCTGTGTCGGTTTACGGTACGGACATCTTGCAGCTCCCTCACCAGCTTTTCTCGCCTGTCGACTCCACAGCACTTGAGCTTGGGTTGCCCCGCGCTCTTGTGGTCACGTCTCGGAAATTTTTGAGGTTTCCTACACGCTTCAACGGCCATCCACAAAGCCGCTGCTGCTTTGTTCCAGTGTCCCTGATGAGTTCAACACTGCAAGACGGGACGGGAATTTCAACCCGTTAACCATCGGCTACGCCTCTGGGGCCTCACCTTAGGCTCCGCCTCACCCTGCGCTGATTGCCATGGCGCAGGAACCCTTGGGTTTACGGTGTCTGAGGTTTTCACTCAGATTTTCGCGTACTCATTCCGGCATCCTCACTTCTCCTCGCTCCACGAGAACGTTTGCCACGCTCGCTTCACTGCTCGGAGAACGCTCCCCTACCCCTCATACAAAGTATGAAGGCCAAGCTTCGGCGGGCCGCTTAATCCCGACCATTCTCGGCGCATTCACGCTGGACGAGTGAGCTATTACGCACTCTTTAAAGGAATGGCTGCTTCTAAGCCAACCTCCTCGTTGTCACGGCACGAACACATCCTTCGCTATACTCAGCGGCCACTTTGGGGCCTTAGCTGTGGCTCTGGGTTCTTTCCCTCTCGCCGTTGGACATTATCGCTCAACGACTGCCTCCCGAGGTCCATCAGACAGGTATTCGGAGTTTGGTTGGGGTTGGTAGGCCGCTCTGGCCCCCGCGCCCATCCAGTCGCTCTACCCCCTGCTGACAACAGGCTTGCGCCTTTCTCGAGGCTCTACCTCAATAGATTTCGGGGAGAACCAGCTATCTCCAGGCTTGATTGGCCTTTCACCCCTACCCACAAGTCATCCGAGCGGTTTTCAACCCACACCGGTTCGGGCCTCCACTGCGTGTTACCGCAGCTTCACCCTGCTCATGGGTAGATCGCCCTGGCTTCGGGTCTGCACCCCGGAACTCCTAGCGCCCTCGTTACAGGACTCGCTTTCGCTCTGGCTCCGCCGGCAACCGGCTTAGCCTCGCTCCGAAGTAGCAACTCGCCGGATCATAATGCAAAAGGCACGCAGTCAGGAGACATCGCGTCCGAAGACACGAGCTCCCTCCTACCGCTTGTAGGCATGTGGTTTCAGGATCTCTTTCACTCCCCGCACTGGGGTGCTTTTCACCTGTCCCTCACGGTACTCGTCCACTATCGGTCACACGGGAGTCTTTAGCCTTGGAGGGTGGTCCCCCCAGGTTCACGCCCGGACTCTCGTACCGGGCGTTACTCAGGAACTCCACCGCCGGGAATCCATCGTCTTTGTCTACCGGGCTCTCACCGTCTCTGGCGCCCCGTTCCAAGGGACTTCGACTGACTTCATTCCCAGGTTCTGTGGGTCCTACAACCCCGCGGCCACAAGGACCACGGTTTAGGCTCGGCCCGTTTCGCTCGCCGCTACTCCGGGCATCTCAATTGATTTCTCTTCCTCGAGGTACTGAGATGTTTCAGTTCCCTCGGTTCGCTCCGTCTTACGACGGTGACTGAGCTCGCGCCCAGCCGGGTTGCCCCATTCGGCCATCTTGGGATCAATGCGTGTGTGCCGCTCCCCCAAGCTTATCGCAGCTTACCACGGCCTTCGTCGCCTCCGTGTGCCCAGGCATCCCCCACATGCCTTCACTCGCTTGACTACAACAATCTGTGATCAAGCAGAGCGTCCTACGATCTTCCAACTACTTACCACTATCGAGTGAACAATCAATCGAAATTGACCGTCTCTCAATAAGGATTCTCAAATCCGCGATCTACCATGCGTTCCGTTGTCAAATAGCGTCGACGCTCATCGTCCGACAACCACCTGGAATGACCCGAAGGCGGCCACCGGCGCGCGGCGTCTATGCAGAAACTGAACTTGGGATTGGATGTGTCGAGACGAGCGACTTACGGGACACTTTCAGCCGATCAACAGATCCATCGTGCGCACCACGGCTGTCGCCGTCGCGTGCCCTCAGGACTGCCGCCGCTTGCGCGACGGTCGGCCTACTCGTCGATCCGTTAAGGAGGTGATCCAGCCGCAGGTTCCCCTACGGCTACCTTGTTACGACTTCGCCCCAGTCACTGCGCTCGCCTTCGGCCGCTTAGCCCCTTGCGGGTTCTGACACGGACTTCGGGCGCTCACAGCTTCCATGGCGTGACGGGCGGTGTGTACAAGGCCCGGGAACGTATTCACCGTGGCGTAGCTGATCCACGATTACTAGCGATTCCAGCTTCATGGAGGCGAGTTGCAGCCTCCAATCCGCACTGAGGGCGGCTTTAAGGGATTGGCTTGCTATCGCTAGCTCGCAACCCACTGTACCGACCATTGTAGCACGTGTGTAGCCCTAGACGTAAGGACCATGATGACTTGACGTCGTCCCCACCTTCCTCCGGTTTGGCACCGGCAGTCTTCCCAGAGTCCCCGCCATTACGCGCTGGCAACTGGGAACGGGGGTTGCGCTCGTTGCGGGACTTAACCCAACATCTCACGACACGAGCTGACGACAGCCATGCAGCACCTGTGCACGGGTCCCGAAGGAGGGCCCTGGTTTCTCAGAGCTTTCCCGTGTATGTCAAGCCTAGGTAAGGTTCTTCGCGTTGCGTCGAATTAAACCACATGCTCCACCGCTTGTGCGGGCCCCCGTCAATTCCTTTGAGTTTCAGCCTTGCGGCCGTACTCCCCAGGCGGGGCACTTAATGCGTTAGCGCCGGCACTCAGAGGGTCGCTCCCCCAAGCACCTAGTGCCCATCGTTTACGGCGTGGACTACCAGGGTATCTAATCCTGTTTGCTCCCCACGCTGTCGCGCATCAGCGTCAGCAACTGCCCAGCAGACCGCCTTCGCCACCGGTGTTCTTCCGGATCTCTACGCATTCCACCGCTACACCCGGAATTCCATCTGCCTCTACAGTGCTCAAGCCCGGAAGTATCGACGGCCGACCCGGAGTTGAGCTCCGGGCTTTCACCGCCGACTATCCGCGCCGCCTACGCGCCCTTTACGCCCAGTGATTCCGGACAACGCTCGCACCCTCCGTATTACCGCGGCTGCTGGCACGGAGTTAGCCGGTGCTTCCTCACCCGGTACCGTCAGTCTGGTCGAAACCAGATGTTCGTCCCGGGCAACAGTGGTTTACACCCCGAAGGGCGTCCTCCCACACGCGGCGTCGCTGCGTCAGCCTTTCGGCCATTGCGCAAGATTCCCCACTGCTGCCTCCCGTAGGAGTCTGGGCCGTTTCTCAGTCCCAATGTGGCTGGCCATCCTCTCAGACCAGCTACCCGTCAGAGCCTTGGTGGGCCATTACCCCGCCAACTAGCTGATAGGCCGCGAGCCCCTCGATCCGCCCAATAAAGGTTTCCTCTCAAGAAGACTCCTCCTCGAGAACGTATGCGGTATTACCCGGCCGTTGGGCCGGCTATCCCCCGCAGATCGGCAGGTTGCTCACGTGTTACGCACCCGTTCGCCGGTTGCCCTTGCGGGCCCCCTTGACTTGCATGTGTTAAGCACGCCGCCAGCGTTCGTCCTGAGCCAGGATCAAACTCTCCACGAGTGTTTGAAATAGCTCTTTCAGACCCGCTGTCTTCACGCTGTTGCAGTGTGTGTAACTGCGTAAAAACAGCGTGTCCGAATCACAGAAATGTTCGGTTCAAACTCTTCCCGGTACTCCGAACGAGCACCGGATCATTGAGTTCGCCTCGCACATCCAGATTCCCAAATTCAATTATCAAACAGCGTTGAAAATATTCTGGTGTCGCTTGAGCGACAGCCTTTAATCATAATCTCGATGACCCACGCCGTCAAGCCGAATTCGAACGCTTCGGCCGCACTTTCTCTCGATCCATCGGGCCGGCAGCAAAGGCTCAGCACGCCTTCCGCTCGCCTCACCACGACATTCACGGCGGGTCTGAATACTAACTGATCACATCAGTCGATTTCAACCCCCGATCGTGCAACGGCATAGCACGCCAACCAACATCCCAACCCCACACCGAACGACCCGCCAAGCACCCCTTGGCCAACTCGTTCAACACCACACCCGCATCACACCAGCACCACACCATGGGCCGTGTAGGAATCGAACCTACAACCTAGCGATTAAGAGTCGCTTGCTCTGCCAATTGAGCTAACGGCCCGGAGCAAACTCAGGCGAGTACACGTGCATTGTGGCGCGCCAGGAGGGAATCGAACCCCCGACCCACAGCTTAGAAGGCTGTTGCTCTATCCATCTGAGCTACTGGCGCTTCATTCACAATGGTGCCGCATGCTACGCCACTACCCTTGGTACCGCTGGTACGGCTCGTACCCCGCTTGTGACGCCAGTCGGGGCGCCCGGATTTGAACCGGGGACCTCCTGCTCCCAAAGCAGGCGCGATACCAGGCTACGCTACGCCCCGCGAGCCTTCCAATGTACCCGCGCCGCTGCCGTGAATCAACCGCCGACGTCACCTCGAAAACGTCTCGCGAAACCCCCGCGAAAAGTCCGGCGAAGAAGTCAGGCGCTCATCCGCGCAACCAACGCGGAAAACGCTCGAGCCCGATGACTCACTCGCGCCTTTTCATCGCGGCCAACTTCGCCGAAGGTCCGTCCGAGCTCGGTGGACAAGAAATACGGATCGTAGCCGAACCCGCCCGTGCCGCGCGGCGCAGAGAGAATCTCGCCATGCACTTCGCCGCGACACGCGAATTCTCGCTCGTCATCGGCGTACGCGGCGGCGCACACATAATACGCGCGACGATCATGAGCGTTTGCTAATCGCTCCAACAACAAGCGGTTGTTCTCGTCGTCGAGCGCCTGTCCGGCGAGGTCCGGACGGCCGCTCCACCGTTTGCTCAACACGCCAGGCGCTCCGCCAAGCGCTGGTACGACCAACCCCGAATCATCAGCCACGGTCGCGCGGCCGCTCACGGCGTGGAAGTATCTGGCCTTTGCCAGCGCGTTCTCCTCGAACGTGGCGTGCGCCTCGAGCGAGTCCTCGACGGGCGATTCCTCGATCCCGACCTCGCGCAGGTCGACGACCGCGATGCCGTGCGCCGCGAACAGCGGTCGCAGCTCTCGCAGCTTTCCCCCGCTCCGAGTCGCCAGGAGGATCTCGCGCAATGCTATCCGGCGAGGGCGCGCTGCTGCGCCGCGTCGAGCTCGCGAATGCCCTTCATGGCCAACTCGAGCAATCCGTCGAGCTCGGCGCGATCGAACGTGCCGTTTTCGCCAGTCCCCTGCACCTCGACAAAGCGACCCTCGCTGCTCATCACGACGTTCATGTCGACGGCAGCGCCGACGTCTTCCTCGTAATCGAGATCGAGCCGCGGCGTGGTGCCGATCATGCCGACGCTCACCGCGGCGACGCGGCGCTTGACCGGCGTCGCCGGAATGCGTCCCGTCGACACGAGCCAGGCGAAAGCGTCGACGGCCGCGACACACGCGCCGGTGATCGATGCGGTACGAGTTCCTCCGTCGGCCAAGAGCACGTCGCAGTCGAGCTTGACGGTGAACTCGCCGAACCGGAAATCGTCGAACATGGCGCGAACGCTGCGCCCAATGAGTCGCTGGATTTCCTGCGTCCGGCCGCCGAGCTGTGATCGCTCACGCGACGTTCGCGTGCGCGTGGCGCGCGGCAGCATCGCGTACTCCGCGGTGAGCCACCCTTCGCCGCGGCCACGGCGCCATCCCGGAACGCCCTCCTCCACCGATGCCGTGCACAGCACGCGCGTCGCGCCGAACGAGACGAGGCACGAGCCCTCGGCATATGGGGCAACGCCGCGCTCGAGCGTTACCGATCGCATCTCGTCGTCGCGCCGCGACGCCCGAGGTATAGCAATGTCAGTGGCCACGCAGTCGCTCAATGGTCGAAGTCGTCGAATGTCCCGGCGTGAGGGGAATGATAGCGACTGTCCCTCCCCAGGCGCGGACGTCGCGCGCGCCCACGATCGACGACTCCGAGTAGTCTCCACCCTTGACCAGCACGTCCGGCCGCAATTCGGTGATCAACTCGAGCGGCGTGTCCTGGTCGAAGACGACAACTACATCCACCATCGCCAAGGCGGCCAGGACGTAGCATCGTTCCGGCGCGATGCGAACCGGACGGTCCGGACCCTTGAGACGCCGCACCGAATCGTCGCTGTTGACGCCGACGATCAGCGCATCGCCCTGACGCCGCGCGCCGAGTAGAACGTCGATGTGCCCGGGATGGAGCAGATCGAACACGCCGTTCGTGAACGCGACCCGGCCTTTCACATTCTGCCGCCAGCGCTTGGCGCGCTCCCAATCCATGATCTTGTCGAGCGGGTCGGACGCCACGCTCACAGCGGACCGTCGGCGTGCGGATGGAAATGAATGTCGCGCACGTACATCGGGAGCTCGATGTGCTCGTCATACTCCGCGTCGATGCTGAGCAGGGTCTCGGTGCGGCGCACCACGATCTGCTTCGCGTCGTCGGGCAGCTCGAGTGAGTCGGCGCTGGCGCGCAGACGAATGACGAGGTTTTCGTTGGATGTTCGCGGCGCGAATTCCACGAGCTGCTTCATGTCATCCTGAAACTCGTAGTACCGCCAATACGCGCCACCGATGTTGACGCCGAAGTAGATCACCACGGCAGCGACCGCGGCGCTGAACAAGCAACCAAGCGAGCCCGCGCCACGGCGTGAGGTCACCAATTGCTCTGCACTCCCTCGACGATCTGCTGCACCATCTTGGTGATGGCCTGCTGGCGGCCGTTGGCCTCGGCGCGCTCGTCGTAGTCCGCTTCTTGTCGAAGGGCCTTGTTCGTGTACAGCACGTGACCGTTCGATTGGTCGACGATCTCGATCTGGATGGTGATTTGCAGGTGGCGTCGCGCACTGGCCGCCTGCGCCGAGGTGGCACTGAAGCCAATGGGTACGTCGGCGTCGTACGACTGAATGACGCCCCGCACCACTGCGTCGGCGCGGTCACTCGGCGCATCGCGGACGCCGAGGCGTCGCTGGAGCTCGCGATGCATGGTGTCGTACAGCTCCTTCGGGATTTCCGGTGACGCGGTCTGATTGTCGAACGCGCCGATGGCCATCGTATGGATGTGCGGCGGGAGCCCCCCGCCGGCGAAGTGATAGAAACACCCGGAGAGAAGAAGAAACGCCGCACTACCGATCAAACCGCCAAATCGACGCATCGAATCCCGGAACCTCATCGCTGCGAGTAATGGTGAGCTTCAACGAGCGGTGGGATCCCTCGTTCCGATATTGGATGTGCGCGGAATCGCTTCGCTCGACCCATTCTGCTACCCGCCCACCGGCAACGCGTTCAGCGCGAATCAGCGTGTCTCCGCGGAACGTCAGCCGCCAGGCCACGGGCTGTCCGACGTCGGCACGCAAGGTCGAACCCTCAACACGAATGACTGTGTCGGGCAGATTTGGCAACGCCGAGCGGCCCAGGGCAGCCCAGAGCATGGGCGGCGACGGCACCAGGCGGCGAATCAGGTCGCCGCCGGTGACGTGGGACGGCGTCTGGACGGTGTCGCCGATCAGGATCGCCGCGCCGCTGCCATTCCCGCCCGCGAGGATGAAGTCGAAACGGGCGGTGTCGGGCGAGGCGATGCGCGCCGCGCCCTCTCCCCTGCCGCTCATCTCGCGATCGTCAAGCTCCCAGTTGAAGACGAGCTTGTGGTGGCCGGGTGCCACCGACGCACGCGGCAACCGGCCGGTCGGAACTGGTACCCCGCTCAGCGGCGACAGCCTCGGCATGCAGGCCGTAGCGATCAGAAGCGCGCCCGCGGCGACCGCGTTGGGCGCCTTCATGCGCGCACGAACAAGGCACGGACCTCGGCCGGAAACGACGTGGGTCGACCCGTTTGATCGATCGCGATCAGTGCCGTGCGCGCCGTGACGAGCCGTTCGCCGGTTTCCGCCTTCGTGATCAGATAATCGAATACCACGCCGCGCGACCGTGCCTCTGCCAGCGTGGTCCGAACTCGAATCATGTCGTCGTATCGGGCCGCGGCGTGGAACCGCGCCGACAGCTCGGAGACGGCGAGGCCGATGCCCGCGCGCTCCATGTCGGCGTAGCTCATGCCGCGAGTGCGAATGAAGTCGGTGCGCCCGACCTCGCACCACACGAGATAGTTGGTGTGATAGACGACGCCCATCTGGTCGGTTTCGGCGTATCGAACCCGGAACTCGACGTCGTGGTACGGCGGCGGCGGCGCGGACACCACAACGGGGGAGTCATTCGTCACGCGGCGAAGATCGTCAGTGAAGGTTTGTTTGTAAAGCGAGCGGAACGACGGTAGACTTCGCGCGTGCTTCGAGCGCCGTGTTACGTCATGTCGGATGCGCACCTGGGCTTCGCCGAAGACGAGGTCGAGCGGGCGGTGATCTCGTTTCTTCGTCATGTGGCGACGCATGCCGGATCGCTCGTGATCAACGGCGATTTGTTCGAGTTCTGGTTCGAATGGCGCACCGTCATTCCCCGTCGCGGGTTTCGGACCGTTGCCGCGCTCGCCGACGTCGCCGACGCCGGCGTGCCGGTCATGATGATCGCCGGCAATCACGACTGCTGGGGCGGCGAGGTGCTGCGCGAGGATGTGGGCGTCGACTATCGCTTCGGGCCATGGCTCGGCGAGATCGCCGGATGGCACGCGCGAATCGAGCACGGTGACGGCCTTCGTCCGCGCGAGGACCGGCGCTATCGAATGCTGCGCCGCGTGCTCAGGCACCCACTGGCCATTCGCACCTTTCGCTGGCTGCATCCTGATCTCGCCACGCCGCTCGCGACCCACAGCTCGAGCGCGAGCCGGACCTACAGCTCTCCCGACGCTGGTCGCGGTCTTCGAGAGGCCGCCATTCGAACGGCCGCTTCCGATCCGTCGCTCGACGTGGTGATCTTCGGGCATTCGCACATAGCCACGCTCGAGCGCTTGCCGAACGGCACCGTCTACGGAAATCCTGGCTCGTGGCTCGACGCGCCGACGTTCCTGTGCATCAGCGACGATCGCATCGCGTTGCGCCAATGGGACGGCTCAGCCGAGAGTGCGGATCTCGACGCCTTCGATCGTGTCTCCGAGAAAACGCTGACCTAGCTGAAGGAACTGCAGCGGATCGTCGGAGGCGACGAAGCGATACGTCGGTTCGGCGTTCGCCGACGCGGTGAGATCGGCGGCGGCCAACGTTCGGGCCGTTTCCGCCGCCGTCTCCTCGGCGCTGTCGATCAGCCGAACGTCGGGGCCGAGCACCTCGCGCAAGAGTGGCTTGAGCAGCGGATAATGCGTGCAGCCGAGAACGAGCGTGTCGATGTTGGCCGCGACGAGCGGGTCGAGGTATTCGTGCGCGATGAGTCGCGTCGCCTCGTGATCGGTCCATCCTTCCTCGACGAGGGGGACGAACAGCGGACACGCGCGCGCCGTGATGAAGACGTCGGGGTTGATCGCGCGAATCGCGCGCTCGTAGGCGCCGGACTTGATCGTACCGACGGTGCCGATGACGCCGATGCGGCCGCCGGTCGTCACGGACACCGCGGCGCGAGCGCCCGGCTCGACGACGCCGATCACCGGCATGTCGAATTCGTCGCGAAGCACGGTGAGCGCATGCGCAGTAGCCGTGTTGCACGCGATGACGATGCTCTTGACACCCTGATCGCGGAGAAAGTCGGCTATCTCGCGGCTGTAGCGTCGTACGGTGTCCGGGCTCTTTGGTCCGTAGGGGACGCGCGCCGTGTCGCCGAAATACAACACGCTCTCGTGGGGCAACTGGCGGATGACCTCGTGCGCCACCGTCAACCCACCGATCCCCGAGTCGAAGACCCCGACCGGAGCGGTACGCGGCATCACCATTTGATCGACGCCGAGAGCACGGCGCCGTGGGGCAACATGCGCAGACCGAGGCGCGCGGGAACGTCCCAGAGATTGGCGGCAACGTAGGCGTCCGCGCCGGCGAAGAGGTGGTTCGCCACGAGCAAGGCGATCCAATCTTCGACGTGCGCGGCGCGCGTGTGGACGTCGGCGTCGCCGAACCGCGGCGGCAGCGCAACGACACTCGGGTTACCCGACGCGTCGACGTAGGAGACGACGACCGTGTCGTTGGCCATGCGCCTTGCCTCGTGCAGGTCGGCGGCCGACTCACGAATCATGGCGACGGTAATCGCCTCGACGAGCACGAACGACGTCGCGGCCTTGTGGCGTCCGAGCACGGACTGCGAATACCCGGGCGCGAGGAATGAGTAGAAGAACGCGCGGCGCGGACTGAGGGGCGGTCGAAGGGAGTCGTTCGGCGTCGCCACGGCGGCGGCCGGCG
Organism: Gemmatimonadaceae bacterium; assembly: GCA_036392315.1. Taxonomy (GTDB): domain Bacteria; phylum Gemmatimonadota; class Gemmatimonadetes; order Gemmatimonadales; family Gemmatimonadaceae; genus JAQBQB01. The sequence continues at coordinate 10,686 of DASVYG010000197.1, forward strand.
CTCGCCGCGACGAATCAGCCCGTTGCACCTGGGCGTCTCCTCGAACCGCGACGGCGAGCGCCGACGCGACCGTCAACGCGTATTGAAGTCTTCTCATGAGCACGCGGTCATACGAACGGATGTGAGCTGGCGGGAGTGCATGGGAATCGAACCCACCCAACCCGACATGGTCAGGTCGCGAACGGTTTTGAAGACCGTGAGAGCCACCAGGCTCCATCCACTCCCTCGAGCGTCACGCAAGCACGAGACCGTACTGTCGGCGCGGGACCACTTCGCCGATCTCGACGCCCTCGGGAACGAGCGAAAGATAGTCCGGCACCCGAGCGGCAGGCAGCACGACGAGGAGCCCGCCCGAGGTCTGCGGATCGATGAGCAAGGCGCGCGTGGCCGCGATCGTCGCGCCCCACGCCACGAGCGGCTCGAGATACGCAGCGTTGCGCTCGGCGCCGCCAGTGCGAACGCCACGCGCCCATGCTTCACGCGCGCCGCCGAGCGCCGGAACGCGTTCGGCATCGATCACGAGTGTGACATCGCTCGCCGTTGCGATGTGCAGCGCGTGGCCGAGCAACCCGAAGCCGGTGACGTCGGTGGCGGCCCGCGCTCCGACCGTCAATGCCGCCTGGCTCGCCTTCGCGTTGAGTGTGCACATCGAGGCATACAGCGCCGCGGCATCGGCTGTTCCAATTTCATTTTGCTTCGCCGCCGTCGCGAGAATACCGGTGCCGAGCGGCTTGGTGAGCACGAGTCGATCGCCGGACCTGGCGTTCGCGTTGCTCAGAATGCGCTGCGGATGAACGCGTCCCGTCACGGCGAGGCCGTACTTCAGTTCTTCGTCGATGATGGTATGGCCGCCGACCACGAATGCACCGGCTTCGTGCACCTTGTCTTGTCCGCCGCGCAAAATCTCGGTGAGCACATCGATCGGCAGCTTGCCCGACGGAAATCCCACGATGTTGAGCGCCGTGAGTGGCGTGCCGCCCATAGCGTACACGTCGGACAGCGCATTCGCCGCGGCGATCTGGCCGAAGAGATACGGGTCGTCCACGATGGGCGCGAAGAAATCGACCGTCTGCACGAGCGCGAGATCGTCGGACAGCACGAAGACCCCCGCGTCGTCGAAGGTCTCACGCCCGACGATCAGGCGTGGATCCGACTTCAGCGGAAGTCCGTTCAGCGCGCGCGTGAGGTCGCCCGGACCCAACTTGGCCGCTCAGCCGGCGCAGCGCGCGAACGCGGTGAGGCGAAACAATTCCTCGCGCGTGTTCGACGTATTCGAATGAGTCATGAAGGTCATTGACGAATCGCGCCGCGAGAGATTCGCGGCGCGCAAAACAACGCGGTACGCGATCAGGGAATGGCGACGACGGCTTCGATCTCGACGAGGACGCCGCGGGGCAACGCGGACACCTGCACCGTCGAACGCGCCGGACGCGCATCGCCGAGCGCTTTGCCGTAGACCTCGTTCACCGTCGGGAACTCGTTCATGTCGTGCAGATAGATGGTCGTCTTCACGACGTCCTTCCACGAGGCGCCGACCGTGGCAAGGACCGCGGCCAGGTTCGCCATGACGCGCTCCGTCTGGACCGCCACGTTGCCCGTCACGACTTGCCCGGTCGCGGGATCGATGGCGATCTGACCGGCGGTGAACAGAAAGCCGTTCGCCACGATGCCCTGCGAGTACGGACCGATGGCGGCGGGCGCCTTTTCAGTGTGCACGATCTTCAGGCTCACGAATCGCTCCTCGATGTCTCTCGATGTCTGAAGGAAGTCCGAAGAACCGCGCCGCGTTCTGCGCGGTCTGCACGCCGAGTGCGGCATCTTCAACGCCACGAGCCGCGGCGACGTGCGCGACGGTGAAGCTAACCCAGGCCGGCTCGTTCCGCTTGCCGCGGTTCGGCACCGGCGCGAGGTATGGAGAGTCGGACTCGACGAGCAAGCGATCGTCGGGTACGAGACGGATGAGCGCGTCGTCGTCCCACTTCTTGAACGTCACGATGCCGCTGAACGACACGTACCAGCCGACGTCGAGGGCGATCTCGGCGAGACGATGCGACCCGGTATAGCAATGAAGCACGCCGCGAACGCCGGCCGACCCGGCCTCGGCGACCATCGCCGCGGTGTCGTCCTCGGCTTCGCGGGTGTGGACGACGATGGGGCGGCCAAGCTCACGTGCGAGCGCGAGCTGCGACGCGAACGCGCGGCGCTGCAAATCGCGCGGTGAATGGTCGTAGTGGTAGTCGAGGCCGCACTCTCCGATGGCGACGGCGCCACGCGAGGCAAAGCCTCGAATCGCGTCGACGTCGGCGCGTGGGTCGAACGAGGCAGCATCGTGCGGGTGCACGCCCGCGGTGGCGAAGAGAAATCCGCGGTGCGTTTCGGCGAGCGTCGCGGAGCGCTCGGCGGCGGGCAGTGATTCGCCGATGCACACGACGGCGAGCGCGCCGCCGGCACGGGCACGCTCGACGACCATGTCGCGATCGGCGTCGAAGGCGGGATCGGCGAGATGCGCGTGGCTATCGATGAATGTGATCATGGATGCGCGAACCGCCGCGCGAGGCGGCGGTTCGAGTCGGTCGTGTCAGCGCGTGGCGGCGGGCGTCGGCCGCTCTCGACGGCGACCCTCGGCCAGCGCGCGACTCGTTCCCTTGCTCTCGGATTCGGGCGTCCTCGGCCATTTGTGCTCGATCCATAGCAGGATCGCGCCGGCAACGTAGATCGAGCTGAACGTTCCAGTGAACACACCGAACGCCATGATCCACGAGAACGGCCGGATCACCTCGCCGGCGAACAAGAGCAGCGCGAGCGTGGCCGCGAGCACCGTCGCGTGAGTCAGCACGGAGCGAGGCAGCGTCTCGTTGATCGACCGATTGAGCACGTCGCGCAACGTTTCCTTGCGCTGCTTTCGCAGATTCTCGCGCACGCGGTCGAAAATGATGATCGTATCATTGAGCGAATATCCGATCACGGTCAGAATCGCGGCCACGACGGTGAGGGAGATCTCGAGACGCATCATGGCGAGGAAGGCCATGGTGGTCAGGATGTCGTGCATGGTCGCAATCGTCGCGGCCACGCCGAAGCGCCACTCGAAGCGGATCGCCAGATAGATGAGCGTGACGACAAACGAGATGAGAATGGCGGTGATCGCCTTGGTCTTGAGCTCCGAGCCGACGCGCGGGCCGACCGATGTGGCTTGCCCGACGGTCACCTTGGTGCTGCCACCGAGGCGCTGCTCCATCAAGTGCGCGAGCTGGCTGCCCAAGCTGTCGGCGTTCGCCGCCGCCATCGCGCCCTCTTTCGGCTGCACCTTGATCATGTAGTTGAGCGGGTCGCCGAATTGTGCGACCTCGGCCCCGGAGAAGCCCGCGGCGTCCACGCCGGAGCGCACCGCGTCGGCGCCCGGCGGCCGGGTGAAGGTGAGTTGGATGACCGTTCCGCCCGTGAACTCGACGCTGTAGTTCAGCGCACTCGTATGGCGCATGGCGTGAATGCCGAGGATCGCCATGCCGAGCGCGATGAACGCGATCGTCCCGAACGCGGCGGTCTTCCAGTACTTGATGAAGTCGTACTTGGTGTCGTGAAGAATGCGCAGCATTAGATGCTCAGCGTCTGGGCGCCGCGCGAGCGGTTGAGCCACAGGAGATAGAAGGTCCGCACGACGAAGATCGACGTGACGAGCGACGCGGCGATACCCGCGATGAGTGTGACGGCGAAGCCTTTGACGGGGCCCGTGCCGTACTGATACAACACCGCGGCTGTAAGAATCGTGGAGACGTTGGAGTCGACGATGGCCGGCATGGCATGCCGGAATCCTTCATCGATCGACGTGCGCACCGTCTTACCCCGCGCGAGCTCTTCGCGAATGCGCTCGAAGATCAGCACGTTGGCGTCGACCGCGATACCAATTGACAGCACGAATCCGGCAATACCGGGAAGCGTGAGCACCGCGTCGAAGCCGGCGAGCGCGGCGAGCGTGTAGAGCATGTACAGCACGAGACCGCCCACCGCGAGCATGCCGGAGAAGCGATAGTAAACGATCATGATGATCACGACGAGCGCCACCGAGATGATGGCGGCACGCATTCCCTTGTCGATTGAATCCTGTCCGAGACTCGGACCGATGCTGTGCACCTCGGCGACGCGGAGCGGAACCGGGAGTGCGCCGGCGCGAAGCACGAGCGCCAAGTCCTGTGCGTCGGCGAGCGACTTGCCGCCCATGGTGATCTGACCGCGCGTGCCGATCGCGCCCTGAATGACGGGCGGCCGACCCATGACGCGATCGTCGAGGATGATCGCCATGTAATCGCCGATATGCTTTCCGGTCTCGGTGCGGAAGCGGCGACCACCGATGTTGTCCATCGTGAATTCGACAACCGTTCCGTCCAGCGTGTTCTGGTTCGGCTGTGCGTTGATCAGATGCTCGCCGGTCGCGATCTCTTTGTTATCGACAACGTAGTAGGTCCGGTACCACTTGCCCTGAAGCGATGCCGAGTCGGAGCCCGGGAGAAAATCCTTGCCCGGCGGTAAGGCTGCTTTGACCGCTGAATCGGCCAGGTAGCGATCGAGCGTGGGGATCTTGCTCTCTTCGACGTAGAATTCGCCCGGCATGCCACCTTGCTGCAGCAGCGTGGAGAACGCGCCGCCCGGCTGGAGCTTGAGCGAGTCGGCGGCCGTGGAATCTTTCGTTGCGGCAGCGGCCTTCTTGGCCGAGTCACTCTTCTTACTCGTATCGGCGTTGAGCAGGCCCTGGAGTCCCTTGGTCGCGGTCGTTGCCGGTTTTCCCGCGGTGTCTCCGGCCGGCGTCAACCCGCGCTGCTTGATCACTTGATCGATACGTGGAAGCGCGCGCTCGAGCGCCTGCGTCTTATCGGCGATCTTGAATTGGAGGAACGCCTGCGCTTCGACGAGCTTGCGTGCGCGTTCCGGATCTTGAATGCCGGGAATCTGAACGACGATGCGGTCGCTGCCCTGCTTCTGAACGACCGACTCCGACACGCCGAAGCCCTCGATGCGCGAACGGACGGTCTTGAGCGCGCGATCGATGGCGTCGGCCTTCTTGTCCGACGGGATCGCTTGCTTGGAGTCATCGACCTCGAGGGCGAGATAGGTACCACCCTGTAGGTCGAGGCCCTGACGAAGCGGAATGTGTCGGACGGTGACGTCGTGCATGAGGCGGTCTGAGCCGATCTCGCGCGTCGTCACGTTGCGCGGGAATAGCGCCCAGATCGACACCAGGCAGAGGGCCACGATGGTCAATACGCGATACTTCAGGGGCATACGACTGCGGGAAGGAGGTAGGGGCCTTTCGCGGAACCTATAAGGTTAACTGGGCCTTACGCTTGCGTCAACGCGAGTCGAGCATCCTCGGCGTCGCGACCAAGTTGCTCCACGAGCGCCTCGACGCTTTCAAAGCGGGTCGTGTCACGAAGGCGGTGCACGAATTCCACAGAAACGCCTTCGCCGTACCAGTCGCCTGCGACGTCGAACAGATGCACCTCGAGTGCGCGACCGACTTCGCCGAACGTCGGGCGACCGCCCAGGTTCATCATACCGTCGAAACGGCCGCGCGCCGTCCGTGCGCGGACCGCGTATACCCCTTCGGGCGGAAGAAGTTTGCGCGTGGACTGGAGCTCGATATTGAGGGTGGGATATCCGAGGTCGCGCCCCCGCTTCTGGCCTGGAACGACGACGCCGCGGAAGCCGTACGGCCGACCCAAGGCGCGCCGCACGCGGTCGAGATCCCCGTGGGCGAGTGAGGTTCGAATGGCGCTCGACGAAATGGGGACCCCGAGCTCGTCCACCGTCGGCGGAACGACGTCGACGCCGAATCGATAGCGCCGTCCCAGCTCGGCCAGCACTGTCACGTCGCCCTGCCGGCCGCGACCGAGCCCATGATCGTAGCCAATGACGAGCTCGCGGACGTGATATCGATCCAACAACAACGTGTGCACGAACGTGTCGGCCGAATACCGAGCGAGCGTGGAGGTGAACGGAAGCACGATCACGTGCAGCGGCCCGCTATCGACGAGCGCGTCGAGCTGCTCCTCGTCGGGGGTCAGGAGCATCGGTGCGGCCGTTGGATTGACGACCTCGAGCGGATGCGGTCGAAACGTCACGAGCACCGCCGGCAAATCTGCCGCGGCCGCTCGCTCCTGCACGCGCTGCAAAATGTCGCGATGACCCAGGTGCACCCCGTCGAACGTTCCGACCGTGGCCACGCACCCGGCGGCGAGCTGCGGCAATCCGTCGCGATCAGGCATCGCGCAGCACCAACTTGGGCCGAAGCTCGCTTCCCTCGCGCTCCGCGACGGCTACCAGGGTCTGTTCGTCATCGACGAGCGCGATCGGAGTTCGGGTCGTCGCCGCATGATTGTCGCCCGCGTCGATCGCGTTGCCGTGCAGGACACGGGCGAGCTCGATGTCGTCGACGCGGCGCGTCGGCAGTGACGGAACCGCCGCGCGAAGCGGATGCATTACGAACTCGCCCGCGCGTAGTTGGTCGAGCGTGCACGAGTCGTCCACGGTGAACGTTCCACTGCGGACGCGACGAAGGGCGCTCAAGTGCGCGGCGCTATCGGACAACCGTCCCAGATCTCGCGCCAGCGCGCGAATGTACGTGCCACCGCCGCACGTGATGCGTGCCGACAGTTCGCCGTCAACGAGCGGCCCACGCTCCCAGCGGTGAACGGTCACACGCGCAGGCTGCAGCTCGATCGTCGCACCGCGGCGCGCGGCGGCGTATGCACGAGTTCCGGCGACTTTCTTGGCCGAATACGCGGGCGGCACCTGGTCGATCACACCGGTGAGACGAGTGATGGCGCCGGCGACGTCCGCCTCACTCGGCAAGCGGGCCGTGCGCGTGACGTTGCCGGTCGCATCGTCGGTGTCGGTCTCAGCGCCAAAGCGGATGGTAGCCTCGTAGACCTTCGGCTCGCCGTCGATATATGGAATGAGCCGCGTACCCCGACCGACGAGGACGACGAGCAATCCCGTAGCGAATGGATCGAGCGTACCGGTGTGCCCGACGCGCTGTGATCCCACCACGCGGCGAACGATGGCGACGACGTCATGCGACGTGACGCCGGGCGGTTTGTCGACCAGCAGCAAACCGGCTGCGTCAGACGTCGGCGTCTCCATCGGACGCGGGCGGGGACGGCGGAACCGTTCCCTGCTTGATCTGCGAGAGAAGACTCTCGATGTGCGCGGCGTGTGCGACGCTTTCATCGGGCTTGAAGCTGATCTCGGGCGCAAGCCGGAGTCGCAGTGCTTGCCCGACCCGCGCGCGGAGAAAGCTCGCGACACTGGCGAGCCCCTCGAAAGTCTTTGCGCGTTCGGCGTCGGAGCCCATGACGCTGACGAATACCTTGGCGTGGCGCAGATCGCGCGTCACTTCGACACCGGTGACGGTGACGAAGCTCGTGATGCGCGGATCCTTTGCTTCCTCGGCGAGAAAGGTCGCGACGACCTCGCGGATGGCCGCCGCTACGCGGTCGCCGCGGCGATGTTCGGTAGCCATGGCCGACTCAGGTTGCCGCGGTCGATGCGAGCGTGCGCGCGAACTCCTCGGTGCGGTAGCACTCGATGACGTCGCCGACCTTGATGTCGTTGAAGTTCTCGACCGCGATGCCGCACTCGAAGCCCTCGCGGACTTCGCGCACGTCGTCCTTGAACCGCTTGAGCGATGCGATGGCGCCGTCGAACACTTCGACGCCCTCACGAATCACGCGCACGCGGCCTTGACGGTTGATGATTCCACTGCGCACCGAGCAGCCGGCGATCGTTCCAATGCGTGAGACCTTGAACACCTCGCGCACCTCGGCCTCGCCGAGGATGACCTCGCGCTCTTCGGGACGGAGCATGCCTTCCATGGCGGCGCGAACGTCGGCCACCGCCTCGTAAATGATGCGGTACAGCTTGATCTCCACGCCTTCGCGCTCGGCGGCGGTGCGGGCGTTGTTGTCCGGACGCACGTGGAAGCCGATGATGATCGCGCCCGCCGTCTTGGCGAGCAGGATGTCGCTTTCCGTGATCGCGCCCACGCCACGATGGACGATGTCGACTTTGACCTCCGGAGTCGACAGGCCGATCAACGCGTCGGCTACGGCTTCCGCCGGTCCGCCTTGATCCGCCTTGATGAGGATGTTGAGCGTATGCATGCCGCCGGCGGCCGCCTGCGCCATGAAGTCCTCGAGCGTGACACCCCCGCGCGTACCACGCCGGCTGCGGGCTTCGCGGTCGAGACGCTCGCGCCGGTGCGCGACTTCTCGCGCCGCCGCCGCATCTTCGACGACGATGAGCTGGTCGCCCGCCATCGGCACACCTTGGAAGCCGAGGATCTGGACCGGGATGGCCGGACCAGCGGACTTCACCGGCTTGCCGCGCTCGTCGAACAGGTTGCGCACGCGGCCAGAGTACATGCCGCAAATGAAATCGTCGCCGACTTTGAGTGTGCCGCTCTGCACGAGCACCGTGGCGATGGCGCCCTTGCCTGGATCGAGCTGGGCCTCGACGACCGTTCCCGTGGCGTGCCGATTCGGATTCGCTTTGAGGTCGAGAATCTCGGCCTGCAGCAGAATCTGATCGAGCAATTCGTTGACGTTGGTTCCCTTCTTGGCGGAGATCTCGGTGGAGAGCGTGGTGCCGCCGAATTCCTCGAGCACGACGCCGTGCTGGAGCAGCTCCTGCTTGACTTTGTTCGGATTCGCCTGCGGCAAATCGATCTTGTTGATCGCGACGATGAGCGGCACGCCGGCGTTCTTGGCGTGTGAGATCGCCTCGATCGTTTGCGGCATGACCGAATCGTCCGCTGCCACGACGAGTACGACGATGTCCGTGACTTGCGCGCCGCGCGCGCGCATCGCGGTGAACGCCTCGTGGCCCGGCGTGTCGAGGAACGTGATGTTCTTCCGACCGGGAAGTTGGACGTGATACGCGCCGATGTGTTGCGTGATTCCGCCCGCCTCGCCGGCGACGACGTTCGTTTTCCGGATGTAATCGAGCAGCGACGTTTTACCATGGTCGACGTGACCCATGATCGTGACGACCGGCGGCCGTGAGACGAGATCGGCCGGCAGATCGGCTTCGGCCGAAACGCCGGTCTCCTCGGCTTGATACGCATCTTCTCGAACGGCCTGGAAGCCGAACTCGCCCGCGATGAGCTCGATCTGATCGAAGTCGAGCCGCTGATTGATCGTGACCATCAAGCCCAGATTCTTGAAGGCGAACGCGACGATCTCGGTCGCCGGCACCTTTAGAATTTGCGCAAGCTCGCTGACCGTGATGAACTCATTGACGCGAACGGTCTTGCGCTCGCGCTCCGCCTCGGCGACGCGAGCCGCCTCGAGCTCTTCGCGCGATCCACGACGGAGATCACTGGACGTGCGACGCGACGGTGCGCCGCGCATCGTGGCCATGGTCTTGGAGATGTTCGCATCCACCGCTTCCTGATCGACTGCGCCACGCTTGCCCTTTTTCCGACGCCCGCCGCGATCAGCGATGCCTCCGGCCACGCCGCCGCCACCACCGCCGGACTGCGGTCGCTTATCGTCGCGACGCGGCGGGGCGCTCGTGCCGCCGCCGGGAGCGGCGGACGCGATCGGACGCGGCGGAAAACCGCCGCTGCTGGCGACAGGACGCGGACGCGGAGCGCCGGGCGTCACCGGACGCGGACGCGGACGCTCTGGCGCGGTCGGATGCGAGTGTGCGACGGTCGCGGCGGCGCGCCCATCACCGGCGGTCGCGGGCCGCGACACTTCGGCGTCGGCCGGGCGAAACTCGACGCGTTCCTCTTCCTGAGCGGCTGCGGCCTCCGCCTGTGCGCGGGCGGCTTCTTCGGCTCGTAACGCGGCCATGCGTGCCGCCTCGGCGCGCTCCGCTTCAGCAGCGGCAGCCTGTTGCTGGGCTGCGACCTCGGCCGCGACCTGCGCGGCGGCTGCCTCGGCGGCGGCGTGCTCCTCGGCTGCGGCTTGCACGTCGGCCGCCTTGCGGCGTCGGCGCACGGGTGCTTCGCCCGCAACGGGCTCCGGTACGGCGACCGGTTCCGCAGGGACGGTCGCCGCCGTGCGCCGGCGGCGAGCCGTGGGCGCCGGTGCGGCCTGCTTTTCGGCGCGAGCGCGCTTCTCGCGCTCCCATCGGGCACGGATGCGAGCGACCTGGTCGTCGGTGAGCATGCTCATGTGGCTTCGAATCGGAATGTCCATGAGCCGAAGAAGGGTGACCACTTCTTCGGCGGGAACTCCGAATTCGTTTGCCAACTCACTGACTGAAAGCTTGCTCAAACATCCTCCTCAATGGCTCCAGGCGAGCCCAACGTCACCAACGCGCTGACACCGGCTGCGAGCTGCCGGTCGACGATGCCCACCACCGCCGTCTCAACACGTCCAACCGCACCGCCAAGTTCGGCAGCCGACGGCACTTCAACAAACCTAACGCGCCGCCCGTTGAGCAGCGGCACGACCTTGTCCAAGCTGTTCGACGATGCATCCATCGCGACGACGGCGAGAAACAGCTTGTCGTGCTTCGCCGCGTCGCGCACCTGCTGTACTCCGACCACTACGCCACGACTTCGCATTCCGAGCCCGAGGAGACGCAGCACGCGCTGCCGCACCGCCGCGTCCACGTGAATCCTCAGGCCGCCGAACTTCCTTCCCCGCCCGTGCTCTCTTCCTCTCCGTTTCCGTCTTCCGTCGTCAGCTCGTCGATCAACGCCATGATGCGATCGGCTTCCTCCGGCGCAATGCCCGGCAGCTTGAGGAAATCCTCTCGCTCGAGATCGATGATGTCATTGAGCGTGCGATAGCCCGCGTCCTCGAGCACGGCGACGGTGGCCGGGGGCATGCCCGCGATGTCCGACAGCCGAACGTCGGCCACCTCCTCGGTTTCCTCCGGAAGCGGGGCGAAGATCTGCGATTCGCCACCTCGCTCCATCCACTCCCGGCTCGAGTAGAGGTCGATTTTCCAGCCCGTCAGCTCCGACGCCAAGCGCACGTTCTGTCCGTTGCGTCCGATCGCCAGCGAGAGTTGGTCTTCGTCCACGACGGCTTGGATCGTCTTGGTGGCGGGATCGCTGAACACGCGAGCCACCTTGGCCGGCGCGAGGGCGAGCTTGGCGAACCGCTCCGGATCGGGCGACCAGGGCACGATGTCGATACGCTCGCCGTTCAACTCGTTGACGACCGCCTGCACGCGCGAGCCCTTGAGGCCGACGCACGCACCAACGGGATCGATCGAGTCATCGCGCGAGAACACCGCGATCTTCGTTCGGCTACCCACCTCGCGGGCGGCCGCGCGGATCTCGACGATGTTCTGTTGGATCTCGGGCACTTCGAGCTTGAACAGCGCTTTGACGAACAACGGATCGCCGCGGCTCAGGATGAGGCGCGGTCCTTTGGGCGTCTCTTCGACGCGCTTGAGGACGGCGCGAATCGGCTCGCCCTGATGGAAATGCTCGCGATGGTTCTGCTCGCGGTACGGAATGATCGCCTCCGCCTCGCGGAACTTGTTGAGCATGACGACGAGTTTGCCGCGCTCGATCTGCTGCACCTCGCCGGAGAGGAGATCGCCGACGCGCGTCGCGAACTCGTCGCGAATGCGCGTCCGCTCACCTTCTCTGACGCGCTGGATGATGCGTTGCTTCGCAGCCTGCACGGCGGCGCGTCCGAACACGGCGAAATCGATCGGCTCTTCCATCACGTCGCCGGCTTCGAAACTCTCGTCGAACGTGCGTGCATCGTCGATCGAGATTTCGCGGCTCGAATCTTCGACGACGGGCACGACGGTCTTCAGTAGGACGATGCGAATGTCGCCCTTGCCGTCGTCGATGTTCACTTCAGCCTGAACGTTGGGGCCGTATTTCTTGGCGAGGGCGGCGAGGATACCGTCCTGGAGCAGTGCATACAGTTCCGCGCGATCGAGCTGCTTTGTGTTCGACACCTCGCGAAATGCGCTGAGAATCTCTGCAGAACTGACCATCCAAGACCCCTCGTGTTGTGCGTTGGCGCGCGCAGGTCGATCCGAGGCGCAGCGCCCGATTGTGTTGTCTACAAATGAAACGCTAGCCGCGCCTCCTTGACGGCAGCCAGCGGTACGCGGCGCTCGACACCGGGCTTTGGCTCCAGCACCGCGACTTCAGATCCTAGCTCTCCCTCCACCGACAGGATTTTTCCTTCGATCCGTCCCCCGTGTTCCGGAGTCAGGACATTCGCCCAGCGTCCAACGAATCGTTGCCAGTCCAGCGTCGTGCGCAGCGGTCGCTCGCCGGGCGAGGACACCTGCAACACGTACTCGGGCGATACCAACTGTCCGCCGTCCAATCGTGCCTCGAGCGCCCGAGACGCCCGAGCGCAGTCGTCGACGGTGACCGCCTCGCCGTCGCGCCGATCGATGCGAACCTCGATCAACGGACGACTCCGCGTCCCGCCACGCCTGAGCTCCACGAGATCGAATCCGACCGCGTCAAGCTCCGACAGCACAACATCTTCCAGCGAATCCTTCACATCCCGTCGAGGAAATCGTCCAGAATAAAAAAATGTGGGGAACCTCCCCCACATTTCACTGGCGGCCATTCGGACCGCCCAGCATTGGTAAAGTAGACGGCGTACCTGGGGCGGTCAAGGCGCGTCGGCGATCATCACTCCGAGCTGCCGCCCTTGGTCGCCGGCGCGGTGCGAGAAAAACCGGTCGTTGTCGCAGCGCGTGCACGACGCGCTGGTGGTGATCTGCACCACGCCGCGAGCCCGCGCCTGGTCCGCGATCAGCGCTCGCAAGTCGACCGTCCGCGGGGCGCCGGGATCGGTTCCCGTCAACTGCGCGTAGACATCGGCGCTCACCTCGTAGCACTTTCCGCAGATTGCCGGGCCGGTGTGGAGGCGGAGCTCCCCGGCCGGGAAGCCAAGCTGCGCCAGCGTCGCGATTCCGCGCGCGACAATTCCGGCGGCCGTTCCCCGCCATCCGGAATGCAGCAGCGCGATGGCGCCCGACGGATGCGCGATGAATACCGGAACGCAGTCGGCGACAGTGACCGCGAGCGCCGTACCTCGCGCCGTGGTCGCGTGGCCGTCAGCGTCGGGGGCTCGTAGCCAGCCCTCCCAACCCGGACGATGCACCAGCACGTTGGTGCCGTGCACCTGGATCGCTGTCGCGAAGCGCGGTCCGCCAGTTTGCAGCTCCTGGCGCAGGCGAGACCACCGACCCATCACGTCGCGAACGGGCTCGTCGGTTCTGAGGCCGAAGCTGCCTGTGATCCTCGTCGTCGTGAACGCGCGAATCCCCAACGCGGCGAAACCGGGGACGACTTCAGATTCCTCGATGACGCTCATCCCGCGCGGCGTTCCTCCACACGTTCGATCTTCGCGCCGAGGGCGCGCAACCGTTCGTCGATCCGCTCGTAACCGCGCTCGATCTGGCCCACGTTGTTGATCGTGCTCTCGCCCTCGGCGCACATGGCGGCGAGCAGCATCGCCATGCCGGCGCGAATGTCGGGCGAATCGACCGAGCCGGCGCGCAGCTTGGATGGGCCGGCGACCAGCGCACGATGCGGATCGCAGAGCACGATGCGCGCGCCCATGCCGATCAGCTTATCGACGAAGAAGAGGCGCGACTCGAACATCTTCTCGTGGATGAGAATCATTCCCCGGCATTGCGTCGCCGTGACGAGCGCGATCGACATCGTGTCCGCGGGGAACGCCGGCCAGGGTTGATCCTCGAGCTTCGACACGTGTCCGCCGAGGTCGCTCTGAATCACTTTCTCCTGCTCGGCGGGCACGACGAGATCGTTGCCCTCGATCGTGCACGAGATGCCGAGGCGGGCGAACCCCATGAGCGTCGACCGCAGGTGTTCGACGCCCGCGTCGGCGATGCGGATCTCCGAACCCGTGACCGCGGCGAGACCGATGAACGATCCGACTTCGATGTGATCGGGACCGATGCGGTGCGTCGCGCCGCCAAGTACGCGACCGCCTTGGATCGTGACCTTGTTCGTCCCGATGCCATCGATCTCGGCGCCCAGCGCGACCAGGAAGTGACAGAGGTCCTGAACGTGCGGCTCACTCGCGGCGTTGCGCAGGATCGTCGTTCCGCTCGCCGCGACGGCAGCCGTCAGCGCGTTCTCCGTTCCAGTGACGCTCGGCTCGTCGAGAAAAACGTCGGCGCCGCGCAATCCGGGCGTCGTGAGATGAAAGCTCTCGGAAAGATCGAACGAGGCGCCGAGTCGCTCGAGTGCGAGAAAGTGCGTGTCGACGCGGCGCCGGCCGATGACGTCACCACCGGGCGGGGGCAGACGGATCTCGCCGCATCGCGCAAGCAGCGGACCGGCGAGCAGAATCGACGCCCGGATCCTTCGACACAGCACGGGATCGAGATTCGAGCCGCGCACCGTTTTGGCCTGGATGTGCAGCGTGTTGCGCGCGAGCCATCGCGTTTCGACGCCGGCCGACGCGATCAGCTCGACCAGCGTCTCGACGTCGCGGATTCTCGGCACATTCTCGAGCGTGACCGGGTGTTCGGTGAGGAGCGCCGCGCAAATGATCGGCAGGGCGGCGTTCTTGTTTCCCGAGGGGCGAATGGTGCCGGAGAGCTTGTGGCCCCCTTGGACGATGAACTGCAGTGCGTTCATGTACGAGCGATGCGTGAGCCGGTGGTTGACGCGCGAGAATGGCGAGACGTGCGAAGAATGGACGGGGTCGCGATGCAAGGTCAATGGGACGGCGCAGATTCTATGCGCGTCCGGTGATCGTCCCGCGCGCGTCGGGCGAATGACGCTTGCACTCGCCTCCGCGGCCCGGTAGGATGCGAAGGGTGCGGTTGGCCTCGCCTTTGCTCACATGCAATGTGCGATGCCCGAGCAGCCGGCCGGCCGCGTCGGCCCTCTTCCCACGAGGCGTATCCCGATGACCAGCCTGTTGGCGTCAGTTGGTCCCGCACTACTGCAGGTGGCCGGTGCCGCGCACGACACCGTCATCATGAAGCAGGTCGGCGGGCGCGGCACACTCGAGACCATCGCCTCGATCGCCGACATCGCGATGATGGTGTCGCTCCTGCTGGTTGCGCTGGTTGCCGCCCGGGTGCTTTGGAGCTTCCGGACGACGCACACGAAGGTGAACAACCTGGTCGACAAGCTCCAGGGAGACGTCGCGCCGCTCCTCCGCCACACGACGGCGATCGCCGACAATTTGAATTTCGTCACGACGGCGATCCGCACCGACGTACAAAAGGTGACCGACACGATCGACATCGCGAACGATCGTGTGCACCGCGCCCTGTTGACGGCGGAGCAACGGTTGAACGAGTTCAACGCGCTGCTTGCCGTGGTGCAGGACGAGGCGGAGGGCGTATTCGTCTCGACGGCGTCAACGGTCCGAGGCGTGCGCCGTGGCGCGGCGAGCTTCGGCGCACGCAGTGGGACGGACCTTGCGTCTGACGAGCTCGATGCGGCCGATCCGGCCGACGATCTCGACCTCGATGACGACGATCTCGAAATACAGGAGGATGATGATGGCGACGACCGCAACCCCGAATCAGCCGCGCAGGCGCTCCCAACAGCCCCGCGTCTCCGTCCCCGCACGCGCAAGCGACGGCGGGCATGAAGCAGAGTACGACCTACTCACGGCCGCGTTGATCGGCGTCACGCTGGGCGCGGGAATTACGTATATGCTTCGGCGCGGGCCGTCGGGAGACCGCCCGGTGTCGCCGGTGATGCGCGGCATGGGACGTGGCGCGAGATGGGCCGGCCGCGGGGCTTCACGGCTGGGATCCGCCAGCGCCCGATGGGCGGCAGATCGCGGCGAGGACCTGTGGGACGCGATCCCGCACGAGGAGATCCACGATCGCGTCTCGGACTACATGGGTCGCGCTCGCGAGGCGATCGACGACGTCGTAGAGGCGGAGCTCAAGGATCTGCGCCGCGCGATTCGGCGTCAGCGCAAGCGCCTTGGCATCTGACGCGGGACGCGTGACGCCGGCGATGGGGCGCGTAGTTCAGTGCCTCGTCGTCGCCATCATCGCGGTCGCAATCACACCGGCCGTTGCACACGCGTGGACACCGGGCACGCACGTCTTCCTGGGTGAGGCCGTGATGCGGTCGCTCGCGCTGCTTCCAGCGGCCATCGCCGAGCTGTTGCGCGAGTTTCCACACGACTTCTTGTATGGATCGATCGCCGCGGACACGAGCATCGCCAAGAAATACGCGCCGGTGGGCCGCCACTGTCACTCGTGGACCGTGGGTATGGAGATCCTCGATAACGCGCGCGACGACCCACTCCGCGCGTTCGCGCTCGGCTATTTGGCCCACCTCGCCGCCGATTCAGTGGCGCACAATTACTTCGTGCCCAAGCAACTCGCCGTGACGTCGAGCACCGCGTCGCTCGGCCACTCCTATTGGGAGAGCCGATTCGAGACGCATCTCGGGGCCGAGGTCGCGCGTCGAGCGCGCGAGCTGATACTCATCGATCATTCGCGCTCCGACGGGTTGCTCGACCGCGTGCTCAGCCCGACCATCTTCAGCACATCGACCAACCGCCGAATCTTTCGCGGGATGGTGATCGTCGCGGACAATGAATCGTGGCAGCGCGTGTTCCAACTGCTCCGGGAGAACAGCCGCTGGGATCTGCCGGACCACGACGTCACCCGCTACGTCGCGCGCTCGTACGATTACATCATCGACCTGCTCCGCAGCATGGACCGGGCGGAGCCGTTTCGACTCGACCCCTCGGGCGACGAGGCACTGCGCATGGCCAAGCGAGTGCGCCGACGCATCCTGCGCGAGGCCGGCGAGGATCGCCTATACGAGGAAGCCGATAAGTATTTTGGAATGCCGACGACGTCGCTGCCCTACTCGGCGTCGCTCGCCGAGCCGCTCTACATCCCGATGCGTGTGCCGAGCAACTGATTGACGCGCTTGGGATCGGCGCTGCCTTTGGACTTCTTCATCACATACCCGACGAGTACACCTTGAAGGCGCCGCTCGCCGCCGACGAATCGTTGCGCCTCGGCGGCATGCTCGGCAAACACCTCGTCGATCCATGCGACGAGCGCTGAATCGTCGGTCACCTTGAGCAGATGTTCGCGTTCGGCGACCTGCGAGGGACGATCTCCGGTCTTGACCATGATGCCGAAGATTTGTTTCGCCGCCGTGTGGCTCACGACGCCGTCGCGAACGAGGCCGAGGAGCTCGGCAAGATCGGCTGGCCGAATGCTGAAATGCTCGATCGTCTGATCTGTGGCCTTGAGTGCGGCGAGCACGTCACCCATCACCCAGTTCGCCGCCGTCTTCGGATTGCCGCTTTGTCTCGCGATCTGCTCGAAGTACTCGCCGATCGCCGGCCCCGCCGTGAGCACCTCGATGTCGTATGCCGTGAGCGCCGGGTAGTCTGAGTGGAACCGCTCGCGCCGCGCCGCGGGCAGCTCCGGAAGATCCCGCTTCAGCCGATCGATACGATCCAGCGGGATGATGAGCGGCGGCAGATCGGGATCGGGGAAATAGCGATAGTCGTGGCTTCCCTCTTTCGAGCGCGCAGGACGAACCTCGCCCGAGTGTGCGTCCCACAACATTGTTTGCTGCTCGACGCGGCCACCACCGTCCAATACGTCGCATTGCCGGGCGAACTCCACTTCGAGCGCGCGCGAGACGCCGGAGAACGAGTTCATGTTCTTCACCTCGGTCTTGGTGCCGAGCTTCGTATCACCCACGCGTCGCGTACTGATGTTCGCGTCGACGCGGAGACTGCCCTTCTCCATGCTGACGTCGCTCACCGCGATGAACTCGAGCATTTGCTTGAGCGCTCGGAGATAGGCGTCCGCCTCGTCGGCACCGCGCAGGTCCGGTTCGCTCACGATCTCGATCAGCGGAACTCCTGCCCGGTTGAGATCGACTGCCGTCGCGCCGACGAATCGGTCGTGCACCGACTTGCCCGCGTCTTCTTCCATATGAACGCGAGTGATCCGGATGTTGATCGGCGACCCGTCGGCTCGCGTTCCGATCTGAAGGCATCCATCCGTGGCGAGCGGTTTGTCGAATTGCGAGATCTGATATCCTTTGGGTAGATCCGGGTAGAAATAGTTCTTTCGGGCGAACACCGACGTCGAGTGGACGCGACACCCGAGCGCGACCGCGGCGCGGACCGCGAGGTCGACGGCGTGCTCGTTGAGCACCGGCAGCGCGCCGGGCAGCGCCAGGCAGACCGGACACGTATTGGTGTTCGGCGCCGCCCCGAAGTCGGTGGAACAGCGGCAAAAGATCTTGGTCGCGGTCTTGAGCTGCACGTGTACTTCGAGGCCAACGACCATCTCGTACGTCGTGTCCGATTGCGACCTGGCCGGCGCGCTCATCGATGCGCCTCGGCGCCGAGTTGCCGCTCGAGCGCAAACGCGGCGGCGAACATCTGGCGTTCGTCGAAATGGCTGGCAATGAATTGGCCGCCCACCGGGAGCCCGTCGACCCGACCGATCGGCACCGACATGGCCGGCACGCCCGCGAGGTTGGCCGTGCACGTGAAGATGTCGCTCAGGTACATCTCGTACGGATCGGACTTGGCCCCGAGCTCGAACGCCGTGGTGGGTGTCGTGGGCGTGAACAGCAGGTGCACACCGCGATTGAAGACGTCGGCGAAATCACGCGTGATGAGCGCGCGCACCTGCTGCGCCTTCTTGTAATACGCGTCGTAGTAGCCCGCCGACAACACGTAAGTGCCGAGCAAAATTCGTCGCGTGACCTCGGGCCCGAAGCCCGACGATCGCGTCGCCTCGTACATCCCGCGAACGCCATCGCCTTCGATTCGCAGCCCGTACCGAACACCGTCGAATCGCGCCAGGTTCGACGACGCCTCGGCTGGCGCGACGATGTAGTAGACCTGAATCGCCAAATCAGTGTGCGGCAGCGACACGTCCCGAATTTCCGCGCCCAGCGATCGCAGGATGTCGAGCGACGCGTCGCACCTGTCGCGAATGCGCGGGTCGAGGTCGGCAGGAAAATATTCCTTCGGCCTTCCGATGACGACGCCTGTCAACGACCCACGCGCCGCCTCGCGATAGTCGGCCACCGGTTCCGCCGCGCTCGTGGAATCGAGCGGATCGAGACCGGCGATGGTTTGCAGACCAAGCGCCGCATCGTCGACGGTTCGGCCGAACACACCGATCTGGTCGAGCGACGACGCGAACGCGACCAATCCATACCGGCTCACGCGACCGTACGTCGGCTTGACGCCGACGACACCGCAAAAGGCTGCGGGTTGTCGGACCGATCCACCCGTCTCCGATCCGAGTGCGATGCGGACGATGCCCGCCGCGACCGACGCCGCCGACCCGCCAGACGATCCACCCGGTACGCGCGTGGGCGCGATGGGATTCTTTGCCGGACCGAACCCGCTGTTCTCGGTCGACGATCCCATCGCGAACTCGTCCATGTTCGATTTCGCGACGATGATGGCACCGGCGTCACGCAGGCGGCGGACCGCGGTCGCGTCGAATGGGCTGACGTAGTTTTCGAGAATTCGCGACCCGCACGACGTCGGCAACGTCGTCGTCGCGATGTTGGCCTTTAGGATCACCGGTACGCCGGCAAGCGAGCCCGCGTCCCCACGCTCCAGGCGCGCCGCCACCACGTCGGCTTGCTCGCGTGCGTCGCCGCGATCTTCATGTAACAGAATGTTCAACCCATCGCGCCACGCACCGACGTGGGCGGCGCGATCGATGGACGCGTCGACCGCGTGGCGCGGGCGCACCGTGCCGCTCGCCACGGCATCGCGAAGCGCAGCCGCCGATAGCTCGCGCAGATCTGCGCGCTCGCCCCCAGGCGTCATGACGCGGCCTCGGGGTCCTCATGCGTCGAGAGTCGCGGCACGAGAAAGAATCCGTCACGCATGCTCGGCGCGAACGTTTCCCGTTCTCGCGCCAACGGGATCGGTGGTCCAACGTCCGGACGCAACGGCAACCCGGCCGCGCCGATTCCCTCGACCGCCTCGATGCCTTTCGTGTCGATCTTCGAGAGCACGTCCATGTGCTCGAGGATCGTGTTGAGCTCCGCGACGAGCGCTTGCGCTCGATCGTCGGTGAGGCCGAGTCGCGCCAACGCCGCGATGTGACGGACGTCGTCGAGCGTGACCGACACTATTCGTCTCCGCGCTCGAGATTGGCCTGCGCGATTACCAGCGTCTTGCGTCCGATCTCGTGATCGTCGAAGTCGACCTTGACCTTGGCGTCGCGGCCGCTGCCCGCGAGCTCGGCGATCGTGCCGCTGCCGAACTTTCGATGTTTGACCCGCGCGCCGACGACGTACACCGGCGCGTCTTGCGATTCGTCTTCAGCCGACATCGAGGCGCCATAGATGCTCACCGGTGATCCTGGCCGGCGCGATGCCGGCGACGGTCGGCTGATGATCTCTTCGATTTCACGATCGCTGCGCGACGCACGGCCGAAGCCCCGATTGTACGCGCCCATGCTACCACCGGCGCGCATGACAGAGCGGCCCGAGCTTCGCACCTTGATCGTACTGCGCTTCTCGACCATCGCGTCGGGAATGGTGTCGAGAAAGCTCGAGTGGCGCGACGGCAACAGCTCGCCGTTGCGGCGCCGCTCCTCCGCGTGCGTGACATAGAGCTTTCGCTCGGCGCGCGTGATGCCCACGTAAAACAATCGACGCTCCTCCTCGAGCAACGCGGGGTCGTCATACGCCTTCGCCAGCGGAAACAACCCGTCTTCGAGCCCGGTGATGAACACGACCGGAAACTCGAGACCCTTGGCGTTGTGCAGCGTCATGAGCGACACCGCGTCGGCGTCGGTGCCGAGCGCGTCGACTTCGGCGACGAGGGTGGCGCGTTGCAGGAAATGGTCGAGCGGTCGCAGACCGACTTCCCCAAGCTCGTCGGCGACGAGCTCCGCGGCACCGGTGATCAGCTCGCGTACGTTGTCGAGTCGCTCGGCGGACTCAGGACCTTCGGCGCGGAGATAGTCGCCGTAGCGAATCGACTCGACCAGTTCTCTGAGCAACTCGTCGACGGCCGCTTCAGTCGCCCGCTCGCGCAGAGCGAGAATCATGCGGACGAATTCGGCGAGCGCCGTCCGCGCCGCCGGGCGCAAGGACTCGACGATCTCAGAGCGCTGCGCCCCCTCGAAGATCGGCACTCCGCGCTCACGCGACGCGTCGGCAAGCTGCTCTATCGTCGTCTCTCCAAGACCGCGCTTTGGCACACCGATGGCGCGACGCAACGCCTCGTCGTCGGCGGGATTGGCGACCAACTTGAGATACGCCATCAGATCGCGGATCTCTCGGCGATCGTAGAAGCGAACGGCTCCAATCAATCGGTAGTTCACAGCGTGGCGGCGCAACGATTCTTCCATCGCGCGACTCTGCGCGTTCGTGCGATAGAGCACCGCGACGTCGTTGAGCGAGAGCGACGACGATCCGCTCCGCCGCGCCATGACCTCGCCGACGACGAAGTCCGCCTCGTCGCGCTCGTCGAGCGACCGGACCACCGTGACCGGGTCGCCGCCCGAGCGCGTGGGGCGCAGCGTCTTTCCCATGCGCGCCGTGTTGGCGCTGATCACGGCGTTCGCAAGCTCGAGGATCGGCGGCGTTGAGCGATAGTTCTCCTCAAGGCGCACGACGGTGGCGTCGGGGAAGTCCTTGCTGAAGTCGAGAATGTTCCGGATGTCGGCGCCACGCCAACCGTAAATGGATTGGTCGTCGTCGCCCACGACGCAGACGTTCCCGTGCTCGCCGCCGAGCAGCTTGATGAACTCGTACTGCGCGCGATTCGTGTCTTGGTACTCGTCGACGAGAATGTACTTGAAGCGCGACCGATAGCTCGAGAGCTTCTCCGGGTGTTGCTGGAGCATGCGTACCGGCAGCACGAGCAGGTCGTCGAAGTCGACGGCGTTGGCGAGTTGCAGCGCTTCGCCCAACGAGCGGTAAACCGGAACCACCGCTTTGGCGAACGGGTCCATCGCCAGCCGCTCGTATTCGGTCGGCGTGACGAGCGCGTTTTTCGCGTCGGACACCGCCGACTGAATGGCGCGAGGCGTAAACTGTTTCGCCGGAATCTGGTGGCGCTCCATGATCCGCTTGATCACGCTCAGCGAGTCGTCCTGATCGTAGATCGTGAACGCCGGAGTGCGCCCGACCAGGTGCGCCGACGCGCGCAGCATGCGCGCGCCGATGGCATGGAACGTCCCGACCCACATTCCGCCCGGATCGCTACCGAGGAGACGGCCGACGCGTTCACGCATCTCTCCGGCCGCCTTGTTCGTGAACGTGACGGCGAGGATGTGCCGTGGATCGACGCCTTCGACGTCGATCAGTCGCGCGATCCGCGTCGTGAGGACGCGCGTCTTTCCCGATCCCGCGCCGGCGAGCACGAGCAGCGGTCCATCAACGTGGAGGACGGCCTCGCGTTGCGCCGGGTTGAGCCCGGCGGTCAACTGGTCTTCGAGCAGCATCGACATCAGTGAAGAATAATCTCGAACGCCGCGCCTTGCTCCGACGGCGCGAGAATCAGTTTTCCGCCGTGATTCTCCTCGACGATGCGCTTGGCCAGCGAGAGCCCGATGCCCCACCCACTCTTCTTCGTCGAGAATCCAGGATCGAAAACGCGAGCGCGAAGCTCTCGTGGAATTCCCGGCCCGTTGTCGGCGACGCGGATGACGACCGTTTCCTCGGGCCCCGGCGACGCGGACAGCTGCACGACGCCACCCCGCCCGGCCAGCGCATCAATCGCGTTCTTGGTCAACACTTCGACGGCCCACTCGAGCAAGACCGCGTCGCCTTCGACCGGATGCAGGTCCGGCGCGATGGACGACTCGATCGCGATGGTGTTGGCCAACGTTGGGACGCGCGCGCGGAAATACACCGCGACCCGCTCGACGATCGCCGCCACGTCGAGCGTCTCGAACTTGGGGTCGCGGCCGATGCGCTCGAAGCGATGCGCCACGCGGTCGAGTCGCTCGAGGTCGGCGCGCATGTGCCGCATCGCCGCGTGCGACGATTCGTCGGTCGCGCGCTCCTCGAGCA
This sequence comes from Gemmatimonadaceae bacterium, assembly GCA_036392315.1. GTDB lineage: Bacteria > Gemmatimonadota > Gemmatimonadetes > Gemmatimonadales > Gemmatimonadaceae > JAQBQB01. Next base: position 33,679 of record DASVYG010000197.1, read on the forward strand.
GTTCGATCCATCCCGCGAGACTCGACAGCGGCGTGCCGAGTTGGTGCGCCGATTCACGTGCCATGCCGGCCCACAAGCGCTCGCGCGCCGCGTTGCCGCGCGTCCGGATGATGTACAGGCCCGCGAGCACGAGGATCGCCGCCATCAGCGCCTGCAGGGCCGGAATGATCGTCAACCCTTCGACGACCGGTGGGTCACCGTAGTACACCTTCCCAATGCGCGGATCGACGATCGGCGGATTCTTGGCCGCCAGCACGGCGACGTAGTCGCGAACCCGAGGATCGTCGTCGGGGACCGTGTCCTTCGCGTTGTCGAACGGCAGGTTCGCGTGGCCGGCGATCACGCCTTGACGGTCGGTGAGAATGAGCGGTACGTGCTGATCGCGAATGCTTTTCGAGAGATCGAGCAGCGCCTCCGTCTCCGCGCTCGGCGTGTTGTCGCCGAACGCGCGGTAGACCCGAGCGTACATTTCGATCGAGCGCTTCGCGTCGGCGCGCAGCAGCACGATGACCCGCTGCGTGTAGACGACGTACCAAGCAAGGAGTACTCCAATGAGCGCAGCGACCAGCAGCTCGGGCTTGCCGCGTCGCATGTCGGCTCAGCTCAGGACGTCGGTACCAAGATACGGTCGCAACGCTTCGGGTACGGCCACAGTCCCATCAGCATTCTGATAATGCTCGAGAATACAGGCGATCGTTCGCGGGAAGGCGAGGCCCGACCCGTTGAGCGTATGCACGAACCGCGGCTTCTCGCCTTTGCCGGGACGGTAGCGAATGTTCGCGCGACGGGCCTGATAATCGGCGAAGTTGCTGCACGACGAGACCTCGAGCCACGCGCCGACGCCCGGCGCCCACGCTTCGAGATCATACGTCATCGCCGAGGCGAAGCCGGTGTCGCCCGCGGCAAGAAGCTTCCGTCGATGCGGTAGACCAAGCCGCTCGAGCATCGTCTCGGCGTGGCGCGTCAACGTCTCCAGCTGCTCGGCGGAGTTGTCGGTCGTCGCGTAGCGCACGAGCTCGACCTTGTCGAATTCGTGCGTTCGCAGAATGCCGCGCGTATCCTTGCCCGCCGACCCGGCTTCGCGACGAAAGCACTTGCTGTACGCCACGAAGGCCATGGGCAACGCGTCGGCCTCGAGAATCTCTTCTCGATACAGATTGGTCACCGGCACTTCGGCCGTCGGGATGAGAAACAGCTCGTCCGTCCGCGTCGCGTATGCGTCGTCCTCGAACTTGGGTAGCTGGCCGGTGCCGGTCATCGATGCGCGATTCACGAGCTGCGGTGGCCAGACCTCTTCATAGCCGTGCTCCCGGCTATGCGTATCCATGAAGAAGTTGAGCAGCGCGCGCACCAATCGGGCGCCAGCGCCGCGATAAAAGACGAACCCGGAGCCCGAGACTTTGGACGCGCGCTCAGTGTCTATCATGCCGAGCCGCGCTCCGATCTCCCAGTGTGGCTTGACGCCGGCGGGCGGACGCGGCGTGCCCCACTCGCGGACGATGACGTTCTGCTCTTCGCCGCCGGCTGGGACGTCGGGCAGCGTGATGTTCGGGATCTCGAGCAGCGAGCGGTTGAGCTCCGCCTCGACCGCGGCGAGCTCGCGCTCGAGCTGTGCGATCTCGTCGCCGAGCGCGCGACCTTGCGCGATCAGATCGTCGGCGTCTTCCTTGGCGCGTTTTCGCTTCGCTACCTCTTGCGCGATGATATTGCGTTGCGCTTTGCGCTCTTCAACGGCCTGGATCAGTGTGCGACGTTCGCGTTCGACGCCTTGGCCCCGGTCGATGACACCAGCCAGCGCGTCGAGCACGCCGCGACGGCGCATGCCGTCGCGAAGCAGGTCGATCTGCTCGCGGAGCACTCGAAGATCGTGCACGAATCAATCCTTTGGAATGCCGGGCAGGAACGAGCGAAAACCGCAATTGGGATCAGTCGTGAACTGGACGACCATCTGTCGCAATACGGGGTCCACCGACCGAATGACGACTTTGGCGTAGAGGACCGTTCCCGTCAGCGACACACCGCACGCGTTGGGATCGGTGGTCTGCACGAGCACCGGCACGTTCAGTGTCGCGACGAGCGCCGTGTCGGCGCGATAGCCAGAGGTCGGCGCGCGCGTCAGGTTCTCGTAGGTTGTGGTCGTGGTTTGCAGCCCCACCGTGTGCGTTGCCGCGAGACCGCTCGCCACGGCTCGCTGCGGAAGCAGCACGGGATGTCCCGACGCGTCGATGTCGAACGCGACGTCGAACGCGAAGGTCGCGTCCGCTGAAAAGAGCTGTCCCGCGAAGACATGCAACGCCGTGGGCGCGCCTGGCGGGGCGCCATTGATGGCGTAGACAACCGTACTGTCCGAAAGCGTCGGCAGCGACGCGGGGACACCGGTGAGGTCGCCACACGCGACGCCGACGACGGCGAGAACGGCCGTCGCCAACGCCGCAATTTTCGACCGGAGGCCGAGGGATCGATGATTCATGTTCTGGGAGCTCAAGGGCGAAGGATACGGCCGCGTCGAACATTCTTCAAGCGATTGATCTCGCTTGACTTCGACTATGTTGATCTCTAGCTTCGCCACCACTTTGCAGGGAAGCTTGCCGCGGGAGATGGGATGCCGAGTATACGTGATTTGGTTGCTGCCATTCGGCAACGTGAGGGAGTCGACGCCGCCATCGTTCTGGGTCGCGATGGACTGTTGATCGACAGTCAACTCGGCCCCGGTCTGGACGCCGACGACGTTGCAGCGCGAATTCCCGCGATCATCAGTCCAGCCGACGACCTCGGGGCAGCGACCGGGCGCGGAGATCTGCTGACCGCGGTTCTCGAGCACCGTGACGGCATCGCAATCGTGTCTGTGCTGTCACCCGAGGCCATTCTGCTCGTTCTCCTCAACCCGCGCGCGAACATCGGCCAACTGCTCTTTGAGCTGCGGCGCAACCGGGAACACATCGCCGCCCTCGTCTGACTCTCGTGGAACGCCCCCTTCCCGGTGCGACACCCCCCGCGACGTGCCACGTGCTCGTCGCCGATGATGAACCGCACATCGGCCGCATCATCAAGATGAAACTCGAGCAGGGACCGTTTCGCGTCACGCTCGTCTACGATGGCCGCGAAGCAATGGAGGCTCTCGAGCGCGAATCGGATATCTGTTTGGTGCTGCTCGACCTCATGATGCCGCACCTCAGTGGATTGGACGTGCTGACCGCGATGCGCAGCGACCCGCGATGGCGCGACATCCCGTGCGTCATCCTCACCGCGGCCGGTCAGGAACAGCAACACACGAGCGCGATCGAGCTGGGCGCGAACGACTTTCTGACGAAGCCGTTCAGTCCGAAGAAGCTGTATGCGCGGGTCGTCGAGCTCGCCGGACTGCCCGCTGACGAATCGAGCGTCGACAGCGCATGAGCCGCTGGGCGGTAGTTCTCGCCGGTGGGATCGGGTCGCGTTTCTGGCCTCTGAGCACACCGTCGCGTCCAAAACAGCTCCTCCCTCTGGTGACGAGCGAGCCATTGCTCGCCGATTCGGTTGAGCGCTTGGCACCGATCGTCCCGCCCGAACGTGTGCTAATACTCACCAACGAGACGTTGGTGCCGGCGATCGCGAAGTTGCTCCCCGACATTCCCGAAGCGAACCTCGTCGCCGAACCGAGGGCCGGGGGAACCGCCGCGGCGCTCACGTGGGCGGCGCAAGAGATCGCGCGCCGTGATGGGCCCGAGGCCGTGATGATGTCGGTCCACGCCGACTGGTCCGTCGCCGACGCCGCGGGGTTTCAACTCGCGCTCACCCGCGCCGCCGCCGTCGCCGAGCGGCACGGCGTGCTGGTGACGGTCGGCGTGGTTCCGACGCGGCCCGATCCCGGATTCGGGTACATTCAACCCGGTCAGTCGCTCGACGAAGGCGTTCGCCGCGTCGCGAGATTCGTCGAGAAGCCCGATCGCGCGCGCGCCGTCGAGATGTGCCGTGACGGATATTTGTGGAACTCCGGGATTTTCGTGTGGCGCGTCGGTGATTTTCTCGACGACGTGCGGCGATTGACGCCGGAAATCGCGCCGGCATTGCACGCTCACGCCCACGACATTCACGGGTTCTTCGCCACCGTGAACCCGATCTCGGTCGACGTCGGCGTGCTCGAGCGCAGCAATCGCGTGGTGGTGATGCCGGGAGATTTTGGCTGGGACGACGTGGGTACGTGGGGCGCACTCAAGCGCGTTCGCGGGCGCGACGCGTCCGGCAACGCGACTCAGGGACGGGCCTATACCGTCGATGCTCACGAGAACGTGATCCACGCGGCCGGCGCGACGGTGGTGATGTACGGCGTGTCCAATCTGGTCGTCGTCGTCGAAGATGGCCTAGTGCTCGTCACCACCGTCGACCGGTCCACCGATTTGAAAACTCTCATGGACGCCCTTCCCCGCGGCGTGCGCGAGCGCGACTGATGCCGCGACTCATGCCGCCGGCGACCGGCGCCTTCCGTCGATGACGGCGCTCTATCTGTACGACGACGACCGCGCGCGCACGTTCGAGCCGTTCGCGACGACGCGCCCCGTGTCGGAGATGGTCGCCGGAGTCCTCCCGATTCGCGAGCGATGGCAGTTCGTCGCGCCGCTCAACGAAACGCACTTCCTCGCCGGTCCGCGCCACGAGTTGTTCGATGAACCGGGCGCACGACCCGCAACCGGCGTGATCCCGGCGGGCTCCATCATCGCGCTGTCGCGGTGCGTGCCGGCCATTCCGCGCGATCGCGCCGCCGCTGCTCGCCGGCTTGCCGCGTGCAGCATGTGGCGCGTGGGGACTCGACTCGCGGCCATTCGAATCAAGGACGCGATGGATGCGTCGTCGTTCGACGATGGCCTGCGATCGCTCGAGGATCTCCACGCGGGCACTGGCGCCGTGGGCGCGATCGACGGATGGTGGCTCGACGAGGTGTGGGACTTCATTCGGCTGTTGCCGGAGCAGTTGGCCGCCGACATCGCGACGCTCGCGAGCGTGACCGAGAACGCGACGGCCGCACCATCAGACGCGACGATCATCGGCGAGCACGCGATCACGGTGATTCGTCGCGCTGAGCGCGACCAGTCGGACACCATCATCGAGCCGCACGTCGTGCTCGACGCCTCGGCGGGCCCGATCTACATCAACGCCGGCGCCCACATTCGCGCCTTCACCCGCATCTCGGGCCCCTGCTACATCGGTCGCGACGTGACCGTCGTGGGCGGCGACATCACCGGCTGTTCGATTGGTGACGTCTCGAAGGTGCGCGGGGAGCTCAGCAGCACGATCGTGCTCGGTCACTCGAACAAGGGGCACGACGGGTTCGTCGGGCATTCGTATCTCGGACGCTGGGTCAACCTCGGCGCCGGGACGGTCACGAGCAATTTAAAGAACACGTATGGCAGCGTCGCACTGTGGACGCCGGGCGGCGTGCGCGACACCGGGATGCAGTTCCTCGGCACGATGTTCGGCGACCATGTAAAGACGGGTATCGGCTTGCGGTTGACCACGGGCACCGTGCTCGGCGCCGGCGCCAACGTCTATGGAGAGATGCCACCCAAGGTCGTCGCGCCATTTTCGTGGGGCGGTGGTTCTCCCTACTCCGTGTATCAGGCCGATAAGTTTGTCGAGACGGCGGCGCGAATGATGTCGCGGCGCCACGTCGAGTTGACGGATCGTGCCCGCCGTCATCTCGCGTCGGCGCACGCCGGGCGATGGACCGCGGGAATGGAGACACACTCCAAGTGAAGTTGTGGAT
>DASVYG010000198.1:0-9357 GCA_036392315.1 Gemmatimonadaceae bacterium
TGCTTCGAAAGGGCGAGGGCAGGCTTTCGGAAATCCGCGTCGCTCAAATCGATCTGAAGGAACGCGATCGAGTTCACGAGCTCGTCGGGGGACCGCATGTGCTCGGCCATGTCCGTCGCCGCGGCGACGAGCGCGGCGAGCGGGGATGCGTGCGCCGCTCGTACGGCGACGAAACAATCGTCCACCGTGGACGGACCCTGCTCCACGAATGCGAGCAGGAGTCCGCGTCTCGACCCGAAGCGGTGCACCAGCGCTGCGGCGGTGAGCCCGGCCTCGCGGGCGACATCGGCGAGGGTCAAGCGCATCGGACCGAGGCGGCCAACCGCGCGGGCGGTGGCAGCGAAGATTTCGGCGTCCTCGACGGTTCTCGGACGAGGCGACATGTCTCGATAGATACTAAGAGGCCGTTGATAAATAAGCGAACAAGGCAACTCCGGTCGCCAGGGTACCGGCGGGAAGCGATGACGGATGAACCGGAATCGCGTTGTCCGTCATGTTCGCGTCAACCCATGTAACAATTTCAATGAGGATGTGAGCAAATCGACTTTCGCTGCGACTTATGTACATAGACCAACGAGAGGGGGGAGTTCGTGGAGTTCGGCAAACCGCGCAACGCGGCCAGATGATCGTGCAGTGTCGCCAACGCAACAGCCTGTTGCGTCCAACTGATGGTGTCGCCGTGCCAAACGATGGGCCCCTGACGACCAGCGGAAGCGCACCCGTGTGCCCCGCGACGTGCACCCGTCGACCAGGCATCGGACACTACGAGCCGTCAGCCGCACCTTGGCACCAACCCATTCGATCTCTGTGTTCCACAAGTGCGCATCACTGGCCACCGACATGCACCCACGAACAGCACATCGTGCACGGCGAACCAACGATCCTGCACCCACGTTCCACCAGTCGGCCACGCCGGCCACCAAATCGCTCCGCGTGGCCACGTCCATCGCGCCGCTGCGTGCCGCGCATCGTGCATGCCGGTCCAAACCATCGGTCACCATGTTCCATCGATCGTTCGGGCCCGACCAGACCAGTCGACACTAAGGGACAGCATGTCGCACGGTGCGATACACGAGGTGAACCCAATTTCCAGCGATGCGGCCGCAGCCTCGGCGCAACAGTCGCCACTTCGAGCGTCGAACCGCCCGCTCGCAAGGCCCGCTACACCCCAATGGCGACAATCGCCATAGCAACCTCAATCAAGTCATTATGGTTACGCACGATCGTGCGAGTCGCTACGATCACGTCGGCGTCCTCGACGGTTTTTTGGGGCGGGGATGACATGGTTGACAGATACTAAACAGCCGTTAATAAATTGGCCAGGTTACTAAACGGACGTTGAGTAACGGCGGAGGACTCAATGGCCAAGAAGGCGAGCCGGCCGCTTGTCGGCAAGATCGCGCTCGTGGCCGGCGCCACGCGCGGCACCGGGCGCGGCGTCGCCCGCGCACTCGGCGAGGCCGGGGCGACCGTCTACTGCACCGGGCGCAGCATTCGCGGACACCCGGCCACGGCCGGACGCGCCGAGACGATCGAGGAGACCGCGGAGATGGTGACCGCGGCGGGAGGGAAGGGCATTGCCGTTCGCGTCGACCACACCGTCCCCGACGAAGTCGGTGCGCTCGTCGAACGAATCCGGCGCGATCACAATGGGCTCGATATTCTCGTCAACGACGTGTGGGGCGGCGACGATCTCACGGCGTGGGGCAAGAAGCTCTGGGAGCATTCGCTCGACGACGGGCTCCTCATGCAGCGGCGCGCAGTGCACTCGCACATCATCACCAGCCACTTCGCCGTGCCGCTCATGCTCGATCGGCGCGACGCGTTGATCATCGAGGTCACCGACGGCGTCGGCAACGGTTACCGTGGGAATGTGTTCTACGATCTCGCCAAGGTGTCTGTCATCCGGCTCGCGGTCGCCCTCGCCTATGAATTGCGGAACCGCGGAGTGACGGCAGTTGCCGTCTCACCCGGATTCTTGAGATCAGAGCGTATGCTTGATCTGTTCGGCGTGACCGAGGCAACGTGGCGCGAGCACATCGCGCGTGATCCGAACTGGTCGGAGTCCGAAACGCCTCTCTTCGTCGGACGTTGCATCGCCGCGCTCGCGGCCGACCCGCAACACTGGCGTGTCAGCGGCAGCGCGCTCGCGTCTTGGGATCTCGCCGAGCAATATGGCATCGATGACGCCGATGGTCGTCGCCCGCATTGGGGCAGGTACATCGCCGCGCAGACCGACGCGAAGTGGAAGACCCTCGTGTCGCATACACGGGACGAGTTCGCCAAGCGAGCGCCCGGCGTCGAGATTGTGGCCGATCGCAAGGCGCTTACCCTTCGTGCGGGCGCCGCGACACGCGCAGTTCTCGAACCGGAGCTGTTTTTCTCCGAGGCATCGTCAATTGTGGGAGAGCTATACGACCGGTATCAGCGCCTCGAGCGCAGTGTGGCGCTATGACCTGTCGCGCCGCCAGAGGCCATAACGGTGAGATGCGGACACGAACGGATTAACCGGACTGAATTGACGACAGACGGCCGTGTGCAGAGGGACTCTACTCGCCACGCAGCACGACAGCGGGCTCGATGCGTCCGGCGCGCCGCGCCGGAAGCCAGCTTGCCATCGCGCTGATCGCGGCGAGAAAGGCGAACGCGCCCGCATAGGCAACCGGATCCCGCGCCGTGACGCCGAACAAGAACGGTGCGAGCACGCGGCTGACGAGAACCGCCGACAATCCACCGAACGCGATGCCGAACGCGACGCCGACCAGGGTATGGCGAACGATCATTCGCGTCACCGATGCGGTCGTCGCTCCGAGGGCGACGCGAATCCCCACCTCGCGGGTGCGCCGCGCGACGGCTCGCGCGGTCACGCCGTACATGCCGACGCCGGCGAGAATCGCCGCGATGGCGCCGAACAGCGCGATCAGCGCCGTGCGGAATCGCTCTTCGCCGAACGAACTTCGGATCAACGATCCCACGACGTCCACTCCGGTGATCGCGACGGTGGGCCCAGTGCTCTGCACCACTTTCCGCACGGTCGCGCTCATGACCGCGGGTTCGCCCGTCGTGCGCACGACGAGATCGAGCACGTTGAGGCGTTGAGAGATCGGCGTGTAGATTGCCGGTTGATCCTCCGCCGAGAGACGACTGAACTTCACGTCGCGCACGACCCCGACAATCTCGCGCCACGCGCCCTGATAGTTGACGCGCTTTCCAATCGCCGATTCGTTCGGGAAGTCTCGCCGCGCCGCCGCTTCGCTGATGATCGCCACTGGCGTCGCATCGCTCCGGTCAGCCGCGCCGAACGACCGCCCGGCGATCACGGGAATGCCCATCGTACTGAAATAGTTCGACGCGATCACACGTTGCTGCACTTCGTGCTTGTGCGCCTGCCGCTCGGCGTCGCCTTCGCCCGGGAGAAGATACGGACTGCTGCTCGATCCGCCGGTGAACGGCACGTTGCTCGCGGCCGTCACGCCGACCACCCCGGGCACGGCGGCGAGTCGGGCCATGGATTCCGTGTAGAACGCGCGAAGCGCCGCCGTGTCGCGCGACGGATTGGCGAACGACAGACGCACCGCGAGCAAATGGTCGCTGCGGAAGCCCGGGTCGACCGCCGACACTTTTTCGAGGCTGCGCGACAACAGCGCCGCGCCGACGAGTAGCACGACCGACAGCGCAAGCTCGGCGGCGATCATCACACGCTGCAGTCGACCGCGCCCGCGCACCGTCTGTGTCGAGCGGAGAAGCGTCGCCGGCCCCGACTCGGCGAGCATGAGCGCGGGAGCCAGCCCGAACAGCACGCCGGTCACAGTCGCCATGGCCAAGGTGACGACGAGCACGCGTCCATCCACGGCCGCGGTGAGAACGCCCGGGATTCTCGCCGGCGCCAATGCGACGATCGCCTTGGTTCCCCACCATGCGAGCAGTACGCCGATCGCGGCGCCGACGCCGGCGAGCAGCAGGCTCTCCGTGAGCAACTGCCGAATGATGCGCCCCCGCGTGGCTCCGAGTGCCACCCTCGCGCTCATCTCGACGTCGCGCGCCGCGGCCTCCCCCAAGAGAAGCGTGGCGATGTTGACGCAGGCGATCAGAACCAGCAGACCCACGGCGCCGAGGAGAATGAGCAGCGGAGCGCGGACCTCGCGCGTCTCATCGCGGACGAAGTCACTGATACGAATCCCTCTGTTCACCGCCGGGTCGCTGGCGTTGAGTAATTGGCGTGTCTCGGTGCTCGCCTTTTCGATGGTGACGCCGGTCTTGAGCCGGCCGATGGCGTGGAATCCTCGGTTGTGGTGCCCGATGTCGCCCTCGCGCTGACCGGCCGGAATCCAGAACGGCGCTGCTGGTTGGCCGCGCTCGAGCGTGAATCCGCGTGGCAGGACACCGATGATCTCGTATGAAGTGTCGTCGAATCGTATGAACGAGCCGACGACGTCACGCCGGCCACCGAAGCGCGACATCCACGTGTCGTAGCTCGCCATCGTCACGCGCGGTCCGCCGATCACGTCTTCGCCAGGGAGGAATGTCCGTCCGATTAACGGGCGAATGCCCAAGAGTTCGAGCAGGCCCGGACTGACGCGTGTGCCGATCACCTGTTCGGGTCCGTGCGCGCCAGGGATCATCGCTCCGAATCCGGTCCACACTCCAACGCCGTCGAACGACGTCTGCTTGGCGCGCCAAGTAATGAAATCCGTGTAGTCGAGCGGCGTGCGATCCCAAAATGCCGAAAGGATTGCCTGCTTCTTTCGCACGGAGTCGGTTTGCCAGACGGCGACCAGTCGTCGGGCGTCGTGGTAAGGCAGCGACCGGAACAGAACTCCGTCGACCACGCTGTAGATCGACGTCGCCGCTCCAATCGAGAGGGCGATCGTCGCGATGGCAATCGCTGCGAACGTGGGGCGGCGGCGAAGCGAGCGAGCGGCGAACCGAAGGTCGAAGAGCACCGTCTCCACAAGTAGGCTCCGGTAGGGTCGAACCTTGGACAGACGATCCCGCGCGAGAGTTGGCTTCCCCGGCTCCGCATCCCTGCTCGCACAAGTGCGCCTCGCCCACTTGCCCACGTTCGGCTCCCATTGCATCCTCCTAAGACCATTTCCGTCTTGGAGATGCACGTGAAGAACCGCCGCTCGAACCCTCCCGGCGCGTACCCGCGCCTGACTCAGCCTCTCGTCCGCGACAACGGCCGACTCCGTCCCGCATCCTGGGACGAAGCCCTCGACCGCGCCGCTGAAGGCTTCCGTCGCAACCTGGCCACGAACGGTCGAACCTCGACAGGCATATTCAGCTGCTCGAAATCGACCAACGAAGTCAACTTCCTGGCGTCGAAATTCGCCCGGCAAGTCTTCGGCAACAACAACGTCGACAGCTGCAACCGGACCTGACACGCTCCCTCAGTCGTCGGTCTGACGACAATCTTGGGAGCGGGCGGGAGTACGAGCTCATACGAGGAAGCGGAGCACACCGACTTCGTCTTCCTGTGGGGGTCGAACGCCCGAGAAGCGCATCCGATCTGGTTCCACCATCTATTGAAGGGGATCCAGAACGGCGCCAAGCTGTACGTCGTCGATCCGCGACGGACGACGTCCGCTCAGTGGGCCGACGTGTGGCTCGGCCTCAACGTGGGCGCCGATGTCGCGCTCGCCAACACTATGGCGCGCGAGATCATCCACGCTGGGCTCGCCCATGAGACGTTCATCGAGCGCGGAACGAGCGGGTTCGACGCCTACCGTGCCGCGGTCGAGCCCTACACGCTCGAGTTCGGCGAAGTGGTGACGGGCATTCCCGCCGACGTCATCCGCGACGCCGCGCATGCCTACGCCAGCGCCGACCGCGCCATGATCTGCTGGACGCTCGGCATCACCGAGCACCACAACGCCGTCGACAACGTGTTGGCGTTGATCAATCTGTCGTTGCTCACCGGACACGTCGGCCGCTACGGCAGTGGTTGCAACCCGCTGCGCGGGCAGAACAACGTGCAGGGCGGCGGCGACATGGGCGCGTTGCCGAACAAGCTCCCGGGCTTTCAGGACGTCGATACCATTCCACACCGCGTGAAGTTCGAGCGCGCGTGGGGGCGCGACATCATCCCGACGCCCGGCTGGAATCTGAGCGAGATGATCGAGGCCATGGATCGGAAGGAGCTCACCGCGCTGTATGTGATCGGCGAGAATCCGGCGCAGTCCGACGCCGATGCGTCGCACGTGTCGCACCTGCTCGAGCATCTCGACCATCTCGTCGTGCAGGAGATCTTCCTCACCAAGACGGCGCAGCTCGCATCCGTCGTGCTGCCGTCCGCCGCGACCTGGGCGGAAGGCGAAGGCACGGTGACCAACAGCGAGCGTCGCGTGCAACGTGTTCGGAAAGCGGTCGAGCCGCCGGGCGACGCGCGCGACGAGATCTGGATCATGGCCGAATTGGCGAAACGACTCGGCTACGACTGGGGGCATCCGTCCGCCGAGGATGTATGGAACGAGGTGCGCGCCTTATCGCCGCAGCTCTTCGGTATGACGTACGCGCGGCTCGAGGAGCTCGACGGAATCCAGTGGCCTTGCCCCGACACCTCGCATCCTGGCACCAAGTTCCTCCACGCGCGCCTGTGGGATGAAGACCCGGCCAAGCGCGGGCGACTCGCGCCGTTCTCCGTCGTGCACCACGAAGGTCCGGTCGAGCAGCCCGACGATGAGTATCCTCTCATCCTGAGCACGGGCCGCCGCCTCGAGTCGTTCAACACCGGCGTGCAGACGGGCGGCTATCTGTCGCCGCTTCACCGTGGGGAATCCCTCGACATTTCACCGGAAGATGCCCGACGCCTGGGTGTTGTGGAGGGCGACATCGTCCGGGTCACGTCGCGGCGAGGAACCATCGACGCGCCGGCGCACATCGATCGGAGCTTGCGCGCCGGCGTCGTGTTCATGACGCTGCACTTTCCAGACGAAGTGGCGACCAATCTCTTGACGATCAACGCGACCGATCCCAAGTCCGGCACCGCCGAGTTCAAAGCGTGCGCGGTGCGTGTCGAACCGGTGCGCACCGTGCCCGCGTACTCGGCGCGCCGTGCGGAGCCGTTTGCCGCCGCCGGGGACGACTGATGGATCTGCACCTGCGGCACGCCGCCCCAACGACTGACGAGCGTGCCGCGGTGGACGCGCTGCTCGGTCCCCCCAGCTCCTCCTGGGACGGGGGCGAACGCGGCGACGCGTACGATGCGCACGTCGCGCACGGCGGACGTGAGACGCGCGAGCAACGACATCTGCTGCTCCCCGCGCTACAGGCATTGCAGGCGCGCGTTGGCTGGATCAGCGAAACGGGGCTCGAGTACGTCTGCACGCGACTCGGCGTTCCTCCAGCAGACGCGTGGGGCGTCGCGACGTTCTACGCATTGCTCTCGACCACGCCGCGCGCGCCGCGCGTCCTTCACGTCTGCGACGACGTCGCTTGTCGCTGCAAGCGCGCCGCCGAGTTGATTGAAGAACTCGAACAACGGGTCGGCTCTGCGCACGCGCATGGGCCGCACGGCGACCACGTCGAGATCGATCCCGACGGCGCGGTGTGGATGCGATCGCCTTGCCTCGGACTCTGCGACCACGCACCCGCCGCATTTCTCCAGCAGTCGGGAATCGCGCCGGACGAGCGGTTGATTGGGGACCTCACGGCGGGTCGGGCGGCATCGATCATGGCGGACCGGTCGCCGCCGGTCGCCCCTGGGACACACGCACCGAGGCCGCTCGTGTATTCCATGGAACATCGGGTCGCGCAGTTCGCCGAGGACGATACGCCTCTGATGACCGAGACGTCCACGCTTCGATTGCCGCAAGACGACAGCGCGGCGCCGCGCCGCCGCGGATTGCTCGATCGCATCGGCGTCGTCGATCCGACCGACATCGCCGCCTATCGCAACGCCGGCGGGTTCGACGCGCTCCGCAAAGCGATCGAGATCGGCTCGGACGCGGTGATCCGCGAAGTCATCGACTCCAAGCTCATGGGTCGCGGCGGCGCCGCTTTTCCGACGGGACGCAAGTGGGACGCGGTCGCCAAGCAGTCGGCGCATCCGCATTACCTCATCTGCAACGCCGACGAATCCGAGCCGGGCACGTTCAAGGACCGCGTGCTTCTCGACGGCGATCCGTTTGCGATCGTCGAGTCGATGACGATCGCCGGTTTCGCCACCGGATGCGAGCGCGGGTTTCTGTACATTCGCGGCGAGTATCCACTTGGCGCCCATGCCATGCAACATGCGATCGACGAATCGCGCAAGCACCGCTTCCTGGGCGACAACATCCTCGGCCGCGGCATCCGGTTCGACATCGAGATCCGTCGCGGATCGGGCGCGTACATCTGCGGCGAGGAAACGGCGATCTTCAATTCGATCGAAGGCTTTCGTGGCGAGCCGCGCAACAAGCCGCCGTTCCCCGTGCAGGCTGGCCTGTTCGGGTTGCCGACCGTCGTCAACAACGTCGAGACATTGGCGAACGTTCCGTCGATCGTGCTCGGCGGTGGCGACGCGTTCGCGCGCATCGGCACCGAGCAGTCCACCGGCACGAAGCTGTTCTGCTTGAGCGGTAACGTCGAGCGACCCGGCGTCTACGAGGTCGAGTTCGGCAGAACCGTGCGTGACCTGCTGGAAATGGCCGGCGGGATCGCCAACGGCCGCGCGCTCCGAGCGATTCTCCTTGGCGGCGCGGCCGGCGTGTTCATCGGTCCGAACGACCTGGACATTCCGCTCACGTTCGAGGGCGCCCGCGCGGCCAAGGCGACGCTCGGCTCCGGTGTCATCGTCGCGTTCGACGATACGGTCGACATGACCCAGATTTTGCTCCGTATCGCGTCGTTTTTCCGCGATGAGTCGTGCGGACAATGCGTCCCGTGCCGTGTCGGCACGGTGCGGCAGGAGGAGGCGCTGTACCGAATCGCCAGCGGAAGGACATTGGGCGGCGTATCTCAAGAGGTCGCGCTGCTCGACGAAGTCGGGCTCGCGATGAAGGACTCGTCGATTTGCGGACTCGGCCAAACGGCCTATGCCGCGATCGAATCGGCCATTCACCGCGTTGGTTTGCTGAACGGAAATTCGGAGACGCGCATTTGACCGCCGTGAACACGGGACCGCTCGTCCAACTGCAACGTCCAACGATCGCGACGGATCAGCGTCGTCGCTCGTCGACGCGCAAAGTCTCGTTGACCATCGACGGACGGCGCGTATCGGCTACCGAAGGCACCACTATTCTCGGCGCGTGTCGCGAGGCCGGCATCGAGATTCCGACGCTATGCTTCCTCGAGACGCTGCATCCGGTCAATGCGTGTCGCATTTGCGTCGTCGAGGTGGATGGCTCGCGCGTGCTCGTTCCGTCGTGCTCGCGCGCA
>DASVYG010000199.1:0-4874 GCA_036392315.1 Gemmatimonadaceae bacterium
GTAGATCTCGCCCAGCGCGCGCGCTTCCTCGAGCTCGGCGACGAGCCCCGAGATGGGATCCTCGGCGCCGTTGACCCACGCGTCGTGGTGATTGCCGCGCACGACCCACTGGTCTGCCTCGGTCGTCCCGGGGATCTTGGCGATGACGTCGTGCAGCGTCTTGAGACTCCAGTCCGATTTGACAGCGAGATGCACGCGCGCTTCACCGGGTCCGAGACGATACGTGAGCGGCAACCCGCCACGCCATGATGCCGGCGCGAGCGGTCCGCTGAGTGCGGCGAGCAGAGGCTGGGCGTCGCCGTACGAGATGGGGAGCACCGGAATTTTCGTCAGCGTGGTTGCCTGCGCGATCGGCAAGCGCTTCGCGTCCTTTGTCGCGCCAACCCCTGGCGTCAACGGGTCGCCAGGGTACGTCGGCATGTCTTCGACGCTCCCACGCTGCACGCCCTGAGGCGGCCGCATCGGACCTTTTGGGAAGACTTCACCCGCACCATAGCCGTCGTCCGCCGGATCTGAGTAGATCAGACAGCCGATCGCGCCATGCTCGGCGGCGACCTTCGGCTTGATGCCGCGCCACGAGCCGCCGTACTTCGCGATGACGATCGCGCCCTTGACCGAGATCCCGCGCCGATCGAGCTCGTCATAATCAGCCGGAACACCGTAATTCACGAACACTAATGGTCCGGTGACGTCGCCGTCGATCGAATACGCGTTGTACGTCGGCAGCTGTTCGTCGTGCTGTCCGGAGGTCGGATCCTCGGGGACCGTGGGTTCCTGCAACTTGGCCTTGTATCGGGTTGGAGCCACGAGCTCGACGAGGCGCGACGTCGGCGTGGGGAAGAGCACATCGAAGTCCTCGATGTGCGCGTCCCAGCCGTAGCTCGCGAACTGGTCGCGAATCCATTCGGCGTTCTGCTTGCCGAACGCCGTCCCGACGTGGTGCGGATGCGCCGACAGGCGCTGCATCACATCGCGCATCCGTCGCGGGTCGGGAATCGCGTCGAACTTGCTCTCCCAGTCGCGCTCGCGTTGCGCGGACTGCGCCGTGAAGCCGCGCAACGGCGTCGGGTCGGGAGCGAACGGAAGGAGCGCGAGTGCTCCGAAGGCGAGCGTGACTGGGGTCGCGAGTCTGGTCATGAGTTGGCGAGGGCTGAGGGCGCGGCCGCACCGCGGGCCGTAGGTCAACCTACAATCTCGCGCCCGTACCCTGCCGTTTCCACCGCCACCTACGACGACTCATTCAACGCGATCTTCGGCTCTACTCTGGCCGCTCGCCGCGCCGGGATCCACGCCGCGACGGCGGTTGTCATGGCGAGTACGACGATCACCGCCGCGTACGTCAGAGGATCGGACGACGTTACCCCCACGAGTAAACTCGACAACACGCGAGCGGAGAGAAGCGCGAGTGGAAGACCGATGAGCACACCGACCGATACGAGCCGCAACCCTTGGCCAACCACCATCCGCAGGACCTGCACGCTTTGCGCGCCCAGTGCCATGCGGATGCCGATCTCGTGTCGTCGCCGCCCGACGACGTACGATAGCACCGCGTAGATCCCGCCGATTGCGAGCGTCAGCGCGATCGCCGCGAAAGCCGCGAGCGAGAGCGCCACGGTTCGCGCTTGCGCGAGCGATTCATCGAGCGCTGCCTGCATCGTCCTGAGCTGAAACACCGGCAGCTCGGGATCGAGCGCGCGCACGGCGGCGCGTATCGCCGGGAAAAGTGAAACCGCGTTGCCCGCCGTATGGACGGTAAACGCGAACGAGTCGAAGTCCGATGACGTGTCGATTCGGGTGAGCGGGAAGTAGAGTCCCGGAATCATCGGACGAGCGAGCCCGTAGTGCTTGACGTCTCTCACCACGCCAACGACCGTCGTCCAGTTCGACGATGTGTCCCCACGCGATTCGATTCGCTGTCCCGTCGGATCGCCGATTGTGGGCCACGCGTGACGGGCGAACTCCTCGTTGACGACAACGGGCCGGTAACCCGTTCGTGCTCCACCCTCGTTCTCGCGGAATGCGCGTCCATGCACGAAGTGCAACCCCATCGTCGCGAAGTAGTCGGCGCTCGCGTACCGCGTGAGCGTCACCGGGTCCACCTCGTTCGAAGCAAGCGGCGGCGAACCGTCAGCTTGGTAGAAGGCACCCCAGTGACAGCCGAACGGCGGACAGGTGATCATCGCGGCGTGATCGACACCCGGAATGGCATGGAGGCGATCGATGAGCGTTCGATAAAATGGCATCTGGGTAATCGCGTTCCTGTATTTCGCCGGCGGCAGCGCCACGCGGAACTCGAGCGTGCCCGCGGCGCGGAACCCTGGATCGATGTGGCGAAGATTTGCGTATGCGCGCGCGAGCAGCCCGCCGCCCGCCAGCAGCACCACCGCGAGGCCGATTTCTACGATGACGAGCCCATCGAGCAGACGTCGCTCACGACGCGACCCGGTCGTTCGCGCGCCGCCCGCTCCGAGGGCTTCGCCTGGACCCTGCCGACCGAGCTGCAGTGCCGGAGCAAGCCCGAAGAGCACAGTCGTCGTTCCCATGACGGCGATCGAGAACAGCATCGTTCGCACACCGACCGTGAGCGTCGCCCACTTGGGGACGAGATCCGTGTTTGACGCAAGCAGCAGCCTGAGCGCCCACTGGCCCACGAGAGCGCCACCGACGGCAGCGAGCGCGGCAAGCGCCAAGCTCTCGGTGAGTAGCTGGCGCGTCACGCGGCTGCCGCTCGCGCCGAGCGCAATGCGAATGCCAACCTCACGGCGCCGGAAGATCGCTCGCGCCAACATCGCGCTGGCGACGTTTGCGCACGCGATCAGCAGCACGAGAAGCGCACCGGCTCCAAGCGCTTTGCCGATCACGCGAAAATCGGCGACGAAGCGATCGCGAAGGAGATCGACGCGCGGTGAGACGAAATGCGACGTGTCCGACTTCAGCCAGATGGGCCGATGGGCCTCGACGAGATCCGCGGCCGCCTGTGCGAGCGTCACGCCCGCCTTCAGCCGACCGATGCCGTCGTACGAGTATGCGTTGTCCGTCGAGTTCGGATCTCCATCGAACGGAAGCCACAGCTTTGCGCCATTCGGGAACTCTGCTTCGGGAGGGAGTACGCCGATGATCGTGTAGGCCGTGCTGTTGATGCGGAGCGTTTTCCCGAGCACGTTCGGCGACCCGCCGAACCGTTCCTTCCATAGCGCATTGCCAATGGCGACGACGGCCGGTCCTTTGGGTCGGTCCTCCTCCTTCGTGAACATGCGTCCGAGCAGGGGCCGAATTCGAAGGACCGTTGGCATGTCGTACGTGACCCGCGATGCGGCGACCCGCTCGGCGCTGCCGCCGTCCGCCAGGTTGACGCTCTCGCTACTCCATACGGCCATCGACTCGAACGTCCGCGCGCGGTTGCGCCAGGTGGAGAAGTCCGTGTAGTTGACGCCCGTGAAGTCCAGGTTCCATCGTGGCGCTTTCTCGTTGAGGTAGACAAGCCGGCTTGGCTCGGAGAAGGGGAATGGTCGGAAGAACAGTCCGTCGAGCAGCGTGAACACCGCTGTGTTCGCGGCGACGGCAAGGCCGAGTGTGACAACGATGAGCGCCGTCGCCCCTGGTTGCCGAGCGAACGAGCGCAAGGCGAAACGCAGGTCCGAGAAGAACGAGTGCATGCGATGCTCCTTCGGTCGGCGACGGTCTCGTCGCCGCCAGTGTTCGTAGGGCGCGCGACGCGCGATGTCGCCGAGCGCGGAAACCCAGACGCCGAGCGCGTGCAGGAAACTGCGGTGGCGCGCGGTGGTGAGCTCGTGAAGGAAGACGCTCTCCATCTCGTCTCCATGGATCTCGCGCAGGTCCGCGGGCACGAGGCGGAGCAGCGCGCGATAGACGCCGCGAGCCCAGCTCACGTTGCGTCTCCCGAATGTGCGAGACGCCGCGTTGCCACGCGGACCGTGGCGTCGAGGCGGGCGACTTCAGCGGATAGTGCACGGCGCCCCGCCGGAGTGATGCGAAACCACCGCTTTCGTCCGCCCTCATCGGCGACGGCCGCCGGCGCCTTGTCCAGCGCGCGAATCCAGCCTTGCTCTTGAAGCTCGTCGAGCGAACCATAGAGCGTCACCGGCCAGAGCTTGAGCTCGTCGTTCGTGAGCTCGAGCACGTCGCGCATGATCCCGGACCCGTGACGGTCCTGATCGGCGAGCGAGAGGAGAATGAAGAACCAGTGGCGGCGCATGGTATTATACTCGTCAGTACAATAGGACAGTATAATGCGGGAAATGGTTCGCGCAATTTGCCGTGGCCGGCCTGCCGTCTCATATTGACGGCTCCCCTCCATGGCAGAGCCTCCGATCGCCCCCAGCACGCCGCCAGTCGATTTCACCGGACGCGTTGCCATCGTCACCGGCGCCTCGCGCGGTCTCGGGCTGGCCGCGGCAAAGCGCCTGCATGAGCGCGGCGCGTCGGTCGCCGTCAACGTGCGGGACCGTGAGCGAGCCGATGGCGTAGCCAGATCGCTGGGCGATCGCGCGCTGGCTGTTCACGGAGATGTGGCCGCGCTCGGCATGCCGGACGAGATCGTGCGGCGCACGCTCGATCGGTTTGGGCGCGTCGACATCCTCGTCAACAACGCCGCGATGGCGCGCTCGACGCGTTTCCCCGAGCTCTCGGCCGAAGAATGGCGCGCGACCCTCGAGGTGAACCTCACCGCGCCGTTTCTGCTGACCAAGGCCGTGCTGCCCGCGATGCAATCACAAGGCTACGGACGCATCGTCAACATCTCGTCCTCGGCGGGCCGCATGGTCAGCACGCTCGGCGGCGCGCATTACACGGCGTCGAAGGCGGGTCTGCTCGGACTCACGCGCGCCGCCGCCAAGGAGTTGGGGAAGTTCGGA
>DASVYG010000200.1:0-6028 GCA_036392315.1 Gemmatimonadaceae bacterium
AACGTGGCGACGACGACGCATTGGGGCGACTTCAGCGCCCTCGGCGATGCGCACGCAGCACTCGTCGGCTGGTGCCGCGCCCGCGGCCTCTCCCTCGCCGGCCCGCGCTGGGAGGTGTACGGTCATTGGCGCGAGCGTGCCATCCCGCGTACGGACGTCTATTATCTCCTCGCAGCGTGACGGTGAGCGCTCGCGGAACAGCTGGATGTCGGTGATCGATGCCGTGCCGGACCAAGCCCTGGACCTCGTTGATAGACTGATTCACGCCGCGCGGACAGAGATGTCGAGCCCTTGGGCTTTGCGCCGAGCGCGAGCGTTGCGAATTTGAACCGCCTCTACCGACGCGGATGCGGGTTCCTCGACCACACGAGGCGGGCTGGAGGAAGCCTGCACGTTCGTCCGACTTGTGGATGACACCGGCTGTTCGGAGAGCCGCCTCAGGATGGGTCGGTGCGCAGCCGAGCTACCCTCGGCGCGCGAGCCGCCAGCACGAGGCCGCGCCCACGATCAGCCCGGCCGTGGCGCCCCACACCAGCGCCAACGTCGGCTGATTCGGCGATGCGGCGGCGGCCGGCGCGGTCCATGGGTAAACGCTCAAGAGCCGCAGGGGAGCAGTGATGAGGATGATGCCGGACATGATCCCCGCGATGCCGACGGCGAGTGGGACCATCAAACTGCGCCATCGCAAACTGAACCAGAACTGCACAGAGATGAGCAGCAACGCGGCGGCGCAACTCCGGGCCGGGCCATTGAGCAACAGGCCGACTGGCATGGCGGCGCTGGACCATTCGTGACGAACCAGCTTGAGGCCGGTCGCAGCCAACACCGTGAACATGGGCAGGAGTACCGAGCTCACGACCACCAGCCCCACAACGACGAACCACTTGGAGGCGTAGACCGATCGCCGGCGCACGGGCAGTGCGAAGAGCTGCTCCCAATGATGCTCGTGGTGATCGAGTCCGGCGACGAGGGCGCCGGCCAACGTCGCATAGAATGGCAAGAAGACGAGCGTCCAGAGGGTCACGATCCCGCGCGCGAATCCGACGATTGGATTTGCGCGTGCCCGTTCGAGATCCTCGCCGCGCCCCAGGTAGACGCCGGTTTGCAGCAAGACGATGAAGAGGGGAGCGAGCACGGCGAGCCGAAGCGCGAGCGTTCGCTTGATCTTGAGCGATTCCGACAGAATCGCGCGGCGTAACTCGCTCATGCGCCCGCTCGCTCGCTCGCGCCGCTCGTGGCGCTGAAAAAAAGTGATTCGAGAGTTGCTTGCACGTGGGTGACCTCGAGCACCATGAACCCGGCGCCGACGAGCAGCGCGTTGATGGTCGCGGCGTCAGCGGCGGCGTTGATGTCGAGCGACATGACACCGTCGGCAAGCATCTGCACCATCCACCCGTGCTCGCGGAGCAGTGCCTCGGCGGCCTCTGGACGGTCGACGCGGATCGCCAGCGAGTGCCCGCGTTGCGATTGCAGCGCCGTCAACGAACCCTGGAACACGAGGCGGCCGCGATCAAGAATGGCGATATGATCGGCGATCTGTTCGACCTCCCCGAGCAGATGGCTCGACAGAAATACCGTCGCGCCACCCTCGTGGACCAGGTATCGCAGCAAGTCGCGCAAGTCGTGAACGCCGGCTGGATCCAGGCCGTTGGCTGGCTCGTCGAGAATCAGAAGAGTCGGATGCCCGAGCAATGCTCCGGCGAGTCCCAGCCGCTGTCGCATGCCGAGCGAGTAGGTGCGGACGATTGCATCCGCGTCGGGTCCGAGACCAACGAGCCGCAGGACGTCGTCGATGTTGGATAGCGGCAAGCCGACCAGTCGTCGAATGACCTCCAGATTCTCCCGGCCCGTGAGGTGAGGATAGACCGACGGCGTCTCGACCAGCGCGCCAATGCTCTTGCGCAGTTCGGTCTCGTCGCGAGTCTGCCGTGCTCCGTCGATGAAGATCTGGCCTTCGCTTGGGCTGATGAGGCCAAGCAGCAAGCGGATGGTCGTGGTTTTTCCCGCGCCATTCGGCCCAAGGAACCCGCAGATCGATCCGTGTGGAACCTCCAGGTCGAGCGACTCGAGCACAGTGCGCGAGCCAAATCGATGCGTCAGTCCGCGCGTTTCGATGGCGAATGACGTCATCACTTTCCTCAGCTCAGTCGCGGGGTATCGGTTGTGTGTAGCGAAACCTGGATCATCAGCGCGGCGGGCACCCCGATCAGGATCACGCTCATCAACCAGCTGGTGAGCGCCGTGAGCCCCATCGCCCCGGTGCGTGCGTCGAAGGCGGCCGTTCGTATGCCGGCGGAGAATCCCCAGGCTACGACGCAGGCGAACATCACGAGCGTGCCGCTTGCGAGAACGGGGATTGTCGCCGTTCCGATGCGAAGCGGATCCATCGCAATGCCGAACCGCCCAACCCGCAGTCGCACCACTTGCAGGCTGCTGTCGCGAAGAGCAGAGGCGACCCTCATCGTGCCGACGATTTCGGTGCTGACGGCGAGCAGCATGGTCACGAAACCCGTGAGCCAGCGCACCACCGTTGACGGAAAGTCTGGCCGCTGGACCGCAACCGCCCACGGCGAGGCGCCCCAACGGCCCCGGGTCGCAAACAGTACGGCCCCGACCCAGCCAACCAACAACAGTCCCATGCATGCGGGCACGACGAGCCGAGCGAAGATCTCGCCGCGTCGGCTCGACCCGGCCTCCAGCAGCATCGACCACAGCACCACTGCCGTGGAGAGCGCGATGGCCGCTCCGGCAATCGCGGCGCCGATCTCGAGTCCGACCCAGGCGAAGTGGGGCCAAGGTTGTTGCTGCGTCATGCGGGCCAATTCGGAATCGTCGACGGTCTCGAAGAGGGAGACTCCGCCCGCGAGCGCCATCATCCACGCGGTCCACAATACAACACCGCGTGTCCTCGGCGAACTCAAATGGATATCGAAAACCCGGAAGTACGCCGCGCATGCAGCAACCACGACATCGACGACGGTCGCGAAGGAGAGCGCGTGATCTTCGAGCAGCGCGGCGAATTCATCGCCATAGCGGAGCTGCCATCGCAGCGGATACAGTCGGACGAGTCGTTGTGCGGTCGACGCTTTCATATCGCATTCAACCGTTTGAGGCCAGTGAGTGCGACCCGCCGCAGCGTCGCCAGCTTGGCTGCAAGTACGCGTTTCCCTTCGGCGGTGATACGGTACGGTTGGCGCCGCTCCTGGGCATCGAGGGGTTGTATCAGCTCATCGCGTTCGAGTCGCCCAATGGCGCCATACAGCGTTCCCGGACCGAGCCGCGTTCCGACCATCTGTTCGATGTCGTCGATCATCGCGTAGCCGTGCTTCGGCCCATCAGCGAGGCTTGCCAGGACGAGCACACCCGGGTCCGAAAAATGCTCGCCATCAGCGAGTCCCTTGCTTGCTATTACGTATCGCGTATTACGTGGCATGGAGTAATCCTAGGCGTGCGCCCCGGAATAGGCAAGCGTCGACGACTGAAACCAACGATTCCGGAGCGGATGAGCGACAATGGAAACACCACCAGAAACAATGCCCTGAACAGTGACAGCGCTTGCTGACGCAGGGACGACGGCAGACGATGGGAGACGACCGAGACGCGCAAGTCCTTGTGAATCAACGATCGCTGTAACTGCCGTCGCGCTGACTGCGTCCGTCGGACGCGCGGTGCTGGCCTGACAAGCGTGAGGTCGGAGGTTCAACTCCTTCCGAGCCCATTCACAAATTCCCGCCGCGTCTTCGACGTGTGCGGGAATTCTCTTGCTCCGACTGTTTCTGCTCGGCGTTCCCGGTCATCCGTTTCGACTCCGAGAAAGTCGCCCGAGCGCAGCCCGCTGCGCGCCTTGATCCGGCCGAAGATACGTCCCGACGACTGTTTGAGCACTCTTCCACCCGCCGAGGTCCTTCAAGTCTCATAGCCGCTGCAGCATCGCGACAACGGCTTCGGCGTCCGCGGCCGAGGCGCGGCGCACACGGACGTCAGGTGCCACCTACACCGCGCGACGCGCGCGCAGGAGGCCGGGCCGTGGAGAATCGTGCGCGGTATGCGGCGGGACTCATGTCCACGCGCTGACGAAAATGGTGTCGTAGCGTCCCGACAGAGCCGAATCCGCAGTCTACGGCGACGCGTTCAACCGAGCGACGCGAAGTTTCCAGCAGGTCCTTGGCGCGCGCGATCCGTAAGCCGATGAGCCATTCACCGGGGCTGACGCCGGCGGTCTCCGCGAAGCGCCGCGCGAGAGTACGGGTGCTCATGTTCGCCTGTCGCGCCATCCGCGCGATGGTCAGTGGCTCATGTAGCCGACGCTGCACCCAGTCGAACAACTGCGCCAGCCATGGGCGATCCTCGTCACCAACGGGTGCCGGAATAAACTGCGCCTGTCCCCCCTCGCGATGGGGCGCCATGACGAGTCGCCGAGCCACCGCGTTCGCAACCCGCGCACCATGATCCCGGCGGATCAGATGCATGCAGAGATCGATGCCGGCGGCGCTCCCCGCGGACGTGAGCACCGTGCCTTCATCGACGTAGAGTACATCGGGATCGACCTGGATTCGCGGAAACGCGCGGCGCAGCACGTCCACGTAGCGCCAATGCGTCGTCGCGCGGCGGCCGTCGAGCAATCCGGTGGCGGCGAGCACAAAGACGCCGGAGCAAATCGAAGCCAGGCGTGCGCCGCGACGGTTCGCTGCGACAAGGGCCTCCACCAATGCTTGCGGCGGCGCGTCGTGTGGGTCGCGCCAGCCGGGGAGAATGATCGTGTCAGCCCGCTTGAGGACCTCGAGTCCGGCGCGCGGCACGAGCTGGACACCTCCGGTCGCGGAGAGCGGGCGTCGGTCGGCGGCACACACGACGAACTCGTACCAGTTAGGAATCTCTGGTCGCGGCAAGCCGAAGAACTCGACCGCAATGCCGAATTCGAAGGTGCAGAGACCGTCGTATGCCACCGCCGCCACGAGGTGACGACGGCGCCGGCCGTTCGCGCCGTCGCTCACGGGGCACCCCCATCCATCGCACTCCGTCGCGACGGCACGAACGGCATTGTGCGCACGTGACGGTCGAACTCCGCCTCCAACTCCCTACGCCGCGCAACCCAGGTTGAACGCATCTCGGCTTCACTAGCGACGTGCAAATAACCAGGAGAGACGAGTTCCCCGACTCGCTCGACATGCACGAGCACGACGCAATGCACCGGATAATCGGCCGATTGGTCGCGCCGAATCCGATCCATCGCAACTCGATAGACATCGTCCTCGCGATGGAGGCTCGCGCGCCCCGTGATTCGATAGCCCCGCCGGGAAAGCTGATCGACGACGTTGAGCTCAATGTAGGGCGAACGCTCGAGATTCGCGCGCGTTTGCGGCGAGGCGATGTCGAGATAGAAAACGGCATCGTCGTCCCAAACACGGATCGTGCCTTTGGGCGAGAGATTCGGACGCCCGGTCGCCGAGACGGTAGCGGCGAAACAAAGATGGGTGGCGTCGATGATGGCGCGAACGTCAGCAGTGATGGCCGGCATGCGAATATGGTCGGAATGCGTACATCTAATATCCCGTGTTCCAGCGGGAACGACTATGGCGGAATGTTGACGGCGAATGGCGTTTCCGCCACTGTCCCGTTGAGCGCTGACACAGCAAGATGTCGGCGCCGCCCGAAGGCGGACCCCTTCACGCCAACCGTTTCCTATGCCAACGCTACCAACTTCGTCGCCCGTCACTGAGATCCCGGCTGCCGCACCAGAGATCGCGCGTGAACACTTCGCTCGGCTACTCATGTTGGAGACTGATTGCTGGGACGTGCACGCCGCGATAGAGACTGGGGTACCCGACTTCGTTTTGCTCGATGTGCGAAGCCCGAGCGACTATGCCACAGGACATATCCCCGGCGCGATCAACCTGCCGCATCGAACGATCAATGAGCGCTCGTTGGCGGCGTACGCGGCCGATGCGTTGTTCGTGGTGTACTGCAACGGGCCGCACTGCAATGGGGCCGACCGCGCCGCGTATCGGTTGGCGACGCTGGAACGGCC
>DASVYG010000201.1:0-2510 GCA_036392315.1 Gemmatimonadaceae bacterium
GGGCTCGGTGGCAAAGTCCACGCACGCCGGACTTCCGTGGCTTCGCTATCTGCGCCGCGAGCTGGGAGAACGCGTTCATTTCTGGCCGTTCGACGGTTGGGACGTCCCGGCCGGCAGATCAGCAATCGTTGAAGTCTATCCCGCGCTCTGGAGCAAGGGCTTCACGAACCCAGGACGCACCGCGCACCAGCATGACGCCTATGCGGTCGCGGCTCGGCTGCGCTTGGCTGATCTCGGCGGAAGCCTCGGCGAGTTCTTCCATCCGACGCTGACTGCACCGGAGCGTACGATCGCTTCCATCGAGGGGTGGATTCTCGGCGTTCCGTGACTCCGATTGCGCCATCGTCTCCACCGATTGAGACGCGGTGGATCAGGCCGGCGGGTCAGCCACGTCGGCAAATAACGCGCTGACGTCGATCTCGAGCGCGGGAACATCGAGCGTCGGACGCCACGACAAGCGATCGTCAACCAGCACGGCTCGCGCATCATCCGGCCGCCACACCTCGATCGCCTCGGACTCACCGTCGACGACCCAATACACAGGCACGCCGTGCGATTGGAAGAAACGACGCTTCGTGATCCGATCGTGCCGCGCCGAACCCGCGGAGAGCACCTCCACGACGAGGAGCAGCGGCGTGATCGGTTCGTCCGCCCGCGGCATACGCTGGTCCACCGCCGCCACCACGAACAGGTCCGGCTCGAACCGCGCGTTCTCGGTGATGCGCGCGCGCGCCGGTCCGAGCCGCACCTCACCCAATCGGTGTCGCTTCACGTACTCGCGCAACATCACGAATAGCTCGCCAACGATACGCTGGTGCCGGTCCGTCGGTGATGGCGTCACCAGAAGCTCGCCATCGACGAGCTCATAGCGTTGGATCGGCTCGACTTGCTCGCCCGCGAGTCGGTCGACCTCGTCCATCGTCCAGCGGCGCTGGTGAAGGGCAGGCATGGACATAAGATGCTCGGCGTGGAAGACGCGGCGCAACTCTGCATCACCCAGCGTATGCGGATGTGCTCTCGGTTGCGTCACCATTCGAACGCCTCGCGAACCCGTCGAACCGCTGTGTGCGCGGTTACGCCGGGCCGAATTACTTCGCGATGTTCGTGAACTGGAAGCTGACCGACTCGATCGGCTGGGTCGGTGCGATGCGCTGCTCCAGTTCCTCGAGGGGAGCGTCGAGCGCGCTCGTCTCGGCGGCCGAGGCGTCCTTGATCTCTTGCTTCTGTTCGTCTGTCAATTCGATACCCTTGGGTTGCTCCGTGTTGGTCATGGTCCGTTCTCCGGATAGTAGGTTGAGCGTGCGCCGACGCCCCGTCGGACGTCATGCACCATGTCATACGCGGAATCCGCCAAAAGGCCGACATCGGGGCGAATTGGACGTCTCCGTCAGTGCCGGGACCGACATGCTGCTGGTCACTCGGCTGAGTGTCACAATGTGGCACTTAGTCCCCCCGCGCCGATTTCCGTGCTGTGGGTTGCTCACACGGCAAAATCTGCCGCGAGCCTCGCTGCGCACTTAACCGCGCCGCTTGAGCATTTACTCATCACTCGTCTGAATCATCGATCGCGCATGACGCGAGCATGACGCGCGCATGTGATCATTTTGGCATCCGCTGCGACTTACTATATAGAGACAGCGAGAGAGGAAGTTCGTGCAAACCGCGCAGCGCGGCCAAACGATCGTGCAGTGTCGCCCACCCAACAGGGTGTTGCGTCCAATCGAGGCTGCGGTCGAGCCACACGATGGGCCCCCGACGACCACCCGAAGCGCACGACGTGTGCCCCGCGACGTGCATCGCCGGCCACGGACCCGTCAGCAACAGCCAACGACACGGCCGACGCGGCCACCGAATCGCACCGAGCGGCTCCGGCGTCGGACACAACGAACCAACCAACCGCACCGACTGCACCCACTGATCGATCTATAGTGTTCGGCGAATCTGCATCACCGGCCACCGGACATGCACCCGCGAACCACTCGGCGTATCGCGTGGCCACGCGCATCGCCGCCGCGTACCCCGCGTCATGCACACCGGCCCAAACCGTTCGTCACCGTGATCCATCGATCGGTCAGGCCCGGACGCAACAAGCGACACCAACAGCCAGCCCCTCGCACCGCGCGACCCAGGAGGTGAACCGAATTTCTACCGATGCAGCTGTAGCCTGAGCGCAACACACCGCGATAGCGACAATCGCCATCGCGATCTCATTCAACGGAGACAAGATGCAAACAAAGCAGGGAGCCGTACTGGAGTCGTTACGCGCCGTCAACGTGTTCTTGAACGAGAACGCCGACCAACTCGGCGACGTCGTCCACACGGGCGTCCGCCGAAAGTTGGCCGACGCACTCGCCGAGCTCGACACGCACGCCACCGATCAAGCGGCCAGCAGTTTCGTCGTGCAAGGCGCCACAAAGCGGAAGTTCGAGCTCGCGCGCCGCCTGCGACGCCGGCACCTCACGCCGATCGCGCGGATTGCTCGCGTCGAGCTGCCGCACAGCCCGGAACTC
>DASVYG010000202.1:0-2601 GCA_036392315.1 Gemmatimonadaceae bacterium
AGCGCATGGCCTCCTTGCAGGAGGATGTTCTCGGGCTTGATGTCGCGGTGAATCACGCCGCGCTCGTGCGCATACGCTAACGCGTCGGCGACCTCGCGGGCGATCCGCACGGCGTCGTCCACGGGAAGCTGGCGCTCGCGCGTGAGACGATCGCGCAGCGATTCGCCTTGCACGAAGGGCATCACGTAGAACAGCGAGCCGCCCGCCTCACCCGAATCGTGCAGCGGCAGGATGTGCGGATGCTGCAAGTTCGCCGTCGTCTTGATCTCGGCCAAGAAGCGCTCGGCCCCGAGCGCGGCGGCGAGCTCGGGCCGCAGCACCTTGACGGCGACGTCGCGATCGTGCTTGACGTCGCGCGCCAGGTAGACGGTCGCCATGCCACCGGCGCCGAGCTCGCGGAGAATGATGTAGCGATCCGCGAGCGCGGCGGCCAACTGGTCGGGTGCGGTCACGAGGCGCCGGAGCGGCGAGGAGAGGAGTTCGGCATTGGACTCCCCAACCTACGAACCGCAAATGTCACCAGCTAGCGCGGCAGCTCCGGAAATGCCGATCCTTCGGACGTTTCAGCGCACCCGTCGGGCCAGGTATCCGTGCGTCTTTCCGGCAGCGACGAACGAGCCGACCACGTCGCCTCGTGCGTTGACGCCGAACGCCCGGGTCGCCGTCGCCCCGGCCACGTCGATCGTGGTGATTCCGCCATCCGTGTCTACGAAGCCGTGGAAACCGGCACCATTACGGTAGACGCCCACTATGTCGCCCCGTGGGTTGACGTCCCACGCGACCGTCTGGATCGATCCCGGCACCACCAGCGGCGTGAACACGCCGTTGTCGATCACGAAACCTTCCGTGCGATTCAGCGCCATGTTCACGTACTGACCGACGATGCGCGACAAATCGGGCGTCGCGCCGTTGTTCATCGAGGCGAATTTGCCGATCTCGCTGTCGCCGCCGCGTGACATCACCACGCCGTCCATGCTCGCCATCAAATCGTGGTCGTGCCGGCAGCCGAGGATCGTGCCGTCGGGCAGGATGCGCTGCGGGATCTCGTACAGGTGGCCGGGATAGTGCACCGTCTCGAACTCGCCGGCCGCCGTTCTCCGAAAGCCGTGGAACGCCACCGCCTCTTCGCTGTTGCTCGCGAAGGTACCCACCACGGTTCCGTCGGGGCCAATGCCGCGAACGTCCGTGTAGTCGGCGCCGGGGTAGTCGATCGTCGTGAACGTTCCGCTCGCGAGTACGAAGCCGTGGTTTTTTCCGTCCGACGAGACGAAGAAGCCCGAGACGTCTCCGCCGGCATTGATGCCTTCGACCACGGTGCTCCGGGCTCCTGGGACGTCGATCGTCGTGATGACGAACGTCGGTTGCGAGCGGTCGAGGCTCGCCTCTCGCGGTGCCAGACGAGGTGACGTTAGGGGGGAATCGCTGCACGCGGCGGCCAGCGAGCCTGCCAGCGCGGCAATGCCAAAGAGCAGGAGACGCCCTGCTCGCGGTTGTTTGATGTCTTGAACCATGCCGGTCTCCGTCGGAGTGTTGATGGCGCTGTCGCCATTTTCATGGCGGCCGAGGCGTCGCCTCTCACTTGGAACGCGCAAACCCGTCGGCCCAGGGGCCAACCGCGTTTTGCAAGCCTTGCTCCTCCTAGCCGGGACACATATGCTCTGGTGGTCATGCCACCTGAACGCCCCTCCCGGTCCTCGGGCGGCGCGGACGGCCAATTACTCGCGACCGGCGCGCCTGAAGAGTTGTTTTGGCTCCGCGCCAAAGCCGTGTTCGTCGAGGCCCTCGAGCGGCCCGATGCGGAGCGCGGGAATTACGTTGCTCAGGCCTGCGCCGGTGACGCCGAGCTGAGAGACGAAGTCGAATCGCTGCTCGCCAGCGACAGCGCCGCGGCGAGTTTTTGCGAGACTCCGGCTGCGGCGCTGCTCGGACGAGACGTTCCGGCTGGCCAGCCGCCCCTCCGTCCGCGCCTCGCGCCTGGAGATCGACTCGGCCAGTACGAGATCATCGGCTTCATCGCGGCGGGTGGCATGGGCGAGGTGTATCGCGCGCGCCACACGGTGCTTGGACGCGAGGTCGCGGTGAAGACCATCGGGCCCGGCGCCGCCGACGTCTCCGCTCGCCGTCGATTGCTACGTGAAGCGCAGAACGCGTCGATGCTCGCGCACCCGAACGTCTGCACGATCTACGAGGTCGGCGAAGCGAACGGCGCGCCGTTCATCGTCATGGAATACGTCAACGGGCGAACGCTCAATGCCATCGTTCGCGAAGCGGCGCCCTCTCTCGGCGATGCACTGGACTACGCCATCCAGGTCGTGAACGCGCTGGTACACGCGCACGAGCATGGCGTCATCCATCGCGACCTGAAGAGCTCCAACATCGTGGTTCGCAGCGACGGACGCGCGATCGTGCTCGACTTCGGCCTCGCAAAGCATCTGCCGGAGACGGGTTCTCGCAGCTCGGATTCCTCGCTGACGGGGCAGGGCAACCTGGTCGGCACGCTCAGCCACATGGCCCCCGAAATCCTTCTCGGGCATCCCGCGGACGTGCGCAGCGACGTGTGGGCGCTCGGCGTTCTGCTCTACGAGTTGGCGACCGGCGAGC
>DASVYG010000203.1:0-2448 GCA_036392315.1 Gemmatimonadaceae bacterium
ATACGATTCGGCGGATCTGGCAGAGAAGATTCTCGAACTGCTCGCCCACCCGGCGAAGCGCGCGGCGTTCGGCGAGCGCGGCCGGGCGAAGGTGCTGTCGCGTTACACGTGGGACCACGTGACGGACGTCTGGGAAGCGACACTTCAGCAGGCGGCGAGCACCAGGACGGCGACGTAGAGAGCTGTACGTCCTCACCGTGGGCGGCGTCCGGCTCGTTCCAGCCGCCCGGGAAACCTGGAATTCAGAGATTCGTCATGTTCGCTTCGCTCCCTCGCTCCGCCGACCCATCGCCGCGATGAATCCCTTGACCCCGCTGCCATCCGGAACCTGTCGCAAGAACGCGACATAGTCGGGTCCGCCGTTCAGGCCTTGAGGCAGCGGCAGTCGATCGTCGGGTTGAATACCGATGCGCTTGAGCTCGCGCTCGATCTCGGCCTGTTCTTGCGTGCTGGACATACGATCCTCCCCGAGAAAATCCACTGGTCGGGCCCGGATTGGGCTCGATTTCTTGCCGGCGAAGTGTCCGAGTTCCCCCGCCGCGTGGTGCCTCGATGCAATTGCGCGAAGGCCTGCCGCATCAGACGGGCGGGCTGTGTACAGCAACCACCCGGCGATGAGAACGACCCAATAACTGGCGATCGCGAGCACCAAGTGCACCCAGTTCCAGGAACGAAGGCCCACGTTTTCTTCCTCAGTCGCGGGGCTCGAGCTACTGCGCGCGCACACGGTCCAGCACGAAGCGAATCGCCATGGCGACGAGGTCGGGCTCGTCGTCTTGGATTCCGTGCCCGCTCCGCGTGGTCTCGACATGAATGCCATTGCGCGAACGACGAAACCATTCGTCGTGCAGAGCGCGCCAGACTTCGTGGCCCCGAGCCGTTCCGTTCACATATGGCGCAGACTCACTGGACTGCATGCTGGTCAACACAGCAATCGGAATGTCGGGCAGCGGCTCCAGTCCAGGAACGGCGCCATCCGCCTGAATTCGGACGGTTTCTCGCGTCTCGGCGGCTTGCGCGCCAGGCGGCAGATGAGCGAGGACGGAGTCGAAGTACAGGCGGAACTGGCGCGGATATGCGCTGTCGATCATGCCGAACCGCCGCACCTGCTGCTCGTGCGTTCCATCGACGAGCACGATGCCGGCGACTTCGGTCGGATACAACGATGTATAGAGACGCGCAATCAGACTTCCGTAAGACCGCGCGACGAGGACATAGGGCGGCTTGACGGAAAGGCGGTGGAGGAGCTCGTGCAGGTCAGCCGTCGCGTGCGGAACCGAGTGGTCCGAAGACCCCGCGTCCGATTGCCCGAATCCCGCGCGCGAGTACGCGACGACCGTCGTGTACTCGCCTATCGTGCGCCACATCGGGAGCCAGGTGTCCAGCGAATCGGCAAGGCCAGTTTCGAAAATCACAGCGGGACCGCCCGCTCCGCCGCGCACGACGTCGAGCCGATGGTCACCGACGGAGACGAGCGTGTGAGTCTGGCCACCGGCGGCGGCGGCCGACAACGCGATGAGAAGCAGGGCCTTCACGCAGGATCGGTTCGGCATCATGAGAATCGCAATGGGTTCATCTAGCCGACGTAGGTATAGCTGAAGCCTTTCTCCTGCGCACGATTGGTGACGATCACGCCCGCGGCGACCACCCGCGCGGTTGGCGTCACGAGGTTCGCTCGAAGATCGGCCTCGACATCGGCCACGCTCATACCGACATCGGGCGCTACCGTGCGAGCGATGCGCGTCGTCGCCATCCCGCAGACCGCGACGATCACACCACGCTTCGCGAGATCGACGGCCGTGCTCGCGTGCGGATTCTTCACGGCGGGCGCACCGCCTTCATTCACCTTCTGCGATTCACCCAGCTTGTACTTGGTCCACATCGCGTCGTTGAAGCCGAAGACACTCGCCGAATGGCGGACACAGACGATCGCGTTCACGTCGGTATCCGTGAGTTGATAGACGGGACCGGTGTTCGCGGTGAGAAAGTTGCGCGCAAACGTCCAGCCCATGGGCCCATTCTCGACGCTGGTGCAGTCGAAGATGTTCTTGTGCTGGCCGTTGAGCGCGTCGAGCCACGCATCGGCCGGATGCGTGGGTCCGCGGGCGGTTTGCGCGGCGGACACCGATGGAAGCGCGACGACACCGGCGACCGCGGTGCCGACCGCGGCAAGACGGGCAAGGAACGAGCGCCGAACGACGGCGTCCTGCGTGGGGGTGCTCATTGACGATCCGAGGCGAAGGGAGTTGAAGAGAAACATGTCGATTCGACCGCTCCCGCGGAATCGGCAAACTACCTCATCATCCCACGCGCGCCTTCAAGAACGCGAGCACTTCCGTCTCATGTCGCCGCAGCGTCGGTCCATGCGGGCGGCGTTCCTGCCACACACGCTCCGGCAGCGGCGGCAGCACAGCGCCGTCGAGATACGCCGCGATCAGCGCCGGATGG
>DASVYG010000204.1:0-2063 GCA_036392315.1 Gemmatimonadaceae bacterium
TGTTGGCTGCGATTCTCAACAACGCGGCGTTTGGCTCGTCGCCGACCGGCATGTCCATCACCGCGGCCAAGGCGGCATACTGCGGTACAGATGAAACCTTGATCAAGAACGCCATGACCGCGATGGCGCAGTTCAACGAGAGCGGAGACAATGGGTTGTTCACGCCCGGAGTCTCGGCCAATGGCAAGCAGGCAAAGACAGACGCCAACCTTGGCTTCTGGGACACCCTGCCATAGCACGTCACCGCTCATACTCATGCAGTTCGAGCGGAATTGAATGCGGTACCGAAAGGGGGAGGCCATCCGGCCTCCCCCTTAGGAATGAAGAGCCAATGCGACCGGCGGTCATGACGAACTATGACTTGCCCAAGCGATATACCTGTGATCATTGAGGAATCGATGCGCAATCTCGGAGTCGTTCATTCAAGAGACGTAATCGTCAAGCGCCGCGCGCCGCTGTACGCTGGCGTCGTCGCCGCGTGCGCGGTCACGCTCGTGGCAAGCGGGTGCACTGTGGGATCCGCGAGACCGGTGGACACTGTTCGGCAGGCCTCGTCGCAAACAGGCATGCCCGCTGTCCTCGCGACCGTTGGCGGCGAGAAGATCTCGAGCGCCGACATTCGCGCCAGATCCGGCGATCAGCTCGACAAGCTGGAGACGCAATACCAACTCGCCAAGAACCGAATCATCGGCGCGGCACTCGACTCGCTGATTCGCGAGAAGACTGTGGTCGCCGAGGCACAGCAGCGGGGCAAGTCAGTCGAGGAGCTCGTGCTGGCCGAAGCCGGGCCCGCCGGTATCGACGCGACAGACGTCGAGGTCGCGGCGTGGTATCAGGAGAACCAGGCGCGAGTCGGTGGCAAGACGCTCGACCAGATCAAACCGCAGATCGCAGAGTATCTACGCAATGAACGACGAAAGGCAGCGGAAACGAAGCTCGAGCAGCGAATCTCCTCGGAGAAGAGACTGGAGATCAGCTACCGGCCGTATCGTCTGCAATTCGCCAACGCGGGCGCGCCGAGCGTCGGAAAGGACAACGCACCGGTGACGCTCGTCGAGTTCTCGGACTTCCAATGTCCGTACTGCAAAGGAATCGCGCCGACCCTCAAGCAGGTCGAGGACAAGTTCGGTAACCAGGTTCAGATCATTTATCGGCAGTTCCCGCTCGTGAGCATTCACCAGTTCGCGGCCAAGGCTGCGGAGGCATCGCTCTGCGCCAACGAGCAGGGAAAGTTCTGGGCAATGCACGACGCGATGTTCGCCGATCAGGCCAAATTGTCCGTCGGCGACTTGAAGCAGACGTCGCGGCGCTTGGGGCTCGACGGCAAGAAGTTCGACGCCTGCCTCGATGCCGGACGGTACGTCGAGCAAGTGCAGAACGATGAAAAAGAAGGCCAGCGGTTTGGCGTGACGGGAACGCCCGCGTTGTTCATCAACGGCCTTCCGGTCGACGGTGGCGCCGTGCCGTACGGAGTTCTCGAGGCGGCCGTTCAAAAGGAACTGGATCGTGGCAAACGCTGAGGCGTTCTGTCTGATCGAAGCCCGCCGGTGAGACGCCGGCGGGCGGTTCGTCGTGCCCTGGTCATCGGGGGCGTCACGATCGCGGTAAGTGCAGCAGTGGCGCTCGCGTTCGCGCCACCGCTCTTGCCGATCGAGCGGGCCGCCGCGTGGATCGCGCGTCCGGCGATTCAGGCAATGACGCACGATCCACGCGCGCGCGACGGCATAGTCATCTCGATCGAGAACGTGCCGGTCGCCGGAACCTTCTGTCCGATTCCAGCTCGTTACGGCATGACGGCGGTGCCGGAGCGTGATAGCGGCTCGTCACCGATGGCGATGCCGGACTCGAGCGCGCCTCTGCTGCTCGGTGAATCGTCGCGCCCTCGGGCTCCCGATTCGCCGGCGAAGTGCACGCCGCCTCCCGCCTCGGCCGGCGGACCGAGATAACACTCAGTGGGCGACGGGCAGTGCGGCTGTCCGTCTACCTTGGGCGTCGAACTCGAACGGCGTCAAGCCGGACTGGTGCACGAAGAGGGTCTTCTTGAACCACGCCACGCCGATCTG
>DASVYG010000205.1:0-17025 GCA_036392315.1 Gemmatimonadaceae bacterium
AGCGGCGTCGACGGCCTGACGTCCCGGCTGCAGTTGGGCCGGCGTGCGGGTGCCGGGGGCCATTGGGTTCGTCCACCGACTGAGTGCGATGCCCCAGTACGCCATGGCGCACGACGAATCGGCGGCGAGCACATCGTTGAACGCGCGGATCGATGCGCCGAACTCGAACGAGTGGAGGAGTGCGACGCCACGGTCGAATCGGGCGGCCACCGCCGGGTTACACGACGTCTGGAAGTGCACGGTGCCGAGTTGCTCGGCGGGCGCGTGCGCATGCTCCTGCGCGCTGGCCCGGGCGGCGCCGAGGGCGAACGTCGCGAGCGAGACGAGATGAGCGAACCTCACGACGTCTCCATCGTGGCGAATTCGGGCAATGCCTCGGAGCCCAGATCGACGGCGGGCAACCGGAGCGTGAATACACTTCCGCCTCCCTTGCGGGGCGTGTATTCGACCGTTCCGTCTTGCAGCTCGGCGAGCCGACGTGCGATCGACAGCCCCAAGCCCGCGCGGCCGGCGTCGGGGACCTCGGACCGAGGACGATAGAACGCGTCGAAGATTCGATCGCGCTCGGACTCCGGAACGCCCGGCCCTCTGTCCGACACTTCGATCGCCACCCACCGGTCGTCGCGCGTCGCAACGATCTCTACGGTCTCGCCCGGCGGCGAGTACCGAAGCGCGTTGTCGACCAGATTGCCGAGGATCCGCAACGTTTGAACGAAATCGAATCGCGCCACGAGTGTTGGTTGGTCGAGATCGAGTTTCGTCATGATGCGTCGTCCGCCCAAGACGCCGTGCGCGCGACTCACGGTGGCGGCAATCACGTCCTCGGCGGTGTTCAGTGCGACATCCAAGGGCACGCCGCCGGCCCGGATTCGCGATAGATCAAGCACGTTGGTGACCAGATCGGCGAGCCGGTCCACGTGCGCCTCGATCGACGCGGCGGAGGTGTCTCCACGCGACGCGGCCGCCTGCGCCAGCAGCTTGATCGTCGTGAGCGGCGTGCGGAGATCGTGCGACACGGCGGCGAGCACTTCGTCCTTGGCGCGGTTTGCCTCTCGCAGCTCGCGTGCTTCCATCGCTTCGGTCTTCAGACGAGCTCGCTCGAGTCCGAGTGCCGCGTAGTAGCTGATGGTCGCGACGAAGCGACGGCGCGCCAGAGCAAACGTGATCGGTTCCTGCGTGCTGCCGCCGACGATGAGTATCCCGACCAGCCGCGACTCGATGAACAGCGGCAAGCCGAACGCCTCGATGCGCGAGCTCACGTCCTCGGCTTCCAGCGAGCCCACGACCACGGAACCGTCGGCCGTCGCGAGTGTCACGCGATCCGCCGACGCATGCGTATTGGCCTCCTGCGTCATGCGTTCGTCGAGCTCGCGCATGCGGGCGGTCATGCGCGGGTCCTCGGCGTCGACAACGCTCGTCCATCGGCGCCGCGTTCTGGATTCCGGCAACTCTCGAATGGTGCACCAGCGCGCGCTCAGTGTCGTGCGAATCAGCGCGCTGAGAGCCTGGAGGGCGTCGTCGGCGTCGGCATGACGCAGCGTTTCCGAACCAAGGCGAGACAGCGACGCCACTTCTTCGGTGCGGCGGCGTGCCGTTTCGGCCTCTCCGCGTGCGCGCGCGAGCAACTCGGTCGCGACGAACGCCGACGCCAGAAACGCAGCGAGCACCACCCAGTCGAGTGTCTTGCCGACACCGAGCGAGTCGTACGGCGCCTGGAAGAAGTAATCGATGACGATGAAGCTCACGACGGCAAGCACGTACCCCAGCGGACGCCCGCCGCCGGCGCTGCCACCCAACACTACCAGAAGGAGCGTCAGCGCGACGTGCGACTGCTCAATGTCGCCTCGTACGGCAAGGAGCGTCGCGGTCGCGAGCGCGAGAATGAAGATCCAGACGAACCACTGCGTGGGTGAGCCCGGATGGACTCGATCAGCGCGCCTCATAATCCAACCGATAGCCGACGCCAGGCTCGGTGATGATGATTTGCGGCTCAGCCGGATTCCGCTCGATTTTGCGCCGGAGGTGCGTGACATACACGCGGAGGTAGTGGGACGGACTCCCGAATTCCCGTCCCCATACCATATCGAATAAGTCCTGGTGAGTCACGGGTCGTCCGGCGTTCACGGCGAGCGCCCGCAAGATCGACCACTCGTTGGGTGTGAGACGAATCACCGTCCCGTCACGCCGCACCGTGCGACGCGGCAGATCGATGGTCAATCCGCCGATCTCGAGCACCGATGGAGCATTGCGCAGCGGCGTTCGAGCGCGGCGCAGCTGCGCTTCGATCCGCGCGATGAGCTCGGTCATCCCGAACGGCTTGCTCACGTAGTCGTCGGCACCGGCGCGCAGCAAGGCGACCTTCTCGAGCTCGGCGTGCCTGGCGGACAAGACGACGATGGGCGCCGACGTCCATTGCCGCAGCTCGCGGCAGACATCGATGCCGGGTTTATCCGGCAGGCCAAGGTCGAGCACAAATAGATCCGGGTTTTCGGCGGCGCCAATTTGGATTCCCTCCGCCCCCGTTCCGGCTTGCAGCACGCGCGCGCCCTGCTCCGCCAGCGCGTCCGCGACGAGCTGGCGAATCTCAAGCTCGTCGTCGATGATCAGGATGGCATCACGATCCATCATGGGCGAAACGCCGAGTGCACGGCCAGCGCCGGCTGCTTGTTGGACATGACGCCGGTGCGACGGAGCCAATCGAGCGTCGACGCGATTGTCTCGCGCGCGCCGCGAAAGGTGGCGCCGAGCTCGCGGCGAGCTTTCGCGCTGTCGACGAACCAGTAGCGCGTCGCGTATGGCACGACGTGCGGGTTGTACGGGAGCGGCAGGTGCAGCGCGATGCCCAGTCGTGAGACGGAGCGCGCCAAACCGTTCGGTACAGTCACGATCGGAACATGGCGATCGACGAGCTCGAGCACGAGCTCGGCGAGCTGCCGAATGGTGAGGTTTTCGCCGCCCAGAATGTACCGCTCGCCCGGCCGGCCGTGCTCGAGCGCAGCGAGAATTCCCGCGGCCACGTCTTCGACATGCACGATGCTCGTGCCGCCGTGGCACGCGAGCACCGGCGTGGACTTGACGAAGTCGATGAGGTTCCTCGCCGTGCCAAGTGCCACGTCGCCTGGACCATACACCTCGGCCGGGTTGACGACGATCACTGGCACGCCCCGCGCGAACGCCTCGCGCGCTGTGATCTCGGCGCGATGCTTGGCGTGAGCGTAGTGCAGCGACTGATCCTGCACCGTGAATTCCGCGTTCTCGCCGAATACCTCCGGAACATCGGAGGCGTTGACGGCCGCGGTGCTGGACACCACGACCACGCGATGTTCGCGAAGCTCGGCGGCGACGGTGAGAACGTTGTTTGTGCCATCTTCGATCACGGCGCGAAGGAGCGTCGGATCGTCGGCGTCCCACCCACCGGGCGCGGCGAGGTGGATCGTGGCGTCGCACGCGCTCATTGCCTTACGCACCGACGCGACATCGCGCACGTCGCCCAGCGCGCGCACATACGAGAACGACTCGATTCGGTCGACGCGGCTCGTCTCGCGCAGCAGGCACACGACGCCGTGACCGGCTTTCGCCAGCTCGCGCACCACCACCGAGCCGATGAACCCATTGCCGCCGGTTACGAAAACTCTCATGGCTGTTGGTCAGACCAACATCGGTCGGCGGAGCTCGTTCACGACCTTGTCGATCTGCGCTTTCGTGTGTTGTGCATTCATGATGAAACGCAAGCGACTCTCACCGGCGCCGACCGCCGGGAACATGATTGCGTCTACGTGGATCCCCGCCTCGCGCAACGCCGCCGCCATCCGCACGCACTTGGCGTCGTCGCCCACGTGAAGCGGGACGATCGGCGTCGCCGTCGACAGCAGAGTGAATCCGGCCTCCTGCATTCGACAGACGAAGTAGCGCTGGTTGTCCCAGAGACGATTCCGCCGTTCTGGCTCGTCGCGCACCATGTCCAGCGCCTCGAGCAGCGCGGCCGCCTGGTCGGGCGGCAACGTGCTGGTGAAACCGTACGCCGAGCATCCGAATCGCAGGATCTCGGCGATGTGCGAGTCGGTCGCGACAAATCCGCCGATGCACCCGTACGCTTTGCTCAACGTACCCATGTGGATGATTCGCGGACTGTCGATGCCGAAGTGCTCAGTGGTGCCTGCGCCGGTCGGGCCAAGGACGCCGGTCCCGTGCGCGTCGTCGATGTACACCACCGCGTCGTGTCGATCGGCGACGTCCATCATGTCGGGGAGCGGAACGATGTCGCCGTGCTGGCTGAACACACCGTCGGTGGCGATGATCTTGATCTGCGCCGAAGACGCTTTGAGCTTCTCCTCCAAATCCGCCATGTCGCAATGCTTGTAGGCGAACGTCGGCGCGCCTGACGCGCGAATGCCCTCGCGGATGCTCAGATGGTTGAACTCATCGGTGAAGAACGCGTGCTTCCAGTTCGTGCACGGCTTGTAGCCGTACGCGCGCGCGAGGTGGCCGGCCTTCACCAGCGTGGGCAAGACGCTCAGGTTGGTGAGATACCCCGTCGCGAAGACGATCGCCGCTTCCTTGTGCTTGATCTCGGCGAGTCTGGCCTCGAGCGCGCCGTAGATCTCGAGATTGCCGCCCAGGAGTCGCGACTCGCAGTTCCCGACGCCGTATCGCTCGATCGCTTCGTGCGCCCGCGCTTTCATTCGCGCGCTGGTGGCGAGCCCGAGGTAGTTGTTGGTGCTGAACGACACGAGCTGGCGGCCGTCGCACGTGAAGGTCGGATCGGGAAGCGTGGTCGGCGTGATCTCGTTGTGATCGGTGTCGCGCGCGTCGATCCAGACCGCGAGGTCGTCAAGATCTTTCATTCGGCTAGGAGTGGTAGCGACGAGTGACGAGCACGGCGTTCATTCCGCCGAACCCGAATGAGTTGGACATCACCGCGCGGACATCGATCCGCCGCGCTTCGTTCGGGACATAATCGAGATCACAGGCGGGATCCGGCTCATCGAGGTGCGCGGTGGGCGGAGCAACCTGCCGATCGAGGGCCATGACGCTCGCCACCATCTCGACCGCACCACTCGCGCCCATCAAATGACCGTGCAACGCTTTGGTCGACGAGACGCACGGCCGGCGCGTGGATTTCCCGAATACTTCCTTCAATGCGTTCGTCTCGACGACGTCTCCCACCTGCGTCGCCGTGCCGTGCGCGTTCACATAGTCGATCTCTTCGGGCAAGAGCCTGGCGTCGGCGAGCGCCAGTCGCATGGCACGCACCTGACCGTCTGCGTCAGGCTTGGAGATGTTGAATGCGTCGGAGGCGTTTCCATAGCCGACGATCTCGCCGTAGATGCGCGCCCCTCGCCGCTCCGCCCAGTCAGCGCGCTCGAGGATGAGCGCCGCCGCACCTTCGCCGAGTACGAGCCCGGCGCGGTTCGCCGAAAACGGCTTGCAGCTTCGCGACGGATCGACGGGGTCGGCGTGCGCCAGCGCGCGCATCGCGTCCCACGCGTTCAGATTGCCCAGCGTTACCAGTGCTTCCGACCCGCCCGCCACGACCACGTCGGCACGCCCCGACTGAATCGCCCGATATGCTTCGCCGATCGCCGACGCCGACGACGAGCAGGCGGTCGAGAAGTTGAGCACCGGTCCGCGCAGGCGGTGCGTGATCGAGATCTGTCCGGCGGCCGCGTTGTTCATTCCCATCACGACGGTGGTCGGACGAACGCGCCCGTTTCCCGCAAAGAAGTTTCGGTAGGAATCTTCGATCGATGTGGCGCCGCCCAAACCGGTCCCCCAATAGACGCCGGCGCGCAGCGATTGCTGTTCGGTCAGTTGGAGGCACGCGTCGCCGAACGCTTGGTTCGCTGCGGCAAGAGCGAACTGCGTCGCGCGATCGTATTGCGCCGACTGGTACGCCGGCCAGTGCCTTGATGCGTCGAAGTCGACTTGGCCCGCGACGAGGGAATGCGGCAGCGGAACAATTTCCGGCGCGACTGATCGTATGCCCGACCGCGCGGCGACCAGCCCCTCGAAGAATTCGGTCGCACTCTGGCCCACGGGGGCAACGACGCCCATCCCGGTTACAACGACGCGCGACACGTGGCCTTCCCGGCCCTAGCTTGCCGGAGCTTGTTTCGCCGCGACGAGTGAATCGATCGCCGTCGCCAGCTCGCGCAGCGTT
This sequence comes from Gemmatimonadaceae bacterium, assembly GCA_036392315.1. Classification (GTDB taxonomy): domain Bacteria; phylum Gemmatimonadota; class Gemmatimonadetes; order Gemmatimonadales; family Gemmatimonadaceae; genus JAQBQB01. The sequence goes on from DASVYG010000205.1 coordinate 6,161, forward strand.
CGGACGTTGGCGACGTTCTCCTGCGGAATCGAGATGTCGAAGTGATCCTCGAGCTCGAACAAAAACTCGAGAAAGCCGAGTGAGTCGATGCCGAGCCGATCGACGGGGGCGGTTTCGTCGATCGCGTCCGCTTCACCGCCAAATTGCTTGGCGGCCAGGTCCTTGATGTCTGCTAGAGTCTCCATGGGTCCTCGATCAATGGGGGAACGAGCGATGGCGTTGGCGATGGGGGCGGCGATCGCGGTTTCTGACGGAGAGCTGGTTGGGGTCGCGACCCAACGTACCCCGCGTGCATGGCTGGGGCCCGCCCGGGCCGTGCTAAGATCTCGCTAAAGCGCCCCGCCATTCGCGCATGACGTGGCTGGTTTGACAGCCCCGGCCGCTCGCTCCATGATGGAACTGATGGAACCGCAGTCGAGCGCTTCCGCCCCGATCGCACGCATCCCAAAACAACAATCGATCATGAATCGCATCGCACTCGTATCGGCGATCTTACTCGCGCCGCTCGTCACACTGCTCGGCGCACAGCAGCCGTCGACGGACGGTCCGTACAAGGTACTCAAACGCGCGCGCGTCGGAGGCGAAGGCGGTTCGGACTACATCTATGCGGACGTCGCGGGCCGGCGCTTGTACATCCCGCGCGGCGGATCACGCGCTGTGGCGGCCACCGACTCCACACCGGCCAAGCCCGCGGTGCCGGGACGCATCACCGTGTTCAACCTCGAAACGATCGAGCCCGTGGGAGAAATTCCCGCGACCGGCGGCCAGGGCGTGGCCGTCGACCCCAAGTCGGGTCACGGCTTCTCGAGTAGCAGGCCGGTGTCGATGTTCGATACGAAAACGCTCACGCTGATCAAGACCATCGACGTGGGCGCCGCGCAACCCGACGGAATTCTGTTCGACCCGTTCAACGAGCGCGTGTACATCTTCAGCCATCCGACGAAAGACGCCACGGTCATCGACGCCAAGGACGGTACGGTGGTCGGTACGATCGACTTGGGCGGAGTGCCGGAGCAGGCTGTGTCCGACGGCAACGGCACGCTGTATGGGGTGATGCAAGACGCGGCGGGGAGCGTGACGGTCGTCGACGCCAAGACCATGAAAGCGACCGCGCACTATCCACTCGGCGATCATGGCGGCTGCAACGGACTCGCGCTCGACGCCAAGAACCACGTTCTGTTCGCCGCCTGCGCGCGGTCGGGTTCACCGCCGAATGCGACGCCCAACCCGACGATGGTGATCTTGAGCGCCGACGACGGAAAGATTCTCGCCAATCTGCCGCTCGCCGGCGGTTCCGACGGCGCCGTGTTCAACCCGGCCACCATGGAAGCGTTCAGCTCACACAGCAACGGCACGCTCACGGTGGTCAAGGAAAAGAGCCCGACCAGCTTCGAGGTGGAGCAGAACCTTCAAACAATGAATGGCGCGCGCACGTTGACGCTCGATACGAGCACGAACCACATCTATGTGATGAGCGTCGAGCGCGGGCCCGCACCGGCGGCACCGCCGGCCGGCGGCCGGGGAGGTCAGGGCGCGCCCATCCCCGGCTCGTTCACGATTCTGATGATCGGAAAATAGCGTCGGCGGGCTTGGACGTTTTCACACATCAGGCGGCGGCGCCACTCTCCGACGTCGGCGCCGCCATGGACTCCGCGTCGTACTCGGCGATCGAAAGTTTGAGACAGCCGTCGCGACGGGGCGGCACCGGAGTCGCGATGACGGCAAACGTCTCCTCGATCCAGACGCCATCGGCCCACACGGGACCCGAGTAGGTGAGCAGGTCGCCGTCGGCGATCGTGGGCGGAAGTTGTGCGGAGTCCGACCGGCGAAGCTCCAGGACTCCCACGCGCTGTACCGACCCATCGTTGCGCGTGATCGCCTCGGCGAATCCAAACCCGGGCGTACCGTTGATCCTTGGGAGAATCGTCATGCTGCATGCCCTCCTCGGCATCCAGTTCCATACGCTCTGCCATAGATGCGATTCGTCGCGCGATGGCGCTCGCAGGAACAAGGCAACGGGCGTGCCAACGAGGCGGCGGCGGTTCATGCCGCTCGCGTGGACTCCTCGTGGTCGCTTCGCATGCCCCGGATATGATTCACCATGACGCCAACGCTCCAGATTGTCCAAATCACGCTCCAGGCCCTGTCGTCGTTCGCCATCGCCGGTGGGCTCATCTTCACGGCGATTCAGTTTGGGCACGCGCGCAAGGCGCAGCTCGTGGCGAACTTCTCCAAGCTCGTCGAGCTCCAGTACCAGCTTCGCCAGATCCGAGTCAATCAGCCCTCACTCGCGTCGGTGCATCAACACGACGTCGAATACCTCCACTCGGAACGCGAGATCCAGGAGTATTTCCTCAATCTCATGCAACTGTCGCTGTTCGAGATCGCGTGGTACGCGCATAAGCACGGCCAGCTCCCCGACGACTACTTCCATTCATGGACGAGCCGCATGTGGCAGGTGGCGCAGGAGCAGTCGTTCCGGGCCATGATCGACAACCCGTCGATGAAGATCATGCACGACGAATTCGATCTTTTCGTCCGTCACCTCATCGACCTGCCGACGCCGCCGCCCGCCTAACGCGTCACGCGGCTTCCATCGGCGACGACGCTACATCCCCACGTTATCGGTCCGCATCGAGAACCCGAGGCCGATGAACAGCGTCGATGGGTGGAAGCCGCTGAAGCCCGACTCGGGCGCGAGGGTCGTCGATCGATAGATCCGATACTGCGCGCGGGCGAAGAACGGCGATGGGTCGCGGTCGAACGTCGCGTCGATCCACACGCCGGAGAGATGCGCCGGCTTCATTCGCCAGTTCGCGAGCATCAATGCCGGACCGGCGGCGAGATGAAAGTGGCCGGTCGTGGCCGCGCCGACCAGCGCGAAGCTACCGCCGCCGAACGGCACTTCCATGAATCTGTTCGTGCAGCGCGGATCTTTGGGAACGGCCAGGTCGTCGCATCGTCCCGTCGCGACGCCACCCTGTTCCGTCGCCGCGAGGAGCTCGACCGACCACCGATCCGATAGCCCGCGGCGGACACTCGCCATGCCGGCGAGAATCCCACTCCCCTCGACGCGCGGATATTTCGCCCCGTCGTCGCAGACGGGCGAGAGAAGTATGTCGAACCCGCATTGCTTCGGCTCAGTGACGCCATAGGCGTTGCGACGCAGCCAGCTCGTCACCGCGTGACCGTTGCCCTCGACGAATCCGCCGACGTCGATCGTGAAGCTCCACTTTCCGGCGGGCGCGTGCGTGGGCGACGGTTGCGCCGCCGCAACGCGTGTGACGCCGAGTGATGCGGCGGCGATCGCCAACGCTCGCGATACGAACAGTCGCACCGAGTCGGCCTCCTGAATCCGGGCTACTAATGTAGTCGTCCGACGATCGGTTCCCTACTGGCGGCACGGCGGGTAACGCGGCTCGATCGCGCGCCGTCCTTGCCGCAGAGTTAAAACGGGAACGGCCCTCATCCCAATCTTGGAATGAGGGCCGTTGCGAGCAGGCACCGCGATGGTTTAGGCGACGAGGAGCGTCTCGTTGTGGTTCGCGGCCAACGCCGGCGTGATGCGGGCCTCGAGCTCTTTGATTGTCAACTCGATCGCCTCGGCGTCGCGCCCGACGGCGGCCTTCACCGTCTCCTTCTGATTGGGCGTGAGCTCGATACGGACGGTTTCTTTCTCGCGGGTTTCCATAGTCCCTCCCTCATTCGACATGTCGCTAAGGTCAGAGCCAAATTGGTTCCTGGTCGTGAATCGATCGTGAATGGTGAGCGGAGCATCGTGAACGCCGAAGCGATGACGTATGGATGCGCGTCGGCTGGGCTCGGTGACAAACCCTGTTCAAGCAAGGTCCACCTTGTTGGCCCACACCCCCGGAGTGCGAAAAGATGCGTGGACGAATCCTCACGACCGCGGTTGCATTGCTCACGATCGGCCTGTATGGCGCTCAGCTGCAGGCGCAGGCGGCCGCCAGCGTCTGCAAGGACGGCACTACATCGACGGCGTCAGGGAAAGGCGCCTGCTCAGGCCACGGCGGCGTTGACGCCAAGGCCACAGCCGCCGCAAAGAAGGCGGAGAAGAAAACCGAAGCCGCAAAATCAGCCCCCGCCGAGGTCATGTGCACCGACGGCACGATGAGCAAGCCTGGCCGCGGCGCATGCTCCAAGCACGGTGGAGTCAAAGGCTCGGTGCCCGCTGCGACCGCAGCCCCCAGCCTTCCAGCGGCCGTACCGGCAACGGCTCCGGCTCGCGCGCGTTCGGAAGCCAAGTCCGCTGCGCCGACCGCCGGCGCCGCGCCAAAGACGGCAGCGAAGCCCTCGACCAAACGCGGCGAAGACAACGATCCGACCGACGCGATTGCGCAATGCAAAGACGGTATGTACTCGCACGCCGCGAACCGTCGCGGCGCGTGCTCGAAGCACGGTGGTGTTGCGAAGTTCTTGAAGCCGTAGACTTCGAACATGAGTGACAAAGGAGCCAGGCTCGCCGCCTGGCTCCTTTGTTCTGTCCCCCAATCGACCCGCGGAGGCGCGACGCGACCCAAGCGGTGGCGTATTGTCCATTGGACAATTTTCGATTAGAAAGAGGCTGCCGAGATCGAAGCCGCCGATGGCGCGAACGGCAACATCGTTTGCGAACAGAGGAAGCAGCCATGACGGTACTCAAGCCACGCAGGATCCAACATTACGGATGGCGTCCCGATACTCCTGACCTACGCGATCGCGCCGCGAAGGTCGTCGCACCAATGCGGCTCGCGGCGCTGCCGCCCAGCGTCGACCTCTCGACGCGATCCGCGATGCCGCCCGTGTACGATCAGGGCCAGCTCGGAAGCTGCACCGCCAACGCGATCGGCGGCGCGTTCGAGTACGAGTTGCGCCGGCAGAATCTCGCCGACTTCGCGCCCAGTCGTCTCGCGATCTATTACGGCGAGCGCGTGATCGAGCGTACGGTAAAGTCAGACGCGGGCGCAGAAATCCGCGATGGGATGAAGGTGATTGCGAAGCAAGGAGCCGGGCCAGAGTCCCTGTGGCCGTACGTGATCTCCCGCTTCGCCAAGGCGCCGCCTGCCGCGTACATCGCCGCGGCGCGGAACCATCTGTGTCTCTCGTACGAGCGGGTCGAGCAGACGGAGGTCGGGATCAAGCGCACCCTGGCTGCGGGCTATCCGATCGTGTTCGGAATCTCGGTCTACGACTCGTTCGAGTCTGACGCCGTCGCGAAGACGGGCGCCGTGCCCATGCCCAAGAAGACTGAAAAGCTCCTCGGCGGCCACGCGATCCTGATGACGGGATACACGAAAGGGCGCGTCCGTTTCCGGAACAGCTGGGGCAAATCGTGGGCGCTGGCCGGATATGGGACGCTCCCGCTCGCGTACGTACTCAGCTCAGATCTCGCCAGCGATTTCTGGATCGCGAAGATCGTCGAGTGAGGGCCTCGATCGGGGGTAGGATACGGGGTATTCGTCGATAGATTCTCTCCGGAGCGCGAGCAGGCCCGTCGCGCTCCGTCTCTCGAGAGCGTCTACATGGCGACCCACCCCGAGCAGCACCGCACACAGCGCATTGGCTGGCTGCGCGCCGCCGTCCTCGGCGCCAACGACGGCATCGTCTCGACGGCGAGCTTGATCGTCGGCGTAGCTGCGGCGGAGACGAACCGAAGCAACGTGCTCGTGGCCGGCGTCGCAGGCTTGGTGGCCGGAGCGATGTCGATGGCGGCCGGCGAATACGTGTCGGTGAGCTCGCAGGCGGACACCGAGAACGCCGACCTGACGCGCGAGAGGGGCGAGCTGTCCGCCAATCCCGACTACGAATTGGCCGAACTGCAAGGCATCTACGTACAACGCGGCCTCGATGCGGCGCTCGCGCGCCAGGTCGCCGAGCAACTCACCGCCCACGATGCCCTGGGTACCCATGCGCGCGACGAGTTGGGAATCTCCGAGATTCACATAGCGAGACCGGTCCAGGCGGCGTTGGCGTCCGCCGCCACGTTCGCGGTCGGCGCCGCGCTCCCGCTCATCACAGCCGCCGTGGTTCCGATCGGCAACGCCATCGTCATCGTCTCGGCCACGTCGCTCGTGTTTCTCGCCGCGCTCGGCGGTCTGGCCGCTCAGGCGGGGGGCGCCGGCGTGACGCGAGGCATCATCCGCGTGACCTTCTGGGGCGCGCTGGCCATGGCCTTGACTGCCGGCATCGGACGAATTTTCGGGGCGACGGTGTGACGCGCAATCTCGAACGACGTTCGCGATTCAAACGGCTCGTCGTCGCCACGGCCGGCGACGACAATTCAGTCGGCGCCCTGCATCTCGCCAGCGCATTGGCGCGCCGCGACTCGGCGACCGTCATCGCGCTCGGCGCATTGTCGCCGTTCCCCGGCGATGTCGCGACCATCGTCCCATCATCGCCGCTCTTCATCGACGAGAAGGCACGCCGACGGTTGCTCGACGCGATCAAGAACCGCGTCGAAGGCGTGCCGCGGTCGGATCGGTGGACCAAGCGCGCGCTCGTCGGAGATCCGGCCGTCGTCGTCAACGACGTCGCATCGAGCACGGGAGCGTCGATCATCCTGATGGGGCTCGGGCATCACGGTCGGTTCGATCGAATGTTCGGTGGCGAGACGACGATTCCGCTCATCAAGCATGCGCGCGTGCCGGTTCTCGTGGTCGCGCCGCGCGTACGCTCCCTGCCGCGCCACGCGGTCGCGGCGCTGGATTTCACGAAGGCGAGCATCGCCGCCGCGACGCTCGCCGCCAGTCTGCTCGCGAGCAATGGAACGCTGACGTTAGCGCACGCATGTCCGTTCGGCGATGTCAAAGCGCACGAGGGCGATCTGGTGGATCTGTATCGCGCGGGGGCCCGCGCCAAGCTCGACCAGGCGGTTCGCGACATGCGGCGCCGAACACGGCGGCGAATCGACAGCGTCATGCTCAGCGGCGAGCCGGGCGAAGCGATTCTTCGCTACGCCGATCGCGCGCGCTGCGACTTGATCGCGCTCGGCGGTCATGAGCAGGGGTTGATGGATCGCGTGCTGTTGGGAAGCGTGCGGACGAGAGTCGTGCGGGGTGCCAAGTGTTCCATTCTCATCGCGCCGCCGACGACGGCCGATACAGATGCCGCACCGGTCTCGCTTAACGCGCGCGTTGTGGAGGCGTAAACGGCCAGGGCCGCGCCTGCGGACACGGCTGCATTCCGAGTGCCCGCATCGCCGACCGGAAGTGCTCGTCGGCCCACAGCGGATCGGCGAGCGGATTGCAGCCGGTGCCGTGGATCGTGGGTCGCAACATCTCGAAGTACCCGCGCAGACCGGCCGGCGATGACACCAGGCGAGTGAGCGGCTCGCGGTCCCCGAGCACGAAGTCCGCGAACGCGGACAGGGGGCCGCCCGTGGGATCGCCGCCGGGTCGACGGAGTTGCGTTCGCATCCGCTCCACCTCGTTCCACTTCCCTGCGGCGGCGTACGCGAAAAGGAGCCGTCCCTGCAGCACCAGTAGGTCGGGGTACAAGCGAACGCCGCGCTCCAGCGTGTGCACCGCGCTATCCGGCTGTCCGCCGAACGCTTGGGCGAGCCCCAGGCTGTTGATCGCCAGTGGGAATGTGGAGTCGATCGCGAGGATGCGTCGCGCCTCGTTCTCGGCGTCCCGGAATCGACGCGCGTCGATGAACGCCTCCGCCAAGGCGGTCCCCGCCGACTTCGCCAATGGATCGAGTTGTGTCGCCAAACGCAGTTCGGCGATGCCGTCGTCCGTCCGCCCCACCGTCAGAAGCATGACGCCGAGACTGTGGTGCACGAAGTCGTTCGAGGGCTCGGCTGCGAGCGCGGCGCGGTAATGCGACTCCGCGTCGCGGAACCGGTAGTCGCGCTCGCGCGCGATGGCCATGGCGATCTGCGCGTCAGCGAGAGTGGAGTCGAGCGTCACCGCACGCAGCGCGTTCGCCTTGATGAGCGGCGTCGTCGAGTCGGACGGGTCGGGGACGTAGACCCCGAACACGTCGTACGCGAGCGCGAGCGACGCGTACGCGCGAGCGAACGTCGGGTCACGCGCGATGGCCTGCTGGAAGTACTCGATGGACCGGGCGACATTCGCTGCGCCGCGTTCGTGCCAGTAGTAGCGTCCCTTCAGATACAGCTCATACGCCTCGGCGTCAGTCGTGCCGCGGCCGACGTATGCGACCAAAGGCGCCGCACGGTTGTCGGCTGGCACGTCGCGCCCCTCCAACGCCGGTGCGAGCGCCTCCACCACGGCGCGCGTCAACGAGTCCTGCACGGCAAACACGTCGCTCGATCGGCTCTCGTAGACACTGTCCCACAATACCGTGCCGTCGGCCGCACTCACGAGTTGCGTCGTCACGCGCAGCCGGTCACCGGCGCGCCTCACCGTGCCCTCGACGATCGCGCCGACGCCCAACGCTTTTCCGATCTGCGTGGCCGGAACCGACTTCCCCTTGAACGCGTAGCTCGACGTGCGGCCGGCGAGCCTCAACCCCGGCACGCGTGAGAGGGCGTGCGCGAGCTCGTCGGTCAACCCGTCGCTGAAGTAGTCTTCGTTGGGAGAGCCACTCGTGTTGACGAACGGTAGCACGGCCACGGTGTGTTTGACCGCCGATTCCGCGATGCCCGGAGTCTTCCCTCTCCACCACGAGTATCCGCCGAGCGTCGCGGCGATCAGCAATGCGGCGGCGATCATGATTCCGACTCGCATATCGCGTCGGCCGCGGACCGCTTCGATCGACGTCGTCGCGATTCCATCCAGCGCGCGCATTACCTCGTCGGCACTCTGCGGCCGAGCCGCCGGATCTTTCGCTAGAAGTCGCATGACGATCGCGGCGAGCGCCGGCGGCACGTCCTTGCGACGCTCGACGAGCGCCGCGGGCGTCTCCGTCAGATGCGCGGCGGCGATCGACTGCGCCGTGCGCCCAGCGAACGGGTGATTCCCGCTCAGCATCTCGTACGCGATCACGCCGAGCGAGTAGAGGTCGGCGCGATGATTCATCGTCGCGTCGCCCACCACCTGTTCCGGCGCCATGTACGCCGGCGTTCCGACCGCCACACCCGTCGACGTGAGCCCCGCCAGCGGCGCGCTGCTGTCTTGCGTCGCCGCCGCGAGCGCTTTCGCGATGCCGAAGTCGGCGACGACCGCGTGTCCCGCCGAGAGGAGCACGTTCTCCGGCTTGAGGTCGCGATGCACTACGCCGCGTGCATGTGCGTACGCCATTGCGTCGGAGAGCTCGCGGATGAGACGCACGCTGTCTCCGATCGGGAGTGCTCCCTCGCGCGTCAGTCGCTGCCGCAGCGTCTCGCCTTCGACGTACGGCATGACATAGTACAGGAGACCTCCCATTTCTCCCGAGTCGTGCACGCCGAGTACGTTCGGATGCGTGAGCTTGGCCGCGATCCGGATCTCGCGCAGGAAGCGCTCGGCGCCGCCCGGAGTGATGGCTTGGTCGAGGACTTTCACGGCGACCTCGCGGTCGTGGCGGCGGTCGCGGGCGAGATAGACCGTTGCCATCCCGCCATGACCGAGCTCGCGCTCGACGGTGTACCGGTCGGCCAACGCCGTGCGCAGCTCAGAGGAGATCACCGTCGCCGGCGTGGCGAAGGGACCTCCCTGTCGCGCCGCGCGTTCGCACGCGTCCAATAGTCGCGCTGCGTCCTCGCGCAGCGCCGCGTCGGTGCCGCACGCCTCGTCGAGGTACGCGGTGCGCGCGGCCGCGGGGAGGTCGAGCGCGCCGTCGACGACACGTTGAATCTCGTTCCAGCGTTCAGGCGTCGTCATCGCGCAATTCCTGATACAGCCATCCGCGCGCCTTTACCCAGTCGCGCGCTACAGTGCGAGCAGTGACGCCGAGCGCCTCCGCCGTCTCCTCCTCGGTCAGTCCGCCGAAGTACCGACACTCGACCACCCGCGCCTGTCGTGGGTCGAGCGCGGCGAGCCGCTCGAGCGCTTCGTCCATCGCCACGAGCATATCGGCCCGCTGATCGGCCGCCAGGCTTCCGACGTCAACCGACTCGAGGGTCTCGAGTGACACGGACCGCCGATATTGGCCGCCGCGACGCGCGGCTCGGCGGCGGCGGGCGTGATCGACGAGGACCCGTCGCATCACGTGGGCGGCCACGGCGAAGAAGTGCGCGCGATCGGCCCACTGAACGCGCGTCTGATCCACTAGGCGGAGGTATGCCTCGTGGACGACCTCAGTCGTGGAGAGCGTATGGCCAGATGCCTCGAGCGCGAGCTGGCGGCGCGCGATTCGTGCGAGATCCCCGTACACGAGCGGCACGAGCCGGTCCATCGCCCCCGGCACCGCGCGGCGCAGCTCGGCGAGCACCTCCGTGATTGCGTGCTGCTGCGTGGCCATTGCCATCGGTAAAGCGTCTCCGCCGCTCCCAATGTCAGGATTTGCGTCGGTTCTGCGCGTCTACGGGTGCGCGACGACACCACGGTTGCCGAACCTACGGTCGGGGAACCGACTCGGCAATCCGCACTGCGTTCCTGTGTGCCGGCGCGCGTCATCCAACCCGTTTCGGAGGATCACCCGATGCGCGCTTCGATAGCACCCACGGCTCTCTTGCTCGGCGTCCTTGGCGCCTGCGCCGACAACATCACCACGGCGCCGGCGAGTCACTCCGATCTCGCGCGGTCGTCGGACGTGACCGCATTGTTCCCCGGTGTCATCTCGCTCCCGAACGGCTTCGCGCCGGAAGGAAGCGCATTCGGTCCCGGGACAACGTTGTATGTGGCATCGCTCAATGACGGGGCGATCTACCGCGCCGACGCGCGCACGGGCGTCGGCGCTGTGTTCATCGCGGGGCAGGCGGGTCGATCGGGGTGTGGAGTACGGTACGACCAACGCGGCAATCGACTGTTCGTCGCAGG
>DASVYG010000206.1:0-20132 GCA_036392315.1 Gemmatimonadaceae bacterium
CGCTCAGCGTGAGCGACTCGCCGTCCGCCGACAGCTTTTGCGAAATGCTCATGTTCTCGCTCGCGTTCGCGACGGCCGTACCGAGGAGCCGGTACCCGGTGAATTTGAGCACTCCGCGAAGCAACGAGTCCAATCCCGCCACCGCAGGATCGCGCGTGTTCGTGTTTTCCGCCGAGACGAGTTGGAAGCTCAGGGTCACCGTGGCGGGTTCGCGATCGTAGCGGGCGAGGACAGTCATCATTTCGTTATAGATCGTCGGTACTTCGCGAATCGTCACGGCGCGAAGACCCGGCGAAAGCTCGTAGACGCCGCCGCCCGGCGTCTGCGAATACGGCTGGAGAAGGTTCACCGCTTCCTTGGACGTGAGGCGATGGAGTGACACGGTCTTCACGAGGAACTGCGGCTGGGCCGACGACTTCTGTGATTCGGTCGTCGCTTGTTGGGCGCCGGCGTGAGACGCGGCCCACAGCGTCAACGTGGCGAATGACAGTCGTATGAGTCTCATCAATTCGCTCCTGGCGCGAGCCAGACGAGGGTGACCTTGGGATCCGACGTCTTGAGTACCGCGGCGCGCTGACCGGGTGCCACATCCACCGAGACGACATGCGCTGGAGGCTGCGCGTTGACGGCGGGTCGGCGAGCGGGCTCCTCGCGGACGGCGATCCCCGCCACGATCAGAATCGCCGCGGCTACCGGCAATGCGGCGACCAGCGCGATACGCTTCGATTTCCGTCTCGCGACGGATGCGGACAACCCACGAAGATCGGATGCGAGCGCGCTGCCAACCCTGCCGCATGCCTCGCACGATGCGACGTGCTCCGCGAGCGGCGTCTCACCTTCGCCGCGCAATTCTTCGTGTTCGGCGATCAGCATCGCTTCACGCGCTTCTCGGCAGTTCATGATCGATACTCCGTCAACAGTCGTTCGTGATGCTCCAGCAGTCGTCCCCGGATTGCGCGCCGTGCCTTGAACAGGTGCGCGCGCACGGTGGTTTGCTCCATGCGCAGCTGGCGCGCGATCTGAGCGGGCGTGAGGCCGCGAATGTCCGCGAGCTCGAAGATCTGTCGTTGCCGCCGCGGAAGCGTGTCGTAGTAGAGCAGCACCAGCGCCGCGAGTCTGTCGCGATCGGGATCCGCCGGCCTTTCGGTGCGCGGATCCTCGATGGCGATACGACGCTCGAGCAGCTCGATCCTTCGCTGATCGCGCCGTCGCTGTGAGAGCGCGACGTTCCGCGTCACGGCGAACAGCCAGGTCGAGAACCGGCTCCGTCCGTCGAACTGCTGCACGCGTCGTTCGAGGCCGATCAACACGTCTTGCATCACGTCGTCGGCCGCGTCGGCATCGTCCGTGAAACGCGCTGCCCACTCGTGCACGCGCGCTTGCACGCGGACGAGCAATCCCTCGAGCGACGCCGGTCGACCGGACCGGACGCCTTCGACCAGCGACGGAAGGTCGCCGTCGTCGCCCTGGCCGGCGATCACAGAAGAGTGCGTGAACACATCCATGTGACGCCGCCTCCGCCCGCGGCGTTTACTTGGCCTAGTGGCGAGTTGCTAGTTGCTCGTAGCGGTAAACCGCCGTACCTAGCCGCTAGCTACTCACTACTTCGCCGAACGCAACGCCGTGCCGCTCCCGGCCCGCCCACGCCGCGATCGCGCCGAGCGTGAACACGGTGACCGCCGTCAGCGCCATCGCGGTCGCGTAGGTCATGTGATCGGCGAACACCGCCTCGATGTACGCGACCGTCCCGGCGACCGCGACGCCGCATTGATACGCGAAGCCCGGCAGGAAGCCGCGCACCGAATCAGGCGCGAGCTCGTTGATGTGCGCGGGGATCACGCCCCACGCGCCCTGCACCATGAACTGCATCGTGAAGCCGCCGAGGATCAGGAGCGGCAGCGTCGGGGCATAGGCCCACAGCGGAATGGCGACGATCGCCAAACACAGCGCGATGATGATCGCCTTTCGCCGTCCGATGCGATCGGAGAAGTGTCCGAAGATGATGCCGCCGGTGATCGCGCCGACGTTGGCGATCATCGTCACGATCGCGACGCGCTGCGGCGTGAAGCTCCAGTCGCGCTTGAGGAACGTCGGATACATGTCCTGCGTGCCGTGCGAGATGAAGTTCATCATCGCCATGAACACGAACAGGTAAAGAAACAACTTCCAGTGCGAGAACACACCGCGGGCGTACGCCGACCAGTCCTTGTGCGTATGCCGCGTGCGCTCCCACACCTCCGACTCCGTGACGTTCATCCGAACGTAGAGTGCCAGGAGCGCGGGAATGCCGCCGATGAAGAACATCGGCCGCCAGCCCCAACGCGGGAACACGAAGAAGTAGCAGATCGCCGCGAGGAGATTGCCGACGGCGTATCCCTCTTGCAGCAGCCCGGAGAAGATGCCGCGTCGGTTCGCCGGCGCTTTCTCCATCGCGAGCGACGCGCCAACGCCCCACTCGCCGCCCATGCCGATGCCGAACAGCGCGCGCAGCACGAGGAATGCCGCGTAGCTGTGCACCAACCCGGTCGCGACCTCGACGATCGAATAGAACACGAGGTCGATCATCAGCGGGATGCGTCGGCCGAAGCGATCGGCCATCAACCCGAAGATGAACGCGCCAACCGGCCGGAACATCAGCGTGAGCGTCAGCGACAGCGCGATTGCCTTATCCGGTCGTCCGAACTCCTTGGCGATCGCCGTCAGCGTGTACGTGACGAGAAAGAAATCGAATGCATCGAGCGTCCAGCCGAGGAAGCTGGCGACGACGGCGGCGCGATGCCCGCCGACGGTGTGCGTGTAGGACGGCGGCTGCTGAGTGGAGATGCCGGTCGCCATGAGATGTGGGCGGGACGTTGAGAGGCGGAAATGCGAACGAGGGTGGCGCCCAAAATGTCACTCGGGCACCACCCTCGCTAGTTGTGCGCTGCCGAAATTACTTGCTCACACCCTTCCAATCGACGTGGATGTCGGTGTTGTGATTGATGCGGATGCCGGCCTGACCGTCGGTCTTTGCACCCATCAGGTCCGACTTGGCGATCGCTTTGACGAGTTTTCCGTTCACCATGAAGTGCACGGTGTCGGGCGCGACGTGGATCATCAACGTGTTCGACGAATGGCCGTCCGTCGGATCGTCCTTGTTCACCGCGTCATTCGGCGTCCACGGAACAATCTTGTCGATCTTCGACGCGACGTCGCCGTTGCGATGCTGAATGAGGATGCCGCCGTCCATCGGTCGGATCTCGAAGTACAGATAGCTCTGCGTCGAATCCTGAAGGTTGCTGCCGCCGATGAAGATGCCGTACGCTTCGTGCTGCATGCTCTTCCGCGCACCGAACGACGCGCTGACGGCATACACGCCCGAGCCCATGTCCTTCGGGTTGTAGTAGATCGCGGCCGGACCCGTGGTGAAGTGCAGCCCCGATCCCATCGTCACGACCTTGACCATGTCGGGCGTGGGCTTGGCGGGCGTCGGACGACCCGGACGAACGTTCGCCGGGTTGTCGATGGGATCGAATCGCATCATCCATCCCGCGGGCAATTGACCCGTGCCCTTCACCTCTTTCGTCGGATCCGCCTTCCCTGCCTGTTGCTGCGCCGCCAATGGCATCGCCATCGCCAGCAGTGCGCCCGCTGTGATCAACCTGCGCATAGATCCCCCTCGTGTGTGCTCGAGTGATTCTGACCGACCACGAATATACGACGGCTCCCTGCCGACGGCAGGCGCCGCCCGCCAACCTTCTCGAAATCCGAACAACCGCGACTAATAGCCGGCGGCGTGTCCATCCTTCCGGGGATCAGACCCCGCGACATAGCCGTGCGTCAACTTGATGATCGCTTGACTGCCTCCGAACTGCGAGGCTCGCGCGATCGTGACTTCGTGACCCAGCGCACGTAATTGCGCGATCACGCTGTCGGCGATCACCGGCTCGACGATCACACTCGTTCCATTCATGTGTCGGAAACGCCCGGCGTCCATTGATTCCTGCACGTTCATTCCGAACACGAGCAGGTTGATCAGGAACTGCGCGTGTCCTTGAGCTTGCATGGCGCCACCCATGAGACCGAAGCTCATCCACGGCTCGTCGCCGGTTCCGTCCGGTGCCGACGTCGGTCCGGGCTTCGTTACGAATCCTGGAATGAGCGTATGGAAGGGACGCTTACCAGGCGCGACCGTGTTCGGAAGATTCGGATCGAGCGTGAAGCCCGCGCCGCGATCATGAAGCGCGAAGCCGGTGCCCGGCACGACGACGCCCGATCCGAACTCATCGAAGAGACTGTTGATGAACGACACCATGTTCCCGTCTTTGTCCGCGACAGTGAGATACACGGTCTCGCTCGACGTCCGCGCCGGACCCGGATCGACATGCACCTGCGCCTTGTGCTCATCGATGTGGCTTCGTCGCTCGGCGATGAAGGCGTCCGACGTCAAGTAGCTCGCCGGCGCCGTCAGGTGATCCGCGTCACCAACGAATCGCCCGAGATCGGCATAGGCGAGCTTCTTGGCTTCGATCAGATGATGCAGATAGGGCGCCGAGTTGTGGCCCATCGCTTTGAGATCGTACGCGTCGAGAATGCGCAGCATCTCGAGCGTTGCGACACCCTGGTTGTTCGGCGGCAGCTCCCAAATACGATAGCCTTTGAAGTTCACCGAGATCGGCGTGACCCACGTCGGCTGGTTCTTCTTCAGATCGTCGAGCGTGAGAAAGCCGCCGAGCTTCTGCACGTGCGCTACCACGCGCTGTCCAAGTGGTCCGCCGTACAGCGCCGACGGTCCTTCCTTCGCGATCTCTCGCAGCGTGTTGGCGTAGTCGGCGTTGTGAAACCAGTCGCCCGCTTTGGGCGTTTGCCCGTTGACCAGAAAGGTCGCACGGGCGCCCTCGTCCGCGGCCAGGATCCGCTGCTGCCCTGCCCAATCCCCTGCAATCACCGGCGTCACAACAAATCCTTTTTCGGCGTACTCGATCGCCGGCTGCACCGCTTGGGCGAGCGTGATCGTGCCGTACTTCTTGAGCAGTGCGTCCCACCCCGCGAGCGCGCCCGGCACCGTCACCGTCTCGATGCCGCGCGACGGCATCCGTGTTCGTCCGCGCTTGATCAGTTCCTCACGCGACATCAGCGAGCCGGCGCGACCACTCGCGTTCAGCGCGACGAGATGCTTCTCCTTCGCGCTCCACAACAGCGCGAACATGTCACCGCCTACTCCTGTCATCATCGGCTCGACGACGGAGAGTACGGCGGCTGCCGTCACCGCGGCGTCGACGGCGTTTCCGCCGTGCTGCAGTACGTTGAGCGCGGCGGTCGTCGCCAGCGGCTGACTCGTGGCCGCGACGCCATTCGGTGCGTAGACTGGTGAGCGTCCGGCCATGGTCGCGGCGTGTTGTGCCGAGGTGGAAGTCGTCGAGAGGGTCAGCGTGGATAGTGCGAATCCCATCAAGCCTGCTGGTCGCATCACGAGCTCCAATCGTACGAGATACGTGAGGAGTTGAGTGGGCGTCAATATGCGACCGATCGTGGCCGCGGCAAGCAGGTTGAGGCTCTGCCCCTTATCTCTCTAGGTCCTCGATCGTATCGATATCGGCCGGCACCACATCGTCCACCTCGACGTACGCGACCTGGCCGGGTGACTGCTCGAAGATCGTCCTCGCGCCGACATCGCCCCGCAGCATGGTCAATTGCGGAAACACGCTTCGTTCGAACAACACTGGATGGCCGCGCTCGCCGCGATACCGCGCGGTCACGATCGGTTTCCCGCTGGAGCGCCAACTGTCGACCAGCGACCGAACGACCAATGGATCGACGCGCGGCTGATCGCCCAGCGCGACGACGATCGCCTCGACGTCGGGCGGTAGCGCCGCAATTCCGCAACGGAGGGAGCTGGAGAGACCTTGCTTCCAGTCGGCGTTCACGACAATCGACGCATCGATCCCGGTCAACGCGGTGCGCATGGCCTCGGCATCGTGGCCGATCACGATCACCAATGCGTCGGTCGAGCGCGCGAGCGTTCCCGCGGCGTGGCGTACGAGCGGCGCCCCGTCGAACGTCGCCACGAGCTTCTGCGACCCGAAGCGTCGCGCGCCGCCCGCGGCGAGCAGCACGCCGGCAATCATGAGGGGCTGCGGAGCATGTCGACGGCGCGGTGCATCGTCTCGAGCGGAAGCTCTGCACAGCGCAGGCGACCGGGCGGTGGCGCTCCCTCGAGCGATTGATGCACCCATGCCATGTCGACGGACCGCACGTCGGCGATCCGCATTCCGCGAACGTGCTCGGTCAACAACGACGCCGACGCGATGCACAGCGCGCAGGCGTCGGCGGTGAACCGCGCGTCGGTGATCGCGCCGGCGTCGGCTCTCAGCTGAATTCGGATCCGATCACCGCACAACGGGTTTGCACCCTCGGCAGAGGCGTTCGCCTCCACCAGGGGTCCGCGGTTGCGCGGATGCCGAAAATGCTCGAGCACCACCGTGCGAAATGCCGTCACGCTCGCGTTCCATTGCGGACGCCGACCACCTCGGCGAGGATCGACGCGGCGACCTCGAGCGGCAGATCGAGACGGTCGATCAGATCGTACGCTGGCATGGTTGTATAGTCTTGTCGATGATCCGGGCGCGCACAATGAGCTCTCTCAGTCCTCGATGGCTTCTTGCAGGGCGGCAAGCCAGACCGAGCGGATCTCACTCGCACCCCGGGCGTTCGGCTCGATGAGCGAGCGACGCCAGTACCACCGCTCGGATTCCGGTGCCGACACGCCGTGCCCGAGAAAATGTGTGTGCACGTCGGCGAGGAGGGCGTGCGGCGTGCCCAACGCGAGCGCCCGGATGTGGTCGTTGAAGCGATGGAGGATCTCGATCGGAAGCGGCCCGACGTCGTCGTAGACGCCGGGAATCACGCCGGTCCCGTCCGACGGATCGTAGACGGTGGTGAGGACGAGCGTCGAGTTGGCGAATCGGCCGCGGATGGTGTCGACCAGGAAATCGTACGCCTCCGCGACGTCGCGCTCGATCCGCTCGAGCAGCTCACGCCGGGGCCGATTGCCGTAGGCGCTGAGGAGGTCGTTGCCGCCGATGGTGAGTGTAACGAGCGCCGGCTCCTCGCTCTCGTCGAGCTGCGTCAACTGCTCGCCGAACACCTCGCCGACCGTGGCGCCGTCCGACGCGAAGTTTTGAAACGCGATGGTTGGGTATCTGGATACCAGGTCGTCGCCCGCGTATTCCGGCCAATGCGCTTCAGAGTTCTGATATAATAGCGACGCGGCGCCGATGGGGGCGGTGGCGCCCGCCGACGCCAGCCGCTCGAGCGCGACGGCGACATCGACCTCGCCCGCGTCGAGCGCCGGATAGAGATCGATCGACATCGAGTCGCCGAACGCGAGGTATCGGGCGTATTGCACGTGATGGTGGTTTGATGACAGCAGATCCCGGGTCGCCGCGCGACTCAGGATGACAGAGACGGCGCGGGCAGCCCTCTCGTTGCCAGTATGCGTCGCACGACGTCGCCGATCTTGTTGTTCGGCGTGCTCGCCCCCGCGGTCACGCCCACACGCACTGGCCCGGAGGGCAGCCAGTCAATGAGATCGACTTCGCTGTGCGTGATCGCCGCCGGCCGGTAGTGGATCGACCGCGCTTCGGGGTCGATCGCCGCCGCCGCCTCGATGTGATACGTCGGCACCGTGTCTGCGCAGAGCGCGGCGAGCGACATGGTGTTACTCGAGTTGAATCCACCTATCACGACCATGACGTCGACGCCTTCGTCGATCAGCTCGCGCACCGCGTCCTGGCGCTCTTGCGTTGCGCTGCAAATGGTGTCGAAGCTGCGAAAGTCCGTCGCACGCGCCTCCACGCCGCGCGCGCGCGCGATCGCGTCACCGATCTCACCGGCGATCGCCAACGACTCGCGCGCCAGCATCGTCGTTTGGTTCGCGACCCCGATGCGATGGAGGTGGAGCGCCGGATCGAAACCCGGAGACACAGCACGCGCGAACGTGTTCATGAGCGCGTCCGCCGACGAGCGCTCCTCGATGAAGTCGCAGACGAGACGCGCCTCGTCCATGTTGCGAACGATCAGGTAATGCCCGTTAGGGTATTTGCGGACCTGCGACGCCGTCGCCCGCGTCTCTTCGTGGTAATACTTGCCGTGAATCAGCGCCGTGAAGCCGTCGCGCGCATAGCTCTCGACGCGCTTCCACACGTTGAGCACCGATCCACAGGTCGTGTCTACGAGGATGCAGCCCACCTCGCGTAGGGCCGTGAAGTCGTCGATCGTCACGCCGAACGCCGGCATGAGGACGACGTCATCGGTCGTGAGCCGGCTGAAATCGAAGGCACCCGTCGGCTCGGGACGCGTGAGGATCTCGACGCCCATCTTTCGCAGGCGATCGTTCACGTGCGGATTGTGGATGATCTCGCCAACGAGGAAGACGCGGCGGTCGGGAAATTTTCGGCGCGTCTGATAGGCGTAATCCACCGCTCGCTCGACACCGTAGCAGAAGCCGAACTCTTTGGCCAGGCGGATCGTGAC
Organism: Gemmatimonadaceae bacterium; assembly: GCA_036392315.1. Classification (GTDB taxonomy): domain Bacteria; phylum Gemmatimonadota; class Gemmatimonadetes; order Gemmatimonadales; family Gemmatimonadaceae; genus JAQBQB01. The sequence continues at coordinate 8,515 of DASVYG010000206.1, forward strand.
ATCCCCGACCGTGAGCGTGAAGTCGTGCGACCTCAGCAGGTCGACGATGTCACCATCGTAATCGGCCGAGAGGTCTTCCTGGACCTCGGATTTGAGCCCGAACCCCTTGCGAAAGTAGGTCGAGACTTCGTCGGGCGGCGTCATGGTTGTAAATCTAGTCCCGCGCTCGTAGGATGCGGGCCATGCCCCTGCTCTGTCCTCCCGCCATCGTGAAGGGCGATACGATCGGCGTCGTCTCGCCCTCGTACGCTCCGAAATCAGGATGGCTCCAGCGCGGTGTGCGTGCGCTCGAGCGCGCCGGGTTTCCGGTGCTCCTCGATCCGGAGATCGATCGTCCGCCGCGATTCACGCGCGCGGAAGACAAGCGCCGCGCCGAAAGCCTCATGGGCATGTGGCAGAACCCGCAAGTCAAGGCGGTGATCGCCAGCACTGGCGGCTACGGCGCGGTTCGTCTGCTGCCACACCTCGATCCGGCGGTATTCCGCAAGAATCCGAAGTCGCTGGTCGGCTACTCCGACATCACGGCGCTCCACTTGTGGCTCATGCGACGCGCGAATCTGCGCTCGTTTCACGGTCCCACGGTCGACGATCTCATTCCGAGCATTCGCGACCCGACCATGGCGTCGCTCATCACGGCGCTCACGACGCCGTGTCCGACCGCCCGCATCGGGCGCGAGCTTTCACGCGGCGTCGTGCCCGGTCGCGCGACGGGGCGTCTCGTGGGCGGCAACCTCTCGCTCGTGCAGCAGACGATCGGGACGTCGTATCAGGTCGACATGGACGGCGCTGTCCTGTTCATCGAAGAAACGCGAGACCCGATGTCGGTCGTCGACGAGCGGCTGGTGCACTTGCGCGCGGCCGGACTCCTCGAGGGCGTCACGGGCATCATCTTCGGCCAGCTGTCACTCGATCGCTCGGAGGAAGACGAGTTCGAGGATTTCCTGCTCGATCTCATCTCCGATCTCGACGTGCCCGTCCTCATGGATTTCCCGGCCGGTCACGAGAACCCGAACCTCACGATCCCATTCGGCACCGACGTGGAGCTCGTTGTCGAGGAGTCGCGCGGGTGGATCACCTACCGCGAGGATGCGCTCATCGCCGCAGCGGACGCTCAGTAGACCGGCGTGATTCCCGCTCGCCGCTCGTCGGAGTAGAGCTCGGGCGTGAGGAACGGCGCGAGCGCGTAGGTCACGAGCACTTCGTAGGCGCGCTGCCGATCGACCACATCCGCGGTGAGAATCCCGACCGCGCCCTTTCCGCGCTTCGTGTTATGCTCGCCCACGAGTTGATCCATCGCGTGTCCGAGCTCGAGGCCATGGCGAATCATTTGTGCGACGCGACGCGGCAGCGCCATCGCGAGCGATCCGCCGACACCCGACCGCCCGTGTGCGTCGACGACGACGGCCCACGCGCACGTGCGCATCTCGCCGTCGGCCTGCTCCACGACACCGCCCTCGATGCCGACACCAAGCTGCGCGCCGAGCGCCTCGCGCGCCGCCGTCGCTCGGGCACGCGCACCGCGAATCGTCTCATCGTCGCCGAACGGTTGATCCGCTACGCTCGATGCCACGCCGATGCCCTCGATTCTCGCGTGCGGCGCGAGCGGCCCCAGCACCGCGCGCACCGCGCTCAACTTCACGGGGTTCGTCGAGCCGACGGCGACGGATCGAATCGCCGACAACGATGGAAGCGTCGGATCGACAGGCACGATCAATAAGTAACGATCGGAGATTAATTTCGCGGGTGAGCGCGGTAAATGTACTCGCGTTCGGCCCGCGTCGTTAGACTCGGGGGCGCGACGCCGGACGCGACGCCACCGAATCCGCTGGTCGCTTGCTGCACGCCGCGCGGCGCGATATGCTTGTCGTCCCCTGCTGCCGACGATGCTCTCACTCACTTCTTCTTCCGACTCTGGCGCGGCGCCGACCTTCGCTCCGCCGCGCGCAACGACCGAACGTTCGCCGTTCATCTTCGTCGGCGAGCGTTTGTGGCTGGACTTCGTGAACTGCGAGCACTCTCTTCGTCGCCTCGACGCGCTGCGCGACTTCGAGACGATGGTACGATGGCTCGAGTCCGCTGCGCTGCTCGACCTCGAGCGAGCGGCCGGCATTCGCCGGCGCGCGCAACAGCAACCGGCCGGCGCCGCAGCCGCGCTCATCGACGCCCGCCGCGTGCGCTCGGCGCTTCGATCGCTGGCCGAGCGTGGACCGCTCAGTGAACGCATTCGCTCGGAAGGATTGATCGAGATCAATCGGGTGCTGGGCCGCAGCGCCGGCACGCGTCGCGTCGAGCTGCGCGGCGACGGGACCTTCGTTCGCTCGTTCGTTCCGGTCGGCGATGCGTTCGCCGGATTGGTCATCCCGGTCGTCGAGTCGGCCGCCGACGCGCTCATCCTGGGCGAGCTCCCACGCGTGCGACGTTGCGCCGACCCCCGCTGCGCACGCGTGTTCTACGACAACACCAAGAACGGCCGACGCCGGTGGTGCGACATGTCCACGTGCGGCAATCGCGCAAAGGCGGCGCGCCATCGGGAGAAGCTCAAGTCGCATTGAGCCGCACGGTCGACGTCGTTCGCACATACCTCGAGCTTCGTTCCCCCGAGCAGCTGCGTCGCTCCGAGCTCGACGATCCGCGCGTGCGCTTCGTGCGTCGCGATGACATCAGCGTCTCGCACTACCGTCGCCTCTATCGTGACGTCGGCGCGCGCTGGCACTGGCTCGACCGCAACACTTGGACGGACGAGCACCTCGCGGCGCATCTCATGCGACCCGAAATCTCCGTCTGGGAGTGCATGGTCGGTGGCGAAAGCGCCGGGTTCTTCGAGCTCGAGCGCATGAGCGACGGCTCGGTAGAGATCTCATATTTCGGGCTCGCGTCCGCCTTCATCGGACGCGGCATCGGCAAAGCGATGCTGACCCGCGCCGCCGACGAAGCGTGGGCGCTCGGCGCAACGCGCGTGTGGCTGCACACCTGCACGCTCGACTCGCCCAACGCGCTGCCCAACTACAAGGCGCGCGGCTTCGAGGAGTTTCGACGGGAACACTACGTCACGAAGCTGCCCAGCCACGCGTAATACACCATCGCTCAGCCGCGACGCCGACGACCGCGCGGTTTGCCCGGCGCACGAAACCGGCCACCAGCCCCTTTGGGCTTGCGTCGTCCGTCGTTGCGATCGTCGCCGAGCTTCCGGTGCTCTTTCAACTTCTCCCCGGTGTCACGCACCCGCCGCTCGCGTTTCCGCTCGTGACGCTGCCGCCGGTGCTCCTCGGCGTCGCGCTCGAGAGCCGCTATCTCCTTCTCGGTGAACGGGCGGTCGAGCTCCTCCTGCAACTCGAGGAGCGTCGACGCGCGCGCCGCGCCGCGCGCACCGCGCGTCACGATGAATCGCAGCGGACGGTCGAGCGCCGGCAGCTCGCTCTCGTTGAGCGTTCGCGCAATCTTTTCCGGCAGGCGCAATCGAGCGACACCCTGAAGCCCCGTCGGCGTCTGCTCGACGTCATAGTGGATCTCCACGTCGCGATCGCGCACCGTCGTGGTCGACGGAAGCGTCGCGTAGCGTTCGCGGACTTCGCGCGGCACCAGCGCGTCGGCGTCCACCGTCACCGCGGTGTGGCGGAACTCGTCGATCGAGTTCACGTGCGCGAGTTGGCGCTCGTAGTAGGCGGTCAGCTCAGAGAGGCCGAATTTTGCCGTCGTCCCGCCCGAGCGACGATACGTCTCTCGAATCGAATCGATCGCGTCCTGGTTGCGACGCGCGCCGGGATGACGCGCCTCGCCGCGCGCCAACGCCTCGGCGAGCACGTGCCGCGCATGGGCCGCCAGCTCCGGCGGAAACGTGTCGATCGCTTCGACTTCCCGCTCCAGCTCGAACCCCTGATACTCGACGCGGCGGCGAAGCGCCAACGGCGCGCGCTTGCTGTTCGGCTCGTAAACGAGCTCTCCCTCCGTAACGGTGGCGTACGGCCGCAGCACGTCGTACGGAATCTGCGTCCCCTCGATCGACGCGCGCGGCTTGCCGAACTTGTCGGCGAAGTAGCGGATCTCGCCGGTGATCGGTCCCCAGCTCCCGCACACGCTCGTCTTCGACACGCGCGCCTCGTCACCCGACGCCGTTTGCTCGTCGATCACGAGCGTGAACGGCATGAACTGGGCGAGCAACTGCTGAAACGATCGCAGCGCCTGCTCGCCCGCGTTCACCATGCGCGACGGCAGCGACAGTCCAACGGCGCGGTAGACGCTCGCCATTCCGAGGGCGGCGTCTTCGATCGCCTTGACCAGCGCTCCGCGCCGCTCGGCCCAGCGTTCGATGCGCATCTCGTCGAACACGTGGCGTGGCAGGCCGTAGACCTCGCCCATGCGCCCCGCGTAAGAGTACGCCTCGGCGTAAAGGTTGTACGCGGTGAGATGGTCGCTGCCGGGCACGATCAGCCCGTCGAGATCGCGTTCGTCGCGCGTCATGCGATGCAGCGACTCGACGGAGCTCATGACCGCGAGGTACGGCAACAGATCGTCGTCAGCGTTTACTAATAGCTCGGCCCACGCGCGATCGACCGGCATGGCCTCGACGGCGCGCCCGTAGCCGGTGAGCCGCCCACGCTCGACGATTCCGCGCCGCTCGAGGAGCTCCATCGCTTGCCGGTACGCCGTCTTGTCGAGCGGCACCGGCAGCTCCAACTCGTCGGCGCGAACGCCAAGCGCTGCGCACGTGATGGCGACGCGTTCCGAGTCGCCGGCGAGCTGGAATTCGGGTTCGGTCGGTTGCAGGTGATTGAACTGAATATCTCGATCGGAGAGAATGAATACCCGCCCGCCCTCGACGCGACCGTGCACCCGTCCGGCCATTTGAAGAATCTCATTGGCGCCGAGGTGCTCCTGCGTGAGCACGTTGCGCCCGCGGTCGATGGCGTTGAAGAATTTCACATCGTCGATCACCACCGTGTCGAGACCACTCACGTTCAGCGCGCTCTGGCCGGCCGCCGTCATCGCCAGGAAGAACGGCTTCTGCTCCCCGCCCTCGAGAAAGGGACGGATGATGCGAATCGGCTCGCCGCCGTGGTAAAACGCCGTGTTCACGCGCGGCGCGAAACGGCGCACGTGCTCGGCCGCTTCCTCGACGCCCCTGCGCGTCGGCACGAACAGCGCGACACCGCGGCGCTGCTTCGCGAGCTGGCGCAGAAACCCTTCGTCGAGGAACTGCAGCGGCTTCTTGTGAAGAACACGGACGTCGGCGGCTTTGCTCGGATCGAAATTGAATACCTCGAGCACGTCGCCGGAGTCGAGGTATCTCGCGTAGAACGCCGGGTTCACCGTGGCCGAGAGCCAGACGAATCGATTGCCCACTCGCTTGCCGAGGGCCAGGCAGAGCTCGAGCTCGGCCGACGTTTGATGGATCTCGTCGACGACGATCGTGTCGGTTGGAAGGATGTCGCCTTCCTCGAACCAGCGCCGTGCGATTCCCGTGGTGACGATGATGACGTTCCACGTCGGCGTTTCGGGCGTCGCCTCGCGCTCGCGATTCACCACTCCGACTTTGAGCGGCTCGCCACGAAGGATCTCTTCGGCGATCGGTCGAATGGCGAGCGTCTTTCCGGTGCCGGTACCGGCGACGATTCCGAATCCGCGGCCGCTGCGCGCGAGCTCCCGGACACGCGCACCGTGATGCGTTTCCAGAAACGTGTCGATGTGGAGCTGTACGGCGAGCTCGATCGTCTCGCAGGCGGCGCGGGTGGGCGCGATGACGATGACGCGCCCGGTCGGCGGCTCCGACTGGACGAACGCCTCGTGGTCGGGCAGCGATGGGTCGCGGACGTTACGAATCACGCGGGCGGAAAGAGCATAGGGCGGGCCGAGGCGCAAGTGTCTGGACAGGCGCCTCGACGGACAACCCTAGTCTAACCGGTCAACCGCGCGATCACTGCTCGGGTTGGCGCTTGGTCGGCAAAAGGATGGGCGGCGGCTTCACGCCCGTAAACCCTTTCACATTCGGTGGAAGCTTGCTCTTGTCGCCGTTCTTCGACTTGTTCGTGTCGGCGAAGTCGTCGCCGAAGATGACGCGCGCGTTCGCAGGCCGATTCTTCACGGCCGTTGCGCAGTCGGTTGCCGCCGGCTGTTGCGCCGCGGGCACCGCGTCGATCCAGATGCGGCACATTCCCTTTGGCGGACGCGCGTCGGCGGGGATCGCGGCGATCAGTGATTTCCTCGCGCTATCCTTCGACTGCGACTGCTGCGCCATCACCGGCGCGGCACACGCAACGAGAAATCCGATTGTCAGCAAACCCGTCAACCGCTTCATCGAGCCTCCGTCTTCCACCCGAAACCCGGGCGGCGATGACCAATAAGGCAGGGCCGGTGCCACCACCGAGGCGCGGTCTCGCGATCGGAAGACTAACGATTTCAAGGACTTATAGGAAACACTGTATACATTTCTCGCCGACCGGTGTCCCTCGGACCGGAATGGGGTGTCCTTAGGGATGGACGCCCGAAAGCGGGATGGAAGCCCGAAAGAACGCGCCGCGCACCTTTCCTCAACCCTCAACCCTCAACCCTCAACCCTCAACCCTCGACCCTGCTTCACCAATGCGCTCCCTCAATCACCGAAGCTGATACCCGTCTCGCGCGCCGTCAGTACCACGTCGTGCGCCGGATCGACGCGCTTTGGCTCTCGCAACGCCTCCTCAATGGGGATCGTCACGATGTTCGGCGACTGCAGCGCCACCATATGACTCCACTTCTCAGCGGCGACGGCGCGCACGGCCGCGCCGCCGAACCGAGTCGCCAGCAGACGATCGTAACCCGTGGGCATTCCGCCGCGCTGTAAATGACCGAGCACGAGCGAGCGCGTTTCCTTGCCCGTTACGCGCTGGATCTCGCGCGCGATCGGTTCGCAGAGCCCGCCGAGCCGGCGCGCTTGTCCCGGAAGCGACTCGCCGATCAGTGAGACCATCCCACCGCGCGGATACGCGCCTTCCGCGACCACGACGATCGAGAAATGCCGGCCGGCTCGATCGCGGGACATGATCTTCTCGCAGACTTTATTGATCTCGTACGGGATCTCGGGAATCAGGATGACGTCGGCGGTCCCGGCGACACCTGAGTGCAGCGCGATGAATCCGGAGTCGCGGCCCATCACCTCGAGCACGATCACTCGGTCGTGCGACTCGGCGGTCGTGTGCAGCTTGTCGATTGCTTCGAGCGCCGTATTGACGGCGGTATCGAAGCCGAACGTCGTGATCGTCCCGCTCACGTCGTTATCGATCGTCTTCGGAACACCGACGATCTTCATGCCTTTGTCGCAGAGCAGCTTGGCGATGGCGAGCGATCCGTCGCCGCCGATCGAGATCAGCGCATCGATGCCGAGCGATTTCGCATTCTCGATCAATTCGTCGGATCGATCCTCTTCGACAACCGTGCCGTCGGGCAGCGTGCGGGGATAGTGAAATGGGTTGCCACGATTCGTCGTGCGCAGAATCGTCCCGCCCAGGTGGGCGATTCCGCGAACCGAGTCCTTGGTCAACGGAATGACCTCGTCTTCACCCATCAGTCCCGCGAATCCGCGCTTGATGCCGAGCACGTCCCATCCTCGGTTGATCGCGGACAGCACGGCGGCGCGAATGACGGCGTTGAGACCTGGGGCGTCGCCGCCGCCGGTGGATATTGCGATTCGCATTCAGATGGTGCGTTCGTGGAATTGATTCGGAGTCTCAGCGCGACTCCAGCAGCTTGACGACCTCCCCCGGGGCTGCGTGACGCCCGAGTTTCGACTTCTCAAAGACAGGAATCCCGTCCGCGACGACCTCGAACCGTCCGCCTCGCGAGGCGATCAGCTGGACGTCCGCGTCCGGGAAGCGCTGACGAATCTCGGCCGCCAAACTGGCGGCCCGAGGTTCGTAGTTTCACATCGCGCAGTATTCGATCGTGATGGTCATGGTTGTTTGCCGAGCGCGTTCCAGTTCGCCATCGCGTTCAAGACGAGCGCGAAACTGCCGTGCGTCTCGAAGCGCCACATCGGCCGAATGCCGAACATGACGATGTTTCCCTTGCCGAGTGGAACGTCGACTACCGCGCCCTTTCCGGCCATCTCTTCGCCATGCAGCATCCCGCCGGACACGAGCAACGAGTCGATGTTCGAATTCATGCGCAATATGATGCGTGCCGCCGGCGCCTGCGCCGCGCCGCCGCCGAATCCGCCACGACCTCCACCTGGACCGCCGGCGCCACCCGCGCCCAGGTTGAAGAGCGCCGCACCCTGCTTGTAGTAGACCGACAGGTTGTCTTGGTCGTAGCCGTATGCGATCGGGCTCGTCTTGTCGACGACTTGCGCGCGGAATACCGAACCGCGCGCCCAGAGGCTGTCGGCCGGCGCGACGCTGACCGCTCCGAAGGTGAATCCAAGATCGAGCGGTAGTCGCGCTGTTGCGCCTTCGGTGATGAACAATCCGCCGCGCGCAATGAATCGCTCGAGCGCCATCACGCCCTCGAGGCCCATCGAGCCACGCGTGTCATCCGTCGAGTCGGGAGTCCCGAGGTTGGGCGTCTTGGCCGATCGTTTCCAAGGGATCGGCTTGCCCGTCACGGGCTTTGCGGCGAGCAACGCCGCCGACGACGTTCCCGCGGACGGGAAGATCACGACGTCATAGTTGTCGAGGATTTTCGTGTCGGCCAATTTCTGGTCGGCCATGTACGTATATGGAATGCCCATGTAGTCGAAGGCGTAGCGCACCCAGCCCTCGTCCTGCGTGTTGTTCCACGTATGGATGTACGCCACGCGGGGTACCGACACGGCGTGCGCCGTGACTTTCGGCATGCTGTCGACCGCCGTGGCCTTGAGCCCGAGGTCAGCGACGACGCCCGCCGCGTTGCCGCCGTCGACGATGAACGTGCCCGCGGCAAACGTCTGCCCTTTCGCGCTGAACGACGAGTCGGCGACCGACACCTTGGCGCCCTTGAGCTTCCACGGGAGCGCGGCGGATCGCCAGTCGCCGAGGTGCGGCACCAACAAGAATCGTCCGGTGCCGGCCACCGTGCCGGCCACCTTGGCGTCGGCCGTCGCCATCTTCATCGGCTTCGAGAGAATCGTCGAGTCCACGACCTTGAGTGTTTGTACATTATAGAGCTCGTCGAGCGTCCAGCCGATGTCGTCGTACGGCGGCGGGTCGTCGGCGGGCTTGAAGTGCTGGTAGGCGAGAATCGTCCGAACGGTTTGCGTGTACGGCTGATCCATGCGAATGATCCAGTCTCCGGCGTGGACCGTCGCCGGTTTTCCGATCGGATCGGCGGGCTTTGTCGGCGTCGAGCCTGCGCTGTCGGTCGTCGCGCGCGTGGGAGCGCGCGTCGCGCCACTATCCGGAGTCGCGCCGCGACCGGCACCACCACGACCGCCACCACCTCGACCTCCGCGACCACCCCGTCCTGCAGCCGACGCCGCTGCAGCACCGCCAACGTCACCCGCTTGAGCGACCGTTGGATCGCCGGCGTCGAATCCGCGACCGCCGCCGCGGCCGCCGCGCCCGGTGCTCGCCAGCACGCCGGTCGAGATTCCGCCGGCACGCACGCGCGCGATATTCTGGGCGAGGAGCGCGCTGCCCTGTCGGCCCATGATCTGCGGCTCCACACGCGTGGTGAAATCCTGCGAGGCGACCTGGATCTCGGCGCCCTGCATGCGGAAGTAATTCACGAGATCCGCGGCTTGCTGCGCGCGTTTCTGGTCATGTGGAATGACGTACGCGTACGGCGCTTCGGTGCGTCCGCGCTTGATCAGCCGCTCGGCTTTGGCGACGAAGTCGTCGAGAAACGTTTCCTTGTGATCGGCCACGTACTTCATGCCGAACAACACGCCGGACTGTTGGTAGTTGATGTTGTTCCGGAAGCACCACTTCACACCGGGAACCGGCGGGTTGAAGCGATCCCACTCTTTCTCGACCTGGCTGCCCGGAGTGAACGTCGTCGTCATGCAGCCGTTGCCGCCCGGACCGGTCGCGCTCATCGTCTCATAGAAGCGGCCGATGGAGTTGTGCAGATTCACCATGGCCAACATGTAGTTCGGCGCCCAGCCGTCGTAGAACCCGTGCGTCCACACGCCCGGCATCTCACGCTTCGCCATCTCATTCATCTCGTTGTAGGCGAGCGTGTGCCACTCGTTCACGACGATCGGGTCGAACTCGTCGTTGTACGGGCCCGTGCCCGTCATGATGTACATGAACGGCACCGACTCGTGCAGATCGTGCACGACCGTGGGATGCCAGTTCAAGAACCCGGCGAGCATGTTGCGAGTCAGCTTCGCCGACATGCCGATGGCGTCGCGGTTGTTATCGTGTGCGGTGTACTGTCCCCAGTACGCCAGGGGAATCGTCACGCTGTCGGTAACGCGATAGTTGAAGACGTCGACTTCGCGATCGCGCCCGTCCACCTCCGTCTGCGGCGTGATGAGCGTGATCGTGTTGTTGCGAATCGACCGAATGAACGGCGTCTCCTCGACCGCCATGCGATACAGAAGCTCCGTCAGCATCTCCGGACTTCCCGTCTCCGGCGAATGGATCGAGCCAGACAGCCAGTAGATGGGCTTCGCTTCTTTGATGAGACGCGCGCGTTCCGTTGCCGACAGGCCGCGCGGGTCCGCGAGCTTGCCGAGCATCTGACGGTATTCGTCGAGATGCTTGATGGTGTTCTCGTCGGCGACCGCGGCGACGATCATTTCGCGCCCCTCTTCGCTCTTGCCCAGCGAAAACACTTTCACTCGCGGCGAGGCCCGCTCTACCGATCGGAAATAGTTGTTGATCTCGGCGACATGGGAGAGATGTCCCGGTGATCCGGGCACGTACCCGAGCCCCTTGAGCGGAGTCGGAACCGACTTCGACGCCGGCAGATGGTCCACGAGCTCGGTCGTGAACTTCCACTTCGGGTCGGTGGACGTGAGCTCGCGGATCTTCGCCGTGTACTCGGCGTCATTCGCTTGCGCCGAGGCGGAGTGGAGCGGAACAAAGGCGGACACCGCGCCAATGAGCGCGGCACCGGCGAGCTGCCGGATGTTCGACATACGATTCTCGACTGAGGGAGGCAGAGGGAGGAGTGCTGCGAAGTTTACGCGTTTTGTCGAGCGGGCGCTGGCCGGGCCCCCAACGGTGAGATGCGAGTGGCACCAGCGATCGCCCGGGGAGGCGAAGCGTGTCGCGCCGGCGATGCTTTGACCAGGTTGAGGAAGGATGAACCGGGATTGAAATGACCAGAACAACGCGAAAGACGGCGGTGACGGCTGCCGACACAACCGCACAGCGACAGAAATCAATCCGAACGACCAACAGAAATAGACTTGATCCGCGTTGATCTGGTCGCTCGTTCTTATCCGGTCTTATCCTGATGCATCCTGATGCATCCTGATTCATCTTTCTTCTTCTCGTTCCAACCATCCCCGGCGTGCTGAGCGACGCAGACCAGCGAGCCGCTCCTATCTGCCGGTCGCCGCGACGATCCGGGTGAGGACCGAATCCTGGTGCGCCACGACGGAGCGCAATGAATCGAGATCGGTCTGCAACTGCGCCACGTCATTCTTGAGTCCACCGATTTCGTTCGCCGCGTCGTTGAGTGCTTGCGCCGTGGCGGCCTCGGCGCGCGGGTTCCCGCAG
>DASVYG010000207.1:0-26290 GCA_036392315.1 Gemmatimonadaceae bacterium
ATGAAATTGATAAAAGAGTTCACCCGCCGCGGATGAGCGCAGATAAACGCAGGCCGGAAGCGAGCGTTTCGAAAGCGAACCCGCGTGTATCCGCGTTCATCGGCGGCCAAAACAACTGATGCCCCGGCGCAACGACATCCACCGCATTCTGATCATCGGCTCTGGACCGATCGTCATCGGACAAGCCTGCGAGTTTGACTATTCCGGAGCGCAGGCCTGCAAGGCACTCCGGTCCGACGGTTATCAGGTCGTGCTGATCAATTCCAACCCGGCGACGATCATGACGGACCCGGATATGGCCGACCGCACCTACGTCGAGCCGCTCAGCGTCGCTTTCGCCGAAGAAGTAATCCGCAAAGAGCGGCCCGATGCGCTGCTATCCACGGTCGGGGGCCAAACCGGCCTGAATCTCTCGGTCGATTTGGCCGAGGCAGGTGTTCTCGAGAAATACGGCGTTGAGTTGATCGGCGCCAAAGTGGAATCGATTAAGAAGGCGGAAGACCGGCTGTTGTTCAAGGATGCCATGCGCCGCATTGGCCTCGACACGCCGCAATCGCAGCTGGTCAAAGATGTCGAAGCCGGCGAAGCGTTCGCCAATCGCATCGACTACCCGGTGATCCTGCGGCCCAGCTTCACGCTGGGCGGTTCCGGCGGCGGCATTGCCTACAACCGCGAAGAACTCCATGAGATTTTGGAGCGCGGGCTCGATCTCTCCCCAGTGCATGAGGTCTTGATCGAGCAAAGCGTGCTCGGATGGAAAGAGTTCGAGCTGGAAGTGATGCGGGACCTGGCCGACAACGCCATCATCGTCTGCTCCATCGAAAACTTCGATCCGATGGGCGTGCACACGGGCGACTCGATCACGATCGCGCCGGCAATGACGTTGACCGACCGCGAATACCAGACCATGCGCGACGCCGCGGTCGCGATCATTCGCGAGGTCGGCGTCGACGCCGGCGGCTGCAACATCCAGTTCGCGGTGAATCCACGCGACGGCGAGATGCTGGTGATCGAGATGAACCCGCGCGTCTCGCGGTCGTCGGCGCTGGCGTCCAAGGCCACGGGTTTCCCGATCGCTCGCATCGGCGCGAAGCTGGCCGTGGGGTATCGTCTGGACGAGATCGCCAACGACATCACCAAGACGACGCCGGCGTCGTTCGAGCCGGTGCTCGATTACGTCGTGGTGAAGGTGCCGCGCTTCGCGTTCGAGAAGTTTCCCTCGGCGAGTCCGTATCTCACGACGCAGATGAAGTCCGTGGGCGAGTCCATGGCGATTGGACGCACGTTCAAGGAAGCGTTCCAGAAGGGGCTGCGCGCGCTCGAAACTGGACGCCCAGGATGGGCAACCGCCACGCGGCCGATTGACGATCGTCTGCCGGATGAGTCGGTCGAGGCGCTGCGCGGTGCGCTGCGCCAACCGACGCCCGAGCGAATCTTCCAGGTCAAGCGTGCGCTGGAGCGCGGATTTTCCGTTGCGGACGTGTACGAGCTGACCGCGATCGATCCGTGGTTCCTCAATCAGCTGCTCGAGCTGATCGACGCCGAGCGAGAGTACGCGGCGCTCGACGCGGTCACCGCCGACGATCTGCGGCATATGAAGCGCATGGGATTCTCCGATCGTCAGCTCGGCGCGCTGCGCGGTGAAAGCGAGGACGCCGTGCGCGAGCGCCGTTGGTCGCTCGCCGTGCGGCCCGCGTACAAGATGGTCGACACGTGCGCGGGCGAGTTCCCGTCGGCCACTCCGTACTTGTACAGCAGCTACGACGAAGAGAGCGAAGCGCCGCGCACGGGCAAGCGCTCGGTCGTGATTCTTGGCAGCGGTCCGAATCGCATCGGGCAGGGCGTCGAGTTCGACTATTGCTGCGTGCGCGCGGTCATCGCGCTCCGCGAGCGCGGGTTCGAGACGATCATGATCAACTCGAATCCCGAGACCGTCTCCACGGACTTCGACACATCCGACAAGCTGTACTTCGAGCCGCTCACGTTCGAGGATGTGCTCGAGATCGTCGAGCGCGAGCAGCCCGAAGGCGTCATCGTGCAGCTTGGCGGACAGACGCCGCTCAAGCTCACTCGACACCTCGAGGCGGCGGGTGTCCATATCCTCGGAACCTCGCCGGACGCGATCGACGTCGCCGAAGATCGTCGCCGATTCGACAAGATCGCGCGTGAGCTCGGACTGACGCAGCCGCCGAACGGAACGGCGACGAGCGTCGAAGAGGCCCTGGACGCCGCACAACGCATTGGGTATCCGGTGCTCGTGCGCCCGTCGTATGTACTTGGCGGCCGGGCGATGCAGATCGTGTACGACCCGCCGTCGCTCGAGCACTATTTCGCGACGGCGGTGCGTGTGTCCGAGGAACGTCCCGTGTTGATCGACCGGTTTCTCGAGGACGCCTTCGAGTGCGACGTCGATGCGATCTCCGACGGCACGCGGGTCGTGATCGGCGGGATCATGCAGCACATCGAGGACGCGGGCATCCACTCGGGCGATTCGGCGTGCGTGTTGCCTCCATATCTCGTGGGCGAGCGCGACATGCAGTCGATGCGTGAACAGACCGTGTCGCTCGCCTTGGCGCTCGGCGTGGTGGGTTTGATCAACGTGCAGTACGCGATCAAGAACGGTGTCGTGTACGTGCTCGAGGTCAATCCGCGCGCCAGTCGAACGATTCCGTTCGTGTCAAAGGCGATCGGAGTTCCGCTCGCGTCGCTTGCGGCACGGGTCATGGTGGGCGAGACACTCGAGGATGTCGGGCTGACGGAGGAGATCATTCCGCCCTACGTGTCGGTGAAGGAGGCGGTGTTTCCGTTCAACAAGTTTCCGGGCACCGATCCCGTGCTCGGTCCGGAGATGCGCTCCACCGGCGAGGTCATGGGCATCTCGGACTCCTTTGGCTCGGCGTTCGCGAAATCGCAGTTGGCGGCGTCGAACGGGCTGCCGCTCGAGGGCGTCGTGCTGATCACGGTCACCGACTCCGACAAGCCCACGGTCACGCCGATCGCGCGACGTTTCCATGAGATGGGGTTCCGCGTCGTAGCAACGGCGGGAACAGCCGCCTATCTCCGCGCCCGCGGCATTCCTGCGGACCGCATCTTCAAGGTCCACGAGGGCCGTCCCAATTGCCTCGACATGATCGTCAACCGTGACGCGCAGCTTCTGATCAACACGCCGCTTGGCAAGCATGCGCAGGTGGACGACTACCTGTTGCGCCAGGCGGCGATCGTGAATCGCGTCTCGTATACGACGACGATGTCGGCCGCGGACGCCGCGAGCAACGCGATCGTATCTCTTCGGTCGCGCCGTCCGACGGTGCGGTCGCTCCAGGAATGGCACGCGATGCTCGCCGAATCGCGAGCGACCGCGGCGCAGGCGACGGTATGAGCGGCGATACCTTCGTCCACGAATCGGCGTACGTCGACGACGGCGCCCAGATCGGGGCGGGCACGAAGATCTGGCACTTCTGTCACGTGATGCCTGGCGCGGTGATCGGCGAGCGATGCAGCCTCGGCCAGAATGTCGTCGTCATGAACGGCACGCGCATGGGGCACAACTGCAAAATCCAGAACAACGTCTCGATTTACGAAGGTGTCGAGCTCGAGGACGACGTGTTCTGCGGCCCGTCGATGGTGTTCACCAACGTGCTCAATCCTCGCAGCCATGTTTCGCGAAAGCATGAGTATCAACGGACGCTGGTCAAACGCGGCTCGTCGATCGGTGCCAACGCGACGATCGTGTGCGGGGTGACGTTGGGAGAATACTCATTCGTCGCCGCCGGCGCGGTCATCACGAAGGACGTGCTGCCATACGCGCTGATGGTCGGCGTCCCGGCCCGCCGCGCGGGATGGATGTGTCAGTGCGGCGAGCGACTTCCCGACGCGGGCGTTGGCCCCTGCGTCGCTTGCGGTACGACCTACGAGCGTCACGGCGACGGCATCGATCAGGTTCGAGGGGAGGCGCTGTCCGCCGGCGCTCCACGCGCCGGTAAGGAGAACGCATGACACTCGGAGAGACGTTTCGCGTCGGGTTGGTCGGTTGTGGACGAATCAGCAAGAACCACTTCGATGCGATCCGCAAAGTGGACGGGCTGTCGCTCGCCGCGGTCTGCGACATCGACGCCGAGCGCGCGCGTCGCTCCGGGGAAGAGCAGGGGGTTCCCGCGTATCGCTCGATCGATGACATGCTCCGCGCCAGCGACGACGAGGCGCCATTCGACCTCGTCGTGGTGTGCACCCCATCGGGCTTGCATTCGGCGCACGGCGCCGCGGCGGCTCGCGCGGGCAAGCACGTCGTGACGGAAAAACCGATGGCGATCTCGCTCACACAGGCCGACGAGTTGGTTCATGCGTGCGACGAGGCGGGGGTTCAACTCTTTGTCGTCAAGCAGAATCGGCTCAACCCGCCGGTCCAGCTGCTCAAACGCGCAGTCGACAAGGGGCGGTTCGGTCGCATCTACATGGCGAACGTCACCGTCCGTTGGCAGCGGCCGCAGGAGTACTACGACGCCGAGCCGTGGCGCGGCACCTGGGAGTTCGACGGCGGCGCGATCATGAACCAGGCGTCGCATTACGTCGACTTGATCCAATGGCTCGTGGGGCCGGTGGAGAGCGTGCTGGCCAAGACAGCCACGCAGGCGCGCCGCATCGAAGCCGAGGATTCGGGTGTCGGGCTGGTCAAGTTCCGCTCTGGCGCGCTCGGCGTGATCGAAGTCAACGTGCTGACCTATCCCCGGAACCTCGAGGGCTCGATCACTGTGCTTGGCGAGAAGGGCTCGGTGAAGATCGGCGGGACCGCCGTGAATCGAATCGAGACCTGGCTGTTCGCGGATTACGACGACGATGACAAGCTCGTCGATTCGGCGAACACCAACCCGCCCAACGTGTACGGGTTCGGACACGAAGGCTATTATCGCAACGTGCTCTCGGTGCTTCGCGGCGAAGCGAAGCCGGAGACGGACGGCCGCGCCGGCCGAAAATCGCTCGAGCTGATTCTGGGACTGTATGAATCCGCGAAAACCGGCTGCGAAGTGCCCATCCCGCTGCGGAGTGCGCGATGAGCGAGCTTTTGTGACAATTAGCAATTAGCCAGTAGCAGCCAGTACCAACTTCCCATTTCTCGATTCTTCCCAATGCCTGTTCCTTTGCTGGACCTGCGCGCGCAGCACGCCACGATCCGCGACGAAATCGTTTCCGCGATGATGGACGTCGTCGAGTCGCAGCTGTTCATTCTCGGCGCGGCGGTCGAAAAACTCGAACGCGAAGTCGCGGCGCTCTCGCACACCAAGTACGCCATCGGGTGCGCCAGCGGGACGGATGCCCTCCTGCTCGCGTTGCGCGCGCTCGACGTCGGTCATGGTGACGAAGTCATCACCACGCCGTTCACCTTCTTCGCGACCGCGGGCACCGTGCACAACGTCGGCGCTACGTCGGTGTTCGTCGACATCGATCCCAAGACGTTCAACATTCGGCCGGATGCCGCTGCCGCGGCGCGGACGTCCAAGACCAAAGCGGTCATCCCGGTGGACCTGTTCGGTCAAATGGCGCCGATCGAGAACGTGATGACGTCGCTACCAGGGATTCCGGTAATCGAAGACGCCGCGCAAACGATCGGCGCCCGCCGCTCGATCGACGGTGAATGGCGCATGGCGGGCGAAGTCGCGACCATCGGCACGTTCAGCTTCTTTCCGTCAAAGAATCTGGGCGGTTACGGCGACGGCGGCATGATGGTCACGCAAGACGAGGCACTCGCGGCGCGGTTGAAGCGCCTGCGAATGCATGGCGGCTCCAAGATGTACTTCCACGATGAAGTCGGCTTCAACAGCCGGCTCGACGCGCTGCAGGCCGCGGTCCTCAGCGCCAAGCTGCCGCACCTCGCCGCATGGAGTGCCAAGCGGCGTTCCAACGCGGCGTATTACTCCAAGGCCTTGTGCGACGTGCCGGGGATCACGGTGCCATTCATCGAGCCGCAGAACGAATCCATCTTCAACCAATACACCATTCGCGCCGACCGTCGAGACGACCTTCAGCGTTTTCTCAAAGAGCGCGGAATTGGAACGGCCGTGTACTATCCGCTGCCGCTCCACCTCCAGCCATGCTTTTCGTATCTCGGCTACAAAGAAGGCACGTGTCCCGAAGCCGAGCTGGCGGCGCGCGAGGTCTTGTCCCTGCCGATTTATCCCGAGCTGACGGAAAGTCAGCTGAACGAAGTCATCGAGGCCGTGCGAGCATTCTATGTCCGCTAACCCGTTCATGAAGGACGCGCTACTCGGCAAATTCAACGATCGCTCCGCGGTCATCGGGGTGATCGGCCTGGGCTACGTGGGACTGCCGCTCGCCGTCGAGTTCGCGAAGGCGGGATTTCACGTCATCGGATACGACGTGAGCGAACGGGTCACGTCGTTGCTCATGCGCGGCGAGTCGCACATCCAAGACGTTCCCGCGTCGGAGCTCGCCGCACTGGTGCGTGACGGCTCCTTCGAGGCGACAACGGACGAGAAGCGCCTGCACGAGGCCGACGCGATCTCGATCGCCGTGCCAACGCCGTTGAGCAAGACGCGCGACCCGGACATGAGCTACGTTATTGCCGCGGCCGAGGCCGCGACTCGGCAAGCGCGCCCCGGCGTGCTCGTGGTGCTCGAGAGCACGACCTATCCTGGCACGACCCGCGAAGTGTTGCTGCCGGCGCTCACGAACCTCGGGTTCACCGTCGGCAAGGACATCTTCGTCGCGTTCAGTCCCGAGCGTGTCGACCCAGGCAACCCGGTCTATCACACCAAGAACACGCCAAAGGTCGTCGGTGGCATCACGCCGGCCTGCACCGAGCTGACGATGACGTTGTACGCCACATGCATCGATCAGATCGTTCCAGTCTCGTCCCCCGAGGCGGCCGAATTGGTCAAGCTGCTCGAGAACACGTTCCGATCGGTCAACATCGGCATGGTGAACGAGATGGCGATCGTGTGCGACAAGCTCGGCGTCGATGTCTGGGAAGTGATCGAGGCCGCCGCGACGAAGCCGTTCGGGTTCATGAAGTTCACGCCGGGACCAGGCATCGGCGGACACTGCATCCCGCTCGACCCGCACTACCTCGCGTGGAAGATGCGAACGCTGAACTACAAGACGCGCTTCATCGACTTGGCGAGCGAGATCAATAGCCAGATGCCGGCGTTCGTCGTCGAGAAGGTCGCGCACGCACTCAATGACGATCGAAAGCCCGTGAACGGAAGCCGCATCCTCGTCCTCGGCGTCGCGTACAAACGCGACATCGACGACGTGCGAGAGAGCCCGGCCCTCGACGTGATTCGTCTGCTGGAGGAACAGGGCGCCGACGTCGAGTTCCACGATCCGTTCATCAAATGTGTTCGCGAGGATGGCCGCATGCGAGACGGCGTCGCGCTGACCCCGGAGACGATTCGGCGCGCCGATGCGGTCGTCGTCGTCACCGATCACCGCGCCGTCGACTATCAAGTCGTCATGGACAACGCGTCGTTGATTGTCGACAGTCGCAACGTGACGAAGGACCTCGTGAAGACGAAAGCGCGAGTCGTCTCCCTTTCGACGTCGCGACCGACCGCGGCGGCCTCCGAGTGAGAGACATTCGCCGATGAATATCAGCGTGATCGGCACCGGATACGTCGGGCTCGTGGTCGGGGCATGCCTCGCGGAAACTGGCAATCAGGTGATCGGCGCGGACGTCGACGTCGCGAAGATCGACGGGCTGACGCGAAATGTGCTACCGATCTACGAGCCGGGGCTCGACCGCTTGGTCGAGCGCAATCAGGCGGCCGGGCGTCTCGCCTTCACGACCGACGTCGCCAATGCCATTGGGCAGAGTGACGTGGCGTTCATCGCCGTGGGCACGCCGCCCGACGAGGACGGCTCGGCCGATCTACGCCACGTGTTGGCCGTCGCCGAGATGATCGGACGCAGCATGAAACGCGAGACGGTGATCGTCACCAAGTCCACCGTACCGGTCGGCACGGCGGCGAAGGTATCAGAGTGTGTGAGTCGGTACGCGAGCTTTCCGTTCCACGTCGTGAGCAACCCCGAGTTTCTCAAGGAAGGCGCCGCGGTCGACGACTTCATGAAGCCCGATCGTGTTGTCCTCGGCGCCGAGACGGATCACGCGCGCAGCATCATGGCCGAACTCTATGCGCCGTTCGTGCGCACGGGCAAGCCGATCATCTTCATGGACATTCCGTCGGCGGAGATGACGAAGTACGCGGCCAACGCCATGCTGGCGACTCGCATCTCGTTCATGAACGACATCGCGAATCTGTGCGAGCGCGTCGGCGCCGACGTGGACCTGGTTCGCAAGGGAATCGGGAGCGACGATCGCATCGGGCCCGCGTTCCTGTTCCCCGGCCCTGGCTACGGGGGTTCGTGCTTTCCGAAAGACGTCAAGGCGTTGGTGAAGACGGCGCGCGATCAATCGAGCTGCCTTCGCATTCTCGAGGCGGTCGAAGCAGTCAACGACGATCAGAAGCATCGGATGTTCGACAAGCTGCGGCAGGCACTCGGCGCCGACCTCTCGGGCGCGCGCGTCGCCGTGTGGGGACTCGCCTTCAAGCCGAATACCGATGACATGCGCGACGCGCCGTCTCTGGCGCTGATCGAGGCGCTATTGAACGCCGGCGCGAGCGTCGTCGCTCACGATCCGGTGGCCATGGACGAGGCGAGGCGGCGTTTAGGCCATCGCGTGCGGTTCGCGACGTCGAGCTATGACGCGCTGACGGACGCCGACGCCCTCGCGGTCGTGACCGATTGGAACGAGTACCGGCATCCCGATTTCCCGCGCATCAAGCGGACGCTCCGCCGGCCGATCATCGTGGACGGTCGCAATCTGTACGCGCTGCGCCGCATGGCGGAGCTGGGCTTCACCTATCACTCGATCGGCCGCCAGGTCGTCGGGTGAGCGCGTCGTGAGCGGCCGTACGATCCTCGTGACCGGCGGCGCGGGTCACGTCGGCTCGCACATCATCGAGCTCCTGATGGGCGATCCCGAGAATCGCGTCATCTCCCTCGACAACTACTCGAACGGGCGTCGTGAGAATCACATCCGCGGCGCCGAATATCGCGACGGGCACACGAAGGATATCGAGCGGCTGGTGCCCGAGACGCCCGATATCGTGTACCACCTGGGCGAGTACGCGCGTATCGCGACGAGCTTCGACGACGTGGCGACGGTGTACGACTTCAACATCGTCGGAACGTTCGGGGTGGTCGAGTTCTGCCGGCGGCGCTCGGTTCGCAAGCTCGTCTACGCGGCGTCGAGCACCAAGTTCGCCATCGAGGGCGACGGTCGCCACCAGAATCCGTATTCATTCACCAAAGCGACGAACGTCGATTTGGTGAACGACTATGGACGATGGTTTGGTCTCGACTACGCGATTTGTTACTTCTACAACGCGTTCGGACCGCGCGAGGTCGGCCAGGGAAAGTACGCGACGTTGATCGCCAAGTTCGCGACGGCCCACGCTGCGAAACAACCGCTGGAGGTCGTCTCGCCGGGGACGCAACGTCGCGCGTTCACCTTCGTCAAAGATCTCGCACGCGGCATCGTTCTCGTGGGTGAACAGGGACATGGCGACGGATACGCGCTCCGCGCCGACGCGAGCTACAGTGTGATCGACATCGCCCACGCCTTTGGCGGCGAGATCAGAATGGTGGACGGCTATGCGGGACGACAGGACGTGGCCGAGGATCCCACGCGTGCGCGCGACGAGCTCGGGTGGCGTCCGACGGTTGATGTCATGGACTACATTCGCGACTTCAAGACGAAACGCGGCAGCTGACTGAGCGCGCCGCTGTTATAGCGCACTAGAGCCAGAGATCGGTCCGCAGCAACTGCCGCGCCTTCCACCAGAGCGCGCCAATCACGGTCGATCGCTCGAGCTCGACGCTTGCTTCTCCGTTGACGCCGGGCCGCCACACGCCGTCCGCCGCGCGTCTGATCCGCGCCTCGACCATGCCGCCTGTGCCGCGAACCGCTATTCCCGCGGCCGACACTTCGGCGACTCGGCCGGTCCAGGGCGCGGACGGATCACCGTACGAGATCGCATGCACGATCTGACCGGGACGCACCCGCGTCGCGCCGCCTGCGTCGAGCGCGACACGCAGCTCGACCGAGTCCAGCGCGGCAATCGTAAGAAGCGAGTCGCCGCCGCCCACAGCACGACCGACGAGATCCTCCGGTCGCGGGCTGGCCACGGTTCCCGCGGTCGCGGCGCGAATCGTCATCGCCTCGGCGCGACGCTCGAGCGCCGCCAGCTGCTCGACTGCCGCCTCGCGCTCGGCGGAGATGCGCTCGGCGTCCGCGACACGATTGGAGGCCCTGGCCGTTGATTCGAATGCCGTGAGCGAATCCACCGAGCGATCGACGGCGAGGATGTCTTGCTCGAGCACGTGGTCGACGAGACGCACCAACGGCGCGCCGGCGTCCACGTGCATGCCTTCCGACACGAACACCTGCGACACGACGCCGGTGTCGGATGCCGTTACCATTTGGCTCGAGATCGGTCGGACGACGAGCGGGCCCGGGCTCGTCAACGTCCACGGCAGAAACAAGGCGACGATGATCGTCGCGAGTCCGATCAGCATCCACCGCCGGCGCGGCGCGGCGGAGCGCGCCGCCCGCCGCGTGCGAATGGTCAATGCCACCGTCCGAGCCCAGTCGGTGAGTCGCCGGCGCAAGAGGAGTAACAGCACGCCGACGCCCAACGCGACTCCAAGCGCGCCGAGCGCCTGACGCGCCCATCCCAGCGCCAGCGCGGCGAGAAACGTGAAGATCGACGCCGCATACAGGGTGGAAAGCGCCCCATAGGTCAGGAAGATTCGTCGTTCATGCGCGCTCGCAGCGGGCTGGGGCAGCTCGAGGCGGAACACGCGAGCCTTGATCCACCAATTGAAGTGAGCGAACGCGCGATGGCGAAGATTCGGGATCTCGAGCCAATCGGTGAGCGCGAAGTAGCCGTCGAGCGGCAGCAGGGGATTCGCGTTGGTGAACATCGTGGTGACCCCACCGACGAGCATCGCGGCCACTGCAACGTTGGCGACGAGCGTTCCCGGCGCCGCGATACACCAGACGATTGCCGCCAGACTCGCCACGACGATCTGAATCCACGAGCCCGCCGCCGTCACCCAGAGCCGCGAGCGGCGCTCGGTGAAACTCCACGCATCGCTCACGTTGCAGTAGAACGCAGGCTGGAAGTACAGCAACATGAATCCCAGTTCGCGCACCTCACCGCCGAAATACTTGCACGTGAATCCATGCCCGAGCTCGTGAATCAGAATGACCGCGCCAGCGGTCAGCCAGAGAGTCACGCCGTTGGCCAGTGTGATGTGTTGCCACGAGTAGGTCGCCTTGAGGGCGGCGCCGAATTCACCCCATTGCTGTCCGAGCACGAGCAGGTAGACCGCGAACAGCACCATGGACGCGACGATGAACGCCGGTGTGAACATCCATCGAATGTGCGGCAGGGAGCGAGAGAGCAGGGCATCCGGATCGCCGAAGGTCCACCGCATGCGCAGAAGCTCGCCGCGAAACAGGCGCGGTCTTCGTTGCATCCGGCGTTGCGCACGCAATCTCTCCATCTGCAAGGTCGATCGTTCGGCGAGCGTGCGCTCGAGGAATCCCGCGCCGGAGAGTTGCCGCGCAAACGCCTCGACCGCCTCGACCGATACGCGTAGCCCTTCACTCGCCAGTGCCGAGACGATCTCCGTCGGCGTGCGTTGGCCGTCGAAGGAGCGCATGACGCGCACCTCGGTCGGACCGAAGCGAAAGTACTTTTGCGCGGAAAGATCCTTCACGACATACGACTCTTGTCCGCGGTAGACCTGCGCGATGATCGACAGGTCGGATCGAAGGCAGGGCGTCATGCGACTATCGAATCGGGCGAGCCAGCCGTTCGCCCGGCGAGAGGCCGCTCAGCACCTCGATCCGTCCGCCGCCAAGATCACGGCCGGTCGTCACGGGTCGGAGCGTGCTTCGACCGTTCTCGACGACGACTGCGTAGCCCTCCGGCGCGATGGCTTCGCGAGGCACACTCATCGCACGCCGGAGCTCTCGTCCCAACCGTACGGTCGCGCTGCTCCCCACGAGCAGGTTGGGGCTCGAACCGACCACCCGCAGCACGATCTCACGCGTTCCGCTGGCCGCATCGACGAATGGAGCTGTGTGGACGATGGTCGCCGGCGCGGCCTCCGACGGGGCGGCAACGATCGTCGCTGCGTCACCGATGTGAAGTCGCAGCGCGCTCGCCTCGGGCACGCGGACACGCGCGAACAACGGCGATTGCTCCGTCACACGAAACAGCGTGTCGCCCACCGCGACGAATCGGCGTGGTCGCGCCAACCGAGCCGTCACGACGCCATCGAACGGAGCGGTGATCCTGGTGAGCTCCAGGTCGCGACGCGCTTTGCGTCGCGCAATATCGCTCTGTCGCAACTGGAATTCGGCCTGCTCGGAGTCAGCCGCCGTGGCGCCGCCCGACTTGGTCAACGTACGCGCCCGCGCCGCCACCCGGCCGAGATTCTCGTACGATGCCTCCGCGCTCGCCAGCGCGATCTCCTGCTCGGCGCTTTCGAGGCGGGCCAACGTTTGACCGGCCGACACGTGGTCGCCAAGCTCCGCGAACATCGAATCGATTGTGCCGGCGGAGCGAGCGACGACGGCGGCGTCATGCTCGACATACAACTGGGTGGGGAGCTCGAGCGGCAACTGCACCGTGATCGTATCGACCGTGAACTCGGCTTTTGCCGACATGCCGCTTCCGCTCAGCACCGCACCGGCTTGCCGTGGGCTCGCCGACCGGGCCTCCGTGCCGCACGCGACGACGACTGACGCGAGCGACAAAGAGATCGTTATATAGAGACCTCTCACGACCACATCCTCCACCAGAGGAGCCGGAAGCTGCGCACCGGGCCACGCATGAGACGCCAGAGCAGTGAGGCGGGCTCGGTGAGCACGCGTGCGTAGGCTGCCATGCCGGGGCGCAGCAATCCGCCTTCGTTACCGACGACCGCGCGCACCGGGAACATGATCGATGCGTCGTTGCCCGGCAGGCTCGAACCGATCGAAGCGATCGACGTGACGTGCCCGGAGAAGGTCTGCTGCGGCAACGCGGTGACCCGCAGCCGAACCTCGTCCGCCGGCCGCAGCCGCGCCACATCCTGCTGATCCACTGCGAACTCGAGCTCGAGCGAGTCGGTGCGTCCGATGACGGCCAGCAGATCGCCCGCGTCCGCGCGCGTTCCGACCCGTTCCTCCGGTCGCGGTGTGAGTACGACACCGCGAACCGGTGAGCGAACGATCATCGCGTGAATCTGCTCGTCGAGTAGATCGGTCTCGCGTCGGAGGACGTCGGCGCGAAGTCGTTGGAGCCGCTCCTCCGCGGCATCACCACGCGATGCGGCGATCGTTGCACCTCGCTCGGCCGCCGCAACCGCGGCGGCGGCGGCGTCGCGCTGTGCGCGAAGCTCATCGTCTCGAAGATGCATGACCGGCGCCCCCCGATCGACGGTCATGCCTTCACGCACGAACACGCGATCGATCACGCCGGGCAGCGTTGGGCGCACGTCGGCGCGCCCGAGCGGACGAAACACGGGATCGGTTCCGGAAACACGGAGGGGCCAACGGATCAACGTCCCGGCTGCGAGACCCAACACCAGCAGCCCGGCATACGCAATCCGCCGCTGCCGGGGCAGTCCGAGGAGCGCCTCTTTGCGCGCGCTAATCGCGCCGAACGTGTTGGCCAACGGGACCTGGTGGTACAGCCGCGCGTTGCGCACGGCAACCGTCGCCTGATTGGCGAGAATGCCCGCGAGATCCCGTTGCCGCGTGGTGGCGAACTCCGTGCGGCTGGTCTCGAACAGCAGGATCCCGACGATCCCTTCCTCATCCTTGAGCGGCAGATACAAACCGCTCATCGCCCCGTCGCGCTCGAGGTCCTCACCGAACACCTGCACGAACGTGCGTTCCGCATCCGAAGCCGGGTCCGACCGATCCGACAGGTAGAACCCCTCACCCAGTCCAGCCGCCCACGCCGCGCGGACGGCGAGATCTTGAAGGGCCGGATCTTTTGGATCGACGGCATCGGCGCCGGCGACCGCGCGGATGTCGCACACGCCGTGTTCGTACAGCGCGATGGCGCCGCGATCGAAGTCGAACGCGCGGTTGGCGAGATTGACCACGGAGCGGAGGACTCGATCGAGGTCGAGAGTCGAGGTGATCTCTCGACTCATCTCGGTGATCAACGCCAGGTCGCGCGCGCTTTCGTCGGCGGCGCGCTGACTTTCGGCCAGCCGCGTCGCACTCGCCATGGCGGCTCCCGCCGCGTCGGCCAGTTGACGCAGCAGATCCTGCTCCGCGTCGCTGAATCCTTCATCCGCGGCGCGCGCTCGCGTCGCACGCAACACGACGGTCAGCCGCCCGTTGACGGCGACACCCGTGGCGAAGACCGCGACGCCTGTCTCGCTATCGAGCGGCTCACCTGCAGCGGAGGCGGCGACGGCCACTCCCGTCAGCTGCTCGCGGTTCTCCCCGATGGCGCCTCGACACTCGAGCGTGTCGCCCCGCGGCACCCAAAGCGACACGCCGTCGACCGTAACGACGCGGCCGGCGGCCGAGAGCAGTTTACCGGCGATCTCCGACGGATCATCCGCGGCGAACAGCTCGAGGGTGATCTCATGTAACGCGGCGACTCGAGCTTGGCTCGGATCTATTCCGAAAGCGGGTGTCGCCACCGCGCTCGAGTCGGACCGGCCCACTGATTCTCCGGGATGGCGGGGCGGCTAAGGTGTCGTCCGGGTACGGTGTTCGCAACCCCATCAATGCGAAGCGCCGCGCGAAGGGAGGATTCGCGCGGCGCTCGCAGTGGGCCGGTAGGGCTCAGCCGATGATGATTGGCGCGATACGCGCCTCGAGTTCCTTGACCGTCAACTCAATCGCCTCAGCATTCTTGTCGGTCACGGTCTTGACCTTGTCCTTCTGGTCCTGTGTCAGATCGATGCGGACAATCTCGTTCTCGTTCTTGCTTGACATCGGTAGTCCTCGAAGTAAAGGGGGGCCGTTCGACTGCGGGAAACGTACGTCGCGATCGTGAATCGAGCGTGAATGGCGACGATGCTAACGTGAAAGTGGTTTCGTCACCGGCCGCTATCCAGGCCAAACGACCCGGCCGGTCACGGGAGCGTTTATCGAGTGCGCGTCGAGTTCGGGTGCGTTGTAGCCAAGCGCCGTCAGTGCCGACCCAAAACCTGCCCATTGAAAATCGGCCAGCTGCAACACCAACGATCCGCCGGGCATGAGGAATTGACGGGCGCCATCGGCGAGCCGCCGTACGAGCTCGAGTCCGTCCTCGCCGAGCCCGATCGCGGTGCCTTCCGGGAACGCGTGCTCAGAGGCGTCGGCCAACCGCGGCGGGACATACGGAATGTTGGCCACGATTACCGCAACCCGGTGAAGCAGTCGCCGAGGGAGCGGCGAAAGGAGGGAGCCGCGAGAAAAACGAACATTGTGGAGTCGAAGCCGGGCGCGGTTAGCACGCGCCGCCTCGAGGGCCAATTCCGATACGTCGGTTCCGAACACGGACGCCGACGGAAGCGCTGCTGCTGCCGCAAGCGCAACGACGCCCGAGCCCGTGCCAACGTCGACGACAATCGGGCGCGCAGAGCCTGATGCGGCATGAATTGCCGCGTACAAGAGATGCTCCGTCGCGGCCGTCGGCACGAAAACTCCCCGTGGCACGCGAACGACGATGCCGCCGAACGTGCTCAGGACCGCGCTGGCGCCACTCGCGTAGGGCAGCGCAGAAATATCATGGCCGGTCTGCTCGAGAACCTGGCGGCGCTGGTCGTCGGTGAGCTGGACGCGGAGCAACAGCGGGGCTTCGCGTTGATCTGCCTTCATGTCGCCTCTTACCGGGTAAAGAAGTGCGCCCGACTTTGGCCGGGCGCACTGGGTGGACCGACGAGTCCAATCTCCGCGGGAAGATCGAACTACTTGATGTAGATGATTGGAGCGACGCGCTCTTCGAGCTCTCGCGCGGTGAATTCGATCGCGCTGACGTCTTCGCCCGATGCCTCTTTGATCTGCTTCTTTTGATCGACTGTGAGCTCGATTCGGATACGGGGCTCTTCCTTTTTCATCGTGTCCATTCCTGTGAGAGGTTAAAGGATGCTGCGTTCATCCACATCACGAGTCCGATCGCCTGCCGGCCCGATCAGAACAAATTGGTCGACGATGAGTCCGTCGGCTTCGAGATGACTATCTCGCCGAGCAGCGTCAATTCAATCGGGCGACAATTTGTGCTCGCGTCGTGAATCGATCGTGAACGAGCGAGCGGGCGTCGTGAATTCAGCAGTTGATCGGGCGGCGGACGCGAGGCGGCGTCGACGACGGAGGACGCGTTAGAGGCTTTGGTCTGGAGCATCGGCGGCGCAGCGTGCGAGGTTGCGGCGGCAGGCAATCGCCTTCGGGTGGTCGGGTCCCAGCGATTCCTCGAAAATACCAACCGCGTCCTGGTAGAGGGACGTGGCGCGCGCGACGTCGCCGCGACGTTTCTGCACGATGGCCAGATTGTTCAACGTCACGGCCACGTCGGGATGGCGCGGGCCGAGCGACCGCGCCTTGAGCTCTGCGGCGCGCGTGAGCAAATCGTCCGCGCGGTCGATCTGATCTCGTTGCGCGTAATGCGCGCCGAGATCATTCAACGCGACGGCAATGTCGCCGGCGTTCGCGTCCGGGTCTCGATCGAGGATTCGAAGCGCATCGACGTACAGCGTCTCCGCTTCATCGAACTTTCGCTGGCCGTCGAGAATCGCCGCCAGCGCAACCATGTCTGTCGCGAGCGCAACATCATCGGCGCTCGCCAGCCGTCTCCGAATCTCCAGGCCTTTGCGCGCGAACGGCTCGCCGGCCGCGTAATTCCGTTGCGCGTGCTCTATGCCGCCCAGGTTGTGATAGAGCGTCGCAACGTCGTGCGACTCCGCGGCCAGATCCACGAGGGAGAGCGCGCGTTCGTAGAAGGCGCGCGCTGCATCGAACTTGGCCAGGTCCTTGTACAACAGCCCGACTGCGTTCAGTGCACTGGCGACGCGAAGTGGATCGTCGCGAAACGCCGATTCGGCGAGCGATAGCGCCTCCAAGAGCAGCGCCTCCGCTGACGTCGGGTCGCCCTCGAGGCGGCGAAGATTTCCGAGACGGCTAAGTTCGGCAAACCGCTGCTCGGGCGACTCGTCGGCTGTATGCAATCCGGACTCCGTTTCTCTTTCGCGCCCACAACGTTCAGCGCGATCGTGAAACAAGCGTGATCAGTCTACCGAGCATCGTGAATTGTGCGTAAGTTTGCGGCCGACCTTCGGACCCGGAGCCGATGCCGGCACTCGCACTTCGTCTGTGTGGTGATGTCGCCCTGACGGCCAGCGGTGGTGTGCCCTGCGGGGCCCCACTCGGGTCGAAGACTCTCGCGTTGCTCGCATTCCTTGCGCTCGAGCGCGGTCCACATCGGCGAGAGGAGGTCACCGCGCTCCTTTGGGGCGAATACCCCGAGGACAAGGCAAAGGCATCGCTTCGCCAGGCGCTCACGCACTTGCGTGATGCCGTGGGCGACGTCCTCCATGTCGAGCGCGCGTCGATCGAGCTTGGTGACGAGCTACTGTGCGACGTCAACGAGTTTCTCCGTTTGAGTCAACAGGATGCCGCCGCGGCCATCGCGATCGACGTACCGCGCTTCTTGGCATCGCTCTCCCTCCGCAATTCTCCGGCGTTCGAGGAGTGGGCCGAAGAAAAGCGCCTCGAGCTCTTGGCTCGCTACACGTCGCTCGTCGCCAACTCGGCGCGCGAAGCCACGGCGCGCCGAGCATGGAGGGACGCGGCGAGGTTGTCGGAGCGTTGGGTAAAGCTCGATCCGCTGGCCGAAGACGCGGTTGCGATTCTCGTCGAGGCCCAACACCGCGCCGGGGATCGCGACGCCGCGCGCTCGACGTACGCGAGATACACAGCGCGCCTCGCCTCCGAAGCGCGGCAGACTCCTGGACGCGGCCTCGTGGACCTCATGGCGCGTCTCGATCAGGCGTCCGCCGCACCCAAACCGCCGCCGGCGAAAGAAACGTGGTACGAACACGCGCCCTCATTCGTCGGAGCCCTCGTCGGACGCGACCGCGAATGGGACGTGCTCCGACGCGCCTGGACGGCTGCGTCGACCGAGTCGAGTCGCATCACGCTCATCGAGGGTGAGCCCGGCGTCGGCAAGACGCGACTCGCTGACGACTTTCTCGCCTGGGTTGTGTCGCAAGGCGGGATGGTGTTGCGCGGGCGCGGCTACGACGGGCATGCAGGTGCGCCATTCGGTGCCGTCATCGAGGCGCTACGAGGCGTGCTCGATGCGCCGAGCATCGCCGGCGTCGACCCGGAATGGCTCGCCGAGATGGGACGCGTGCTGCCCGAGATTCGACGGCGGTTCCCCAATTTGCCGGACGCGCCGTCGACCAGCGTGGCCGCCAACGGTTGGCGACTGTTCGAGGCGTTCGCGCAGATGCTATTGGCGATATCGGAAGACGCACCGGTCGCCGTACTCATTGACGATCTCCAGTGGTGCGACGCCGATAGCTGCAGCCTGCTGCATTTCTTGGTTCGCCGGCTCGCCGAGGCGCGCGTCCTGTGGTGCGCGACCTTCACGTTGGGCGAAATCGAGCGAGACGCTCCAGCGGCGCGTCTGGCCCGCGCGCTTCGCGCCGCTCGTGATAGCGCGTCCGTCGTCTTGGCGCCGCTGTCCGAGGAGGATGTGTGGCGGCTGATTCGTGAGCTCGCACGAGTGGACGCACCGGACGGTGCACGGCGCTTCGCGGCTCGCATTCACGAGGCCACGGCAGGCAACCCATTCTACGTGATCGAGCTGCTCAAGACGTTGTTTGCACAGGAGCTCCTGACGGTCGATCCGGGAACCGATGCGTGGACCGTGCGCGCGTCCGCGCTCACGGACACGACGCCGTCATTGCTCTCACCGACCGTGCATGACGCCATCGCTGAGCGGATCGAGTGTCTTCCGGACCACATGAACGCGCTGCTCGTGAGCATCGCCGTCGCCGGGCGTGGCTGCCGAACGGACGTGTTGTCGCATCTGCACGGCATTTCGCGGCTTCACGCCGCTGCCCTGGGCGATGCGCTCGTCGAGCGCCATCTCGCGATGGAAGAGGATGGCGTATATCGCTGCGCACACCCCATCATCGCGAACGTGGTGCGAGCGCGCGTCAGCACATCGCGGCGCCGTGAGGTGCACCGCGCACTCGCACTGACCCTCGAGTTGCTGTTGCCCGCAGGGAAGGTTCCCGATGGCAGCGTGGCCGGAGAGATCGCTCGCCACGCCGAACAGGCTGGCGACCGCGGACTCGCCTATCGGTATGCCCTCGTGGCGAGCGACGCGTGTGGACAGCGCTGCGCCTTTGACGAGGCCTTGTCGTGGCTCGATCTCGCATCCGGCGCAGCCGAGACGCCCGACGAATCGGAGGTCGTGGACCGCATTACTGCTCGGATCCTCGAGCAGGCGGGATGGCGCGAGCTGCCGCCCGTGCGCGTTCCGGTTTCGTCTCCCCTCAGCGGAGTCGAGCACAAGGATCTCGATCTGCCGACACGGGCCTAGATTGGCCCTGTCCGCCGACCGAACTGGTTATCTTTCTCGGCTCGCGTTCGAGCATTGAGCGTACGCCGGGGCGGCCAGTGCGGTTAGCGAGGTAATGGCAACCCCGGGCGTAAGCGAGGGAAGTTGGTGTGCCGGGCGCGGCGGCCGGCGAATCAGCAACCCATGCCATTGTCCCGGGTACAATTCCCAATATGCACCGTACTTCCTGGAGACTCGCCGCGACGTTGCCGATCTTGGCTGTCGTAGCGTGCCGGCCGGAATTCCAACTCAAGAACCTGACGACGAACGAGGCGCTGTACGCCGCCTCGCTGCACGAGTATCAGCGTCATCATTGGGACAACGCGATCACCGGGTTCGAGAAGCTGACGACCGACCTTCCGGCTCGCGATTCACTACTGCCGCGCTCGTACTGGTATCTCGCGTCGTCGCATCAGCACCAGGACGAATTCCTGCTCGCCGCACAGAGCTTTAGCCGACTGGTCGAATCCTTTCCCGACGACAGCCTGGCCGACGACGCCGCGCTCGAGGCAGCCCGCTCGTACGCCAAGCTTTGGCGCAAGCCTCAGCTCGACCCCATCAATGGGGAGACCGCGCTTGCGTCATACAATACGCTCATCGGCCTCTATCCGACGTCTCCGCTGATCCCGACGGCGCAAAAGGAGATCGCCGAGCTCGAGAACAAATTCGCGATCAAGGACTACGACGCCGGCATGTACTACTTCCGCCGCAAGGCGTACGACTCTGGCATGCTGTATTTCAAGGACGTGTTGGCCAAATACGCGACCACGCCGACCGCCCGAGACGCCGCCCTGCGGCTCGTCGAGTCTTACAAGGCCAATCGGTATCGGGAAGACGCGTCGGATCTCTGCACGCAGCTCCGCCAGCGCTACCCGAACGATTCGGGCGTCAACAAAGTGTGCTCCGGTGTCCCCAACGCCGCGTCGGCGACCGTCAAGGCAGATTCGGGCAAAGCAGATTCCGCGGCCGTTCCGCCGGTCAAGCCGCCAGCGCCCGCCGCCTGATCCGTGCGGATCGGGCTCCTTGGGGGGAGCTTCGATCCCCCACATAATGGGCACTTGCTCGCTGCCGGGGACGCCTTGGAGGCGCTCGGGCTCGATCGCCTCGTGTTCATCCCGGCGTCGGTCCAGCCGTTCAAGACTCGGCAAGAGGCTGCGTCGCCGGAGCACCGACTCGCCATGGTTCGTCTGCTCGTGGATGACGACCCGCGCTTCGAGGCCAGTTCGATGGAAATCGATCGGGGCGGGTTATCTTACACGGTTGATACTTTGTCGGCCTTCGCCGCAGAATTGCCGTCGGCCGAGCTGTTCTGGCTGGTCGGCGCAGACGTGGTCCGATCGTTTGCTCAGTGGCGGGAGCCGCAACGAATCACCGAGCTCGCGACGGTCGTAGTGCTCCAGCGAACCGACGAGGCGCCCGATTTGGCCTCGATCCCCGGAACACCGAGGCGGCTCGCGACCCGGCGTATCGATATCTCGTCGACGGAAGTCCGTAGGCGGGTGAAGGAAGGTCGGTCGATTCGAGGTTTCGTGCCCGACGCCGTTGCCGAGTATATCGCGGCGGAACGGCTGTACCGTTAGAGGATTGCATGTTCAAGCGAGTCATCAACGCCGTCATCGGTTCGCGACACGAGCGCGAGCGGAAGAAAATCCAGCCGATCGTCGACGAGATCAACGAGCACTACGCCCGCCTCCAGAAGGTGTCGGAGGAGGAATTGCGTGCGCAGACCGCCAAGTTCCGCCAGATCATTCACGAGCGGACGGGCGACCTCGAGCGTCAAGTCACCGAGTTGCGCGAGCGGAAGCGCGCCGCCAGCGACATCGTCGAGCGCGACCGCATCGACATCGACCTGGGCGGAGCGGACGGACGCGGCGGCGTCGAAGGGAAGCTGCGCCAAGAGACGGCTGATCTCCTCGACGAGCTGTTGCCCGAGGCGTTCGCCACGGTCCGCGAAGCCTCGCGGCGACTCGTGGGAACCACGGTCATGGTGACGGGCCGTGAGCTGCAGTGGGACATGGTCCCATACGACGTGCAACTCATGGGCGGGATCCAGCTCCACCTCGGCAAGATCGGCGAGATGGCGACCGGTGAAGGCAAGACGCTGGTCGCGACGCTGCCGCTCTATCTGAACGCGTTGCCCGGCAAGGGTGCCCACCTCGTCACGGTCAACTCGTACCTCGCCCGCCGCGACTCGCAGTGGATGGGCCACGTCTACAACTATCTCGGGCTCACGGTCGGGTGTCTCGACGACACCGAACCCGGCACGTTCGAGCGGCGCGCGGCGTATCTCGCCGACATCACGTACGGCACGAACAACGAGTTCGGCTTCGATTATCTGCGCGACAACATGGTCGTCTCGCTCGACCAGCGTGTGCAGCGCTCGCACGTCTACGCGATCGTCGACGAAGTCGACTCCGTGCTCGTCGACGAGGCACGAACACCGCTCATCATCTCGGGGCCGGTGGGCAACGAGAACGACGCGATGTACTTCGAGCACAACAGCGCCGTCGCGCGGCTCGTACGTCGTCAGACCGAGATGGTGAACACGCTCGTCGGCGAAGCGGAGCGCGACGCGGAGAAGGGCGACACGCAGGCCCTCGCGCTGCGGTTGTACAAGGCGCAACTCGGCCATCCGAAGAATCGGCGGCTCATGAAGATGCTGCAGGAGCCGGGCACCAAGCAGCTCGTGCAGAAGATGGAGCTCGAGCACATCGCCGACCGGCGGCTGCCGGCGGCCAAGCAGGCGTACCGCGACATCGAAGAAGATCTGTTGTTCGTGCTGGACGAGAAGGGGCACTCGGTGCACCTCACCGACCAGGGCGTCGACTTCATGTCACCGAACGCGCACGACGAGTTCGTGCTGCCGGATCTGTCGCAAGAGGTCCACCGCATCGATCACGATACGGAGCTCACGCCCGAGGAGAAGCTCGAGGCGCGGCGCCAGATCGAGATCGACTACGCGTCGAAGTCGGAGCGGCTCAACATCGTCCATCAGCTGCTGCGCGCGCACGCGTTGTACGAGCGCGATGTCAATTACGTCGTGCAGGACGGCGAGGTGCTGATCGTCGACGAGTTCACCGGCCGAACGATGCCGGGCCGTCGCTGGTCGGAAGGATTGCACCAAGCGGTCGAGGCCAAGGAAGGCGTCCGCGTCAAAGGCGAGACGCAGACGATGGCCACGATCACGATCCAGAACTACTTCCGCATGTACGACAAGCTGGCCGGCATGACCGGCACGGCGGAGACGGAAGAGACGGAGTTTTTCCAGATCTATAAACTCGAAGTCGCCGTGATCCCGACCAATCGGCCGATGATCCGCGAGGATCGTCAGGATCTCGTCTACAAGACGCGCCGCGAGAAGTACAACGCGATCGTCGAGGAGACGCGGCGCTTGCACGACCTCGGATTCCCGGTGCTGATCGGCACGACGAGCGTCGAAGCCTCGGAGACGCTGGCCAAGCTGTTCAGTCGTGCTGGAATCCAGCACAACGTACTGAACGCGAAGTACCACCAGCGCGAAGCGGAGATCGTCGCCGGCGCGGGCCAGCCAAGCGCCGTGACGATCGCGACGAACATGGCCGGCCGCGGCACCGACATCAAACTCGGACCCGGCGTCACGGATCCCAAGCCGTCCAAGGTGAAGGATCCGGACGGGAAAGAAATCAACATCATGGAGATCGGCGGCCTGCACATCATCGGCTCCGAGCGCCATGAGTCACGCCGCATCGACCGGCAGTTGCGCGGACGCGCTGGTCGCCAGGGCGATCCGGGTTCGTCGCAGTTCTTCCTGTCGCTCGAAGATGACCTCATGCGTCTCTTCGGGTCCGAGCGCATCGCGAGCCTGATGGACCGGCTTGGCGCTCAGGAAGGCGAGGTGCTCACGCACTCGCTGATCACGCGCTCGATCGAGGGCGCGCAGAAACGCGTCGAGCTCCAGAACTTCCAAGCCCGCAAGCGGCTGCTCGATTACGACGACGTGATGAACCAGCAGCGCGAGGTCATCTACTCACTGCGCAGCTTCGCGCTCGAGGGTGGAGAAGAGCTCAAGGGCGAAGCGCTCAAGATGATCGAGAAGGCGATCACCTTCCGCGTCGACACGAGCCTCGCCGAGTACGAGGAAGCGGCGCAGTGGGACTTCGACCTGCTGCGGCAAGATCTGTTGATGCACTACCTCCTTCAAGTTCCCGAATACGAGAAGGAGGATCATCGTCCGACCGAGCTCACCTCGGCGCAACACGTCGCGGTCGAGGCCGCGAGGAAGGCGTTCTGGGCCAAGCTCGAAAGCCTCGACTCGGTGCGGGACGAGGCGGGTCAGCCCTACGGCGGCCGTCTGCTGTCGCTCGTCATGCTCAACGTGCTGGACGAGAAGTGGAAGGACCACCTCTACGACCTCGACCAACTGCGCAACGCGATTCACTACCGGTCGTGGGGCCAGAAGGACCCGCTCATCGAGTACAAGCAGGAAGCGTACACGATGTTCGTGGACCTCATGAACGACATCTACGGCACGTTCACCGAACGGTTCCTCAAAGCGCAACTGATCTTCGAGCCGCCGCCGCCCCCGCCCCCGCCGCCGCAGAAAGCGACGAAGAAGTACAACGCGCTCGGCATCCTCGAGGACATCCCGATGAACGAGGATGGTGCGGCGGGGAACGGCACGGACTCGGCGGTCGACGTCGGGCCGGCGGAGACGCCGAGCTCGAAGCCGGTCGCGGCCCGCAAGGACCCGACGATCGTCGGAGCCGGCCGAACGCGCTCGCTGAACGCCCCTAAAGTTCCAGCCAACGTCGATTGGTCGGCGGTGGGCCGGAACGACCCGTGTCCGTGCGGGTCCGGAAAGAAGTTCAAGAAGTGTCACGGGGCGAATCTATGACGGCATGCAAGGCTCCTGGCGTCGCGCCCACGCTGAACTCGGCGCGCCTTGTACGGACGGTCGCGGGCAGTCGCCGCTATTCAGGCGACCGAATTCGCGTTCCGTGCGCTACCTGCGAGCGCGTGCACACGGCGTTGATGATGTGAGAATTATCATGCCATGCGTGGCCGAGCGGCGATAGGCCGTAAGACTGCGCGAACCGGATGTGAATCGCCGCACACGGATCGTGCTCCTCGATCAGCGGCCCGTGCGCGAACGGCGGTCCCGAGTACGCGGCGGCTGTCGGGGCGCGCTTTGTTCACGATCGGTGGGTATCGCACCGCGCGCACGGCGTGATACGCTTTCAGTAGAGCTCTGGCCCACTCGGCGCGGGGCGTGATCGCGATGCCGCTCGGAGTAAGGCGCCGCGCGCGCACCGTGACGCCAGACACGCGGCGCGTTCAGTCACGCGCGGGCGCCGTGCGGACCGACTGTGACAGCGTGAGCTCGGTGAACCGCTCGGTGAGCCGGCCCGTCAAGTACGCCGGACTCCACCGGTGCAGTGTGGGTTTGCGGTTGCACAGCGTGGGATCCCGCGTGCACGACGTGGGGCCGTGCGGCACGACGGTGAGATCAGTTCGGCGCCGCATCAATCGCCCGCATCCGCCTCGGAATCTCGGACTCTCGCGAGGCAAGTCTGTCGCGGCAAATGGAAGGTGAATTGGAGCATCATTATAATGACAGCCAGCCGGCGAAAACTCGCTGATGGCGGGCAGAGAGCGCCGCAAGCGAGGCGGCTACGCTGAAGCGATTCATGGTAAACCGCTGAAGGGCCGCAGCTTCTCGTTCGAGCGGTAAGGAATCCCTGGTAGCACGGGCGAAAATCGAGGCGAACACGGAAGAATCTCCTTGATGCGATCAGCGAAGTGTTTCTCGTCGCGCCGGCAATGTGCGGTTTCCCGACGCAACCACGCCAAGCATCGATGAAAGCGCGGCGACGTCACGAGGAACACGCCCTCCGGGGGAGTGAACTGTATCGCGATGGGGGAGGAGGCCCTCACGCCGAAGGACAAATTCTTCATGCCGGAGGAAAAAGTCCTTCATGGCCATGGAAAAGTCCTTTCGATTGACGGAAAGTCGTTGCTCGACATGGTGAACTTCGGCACGCTCATGACCGGGCACTACGCGCGATCGGGAGACCCGTCCTTGCACGAAAACGCGAGCACTCAACGCGTCGGCGAGTGCGCCGGACGGCCGGCCTAACACGCACACCGAGTGCTCCGAGCGGTGCCGCTGACTCCGATAGCCCTGTTGAGCCCTGCAGGAGTCCCGCCATCGGTGCCAGCAGAGAGACTGACCGCGCACACTGACATCTTACCAATAGCGCGGTTCACTGATGGGCCTTCGGGAATCATGCGACAGGCGCAGCACGCGGCTTTGACTTAGGCACTTCCAGTGCAGCGGCACGGGGAGATCACCTTCGACTTGGTTCACTCCCTCGACCAAGGCTACGGAGGGGCGACCCTCTCTAACGACGAGAGCGGTATGCCACGACAAACCTCCGGCGCGTCTTGTTTCGCCGGACGATTCGACTCGCAACGATTCGATGGCGTTTTGGATGCCGAGGCGGTGCAGGCTCCTAGGCCACCGCCCGGAGTCCACTCATGGCTGGTCAGGAGACGTCAAAAGGGTTAACTATTCGAGAGTTACCTCGCTCGGAACGTCCGCGGGAGCGATTGGTCGACCTCGGTGCCACCGCGCTGTCCAGCGCTGAGCTGCTCGCGATTTT
>DASVYG010000208.1:0-4473 GCA_036392315.1 Gemmatimonadaceae bacterium
AGTAGCGTTGTGGTGAGTCGGGTGCCCATGACTTCGCTGGAGATTCGAGAGAGCCCGCCGGGCTTACCGAAGGGACGAACATCGATCCTATTTTGTTGCAACATCCGCGAAGCCACGAAAGTATGTCGACGTTTCGCCGGCCGCGTGAGGGCGTTTAGATCTTTTCAACATCCAGTCTAGGAGCTCTTCATGCACATTCGATCGGTCGGCTGTGCGGTACTCGCGGCACTCGCCCCGTTCATCGCGCCCGCGAGCGCGGCCGGTCAACCCTCGACGGCCGATCTCGACGCGATCGCGCGGCGAGTCATGGCGCAGGAGCATGTCGTCGGCGCGTCGGTTCTCGTGGCGCAGGGCGATCGGATCCTCCTCCACAAGGGATATGGCTTTGCCGACCTCGGGCTCGAGGCGCCGGCGAAGGACGAGACGGTCTA
This sequence comes from Gemmatimonadaceae bacterium, assembly GCA_036392315.1. Taxonomy (GTDB): domain Bacteria; phylum Gemmatimonadota; class Gemmatimonadetes; order Gemmatimonadales; family Gemmatimonadaceae; genus JAQBQB01. The sequence continues at coordinate 432 of DASVYG010000208.1, forward strand.
TCACATCGTCGGCCCCATGATGCCGTTCACCGGCGTCGCGGTACTGCAGTTGGTCGAGCGCGGTAAGATCTCACTCGCCGACGACATCTCGAAGTACGTCCCCGAGTTTCCGATGCAGGGGCACCGAGTGACCGTCCGCCAGCTGCTCGACCACACCACCGGCATCGTCGACTACCACTACCTGGGCGACGCAATCGATGGAACGAGCCGGCAGCCCAAGGCGCTGGACGAGATCATGGCGCTGTACGCCGGAAGACCGTGGGTGAATGAACCAGGTACGAAATGGGATTGGTCGATCTCCGGATTTGAACTTCTGGTCACGATCGTCGAACGCGTGAGCGGCCAGAGTTTCGCCGATTACGTGCAGCAGAACATTCTCACACCGGCAAAGGTGAAGTCGACGACGTATTGCGACGACTTCACCCTCGTGCACGGTCTGTCGCACGGTTATCGGCGGATGGGCACGTCGTTCGTTCCCGCCAACGAAAACGACATGGCGTTCAACTACGATCTCCGCTATTGCAGCACCGTCGGCGACCTGTTCCAGGCGTGGAAGGCGGTCCGCGACGGCAAGCTCCTCAAGCCGGAAACGCTCCGGTTGATGAGCACCGCCGAGGGACCCGCGGCGCACATGAACGCGTCCGACCCGATGGCGCAATACGGGCTGGCACTCACGCTCAACCACGAGGACAACCATCGCAGTCGTGGCCAACACGGATCGTTGCTCGGCTACGCCGGCAGCATGTACGAGTTTCCTGATGACGGGGGGCTCATGGTGATCGTTCTCACCAATACCGAGAGCCAGAATGCCTACGCGATCGGCCGCGCGCTGGCTCGTGCCGTACTCGGGCTCCCGCCGCTTCCGACGCCGCGTGCGCCGGCACCGGCGCGCTCACTGGCGGACGTCGCTCTCTCGCCATCGGAGCGCGCTCAGGTCTCGGGCACGTACCTCGTGAAGTTCGACAAGTTGCCGCCCGAGCTTCATGGCTCGTTCACGCAGTATCGTCGCACGTACCGCGTGTTCGACGAGAACGGCCGACTGATGATCGAGCCGCTCGGACAGGGCGCGGAGCGATTGCTCAAGCAGCCGGACGGCAGCTTCGCCATGCGGTCGTCCCCGGGGATGCGCATCGCGTTCGCGATGCAGAACGACCGCGCGACCGGCATCACGATGGACTCGGAGGGCGGCGGTCGACCACTGGCGGGCGACCGGGTTGGCGGACCCGAACCGCAAGCCCAGCAACGGCGCGACGAGCGTCACTAGCCTCTTCGACACAGGGATTCGACGACATGCGCTACGTCATGAAGCAAGAGCTGGGGTCACTGATCCTCGCTAGCGCCGTCGTCGTGGACCAGGCCTGTCACCCGGACGACGGAAGGCGGCACTGAGCTTCGAGCGCCGCCGCTGGTCGTCGACGACGATTGGCCGTAGTATCCGCGCCATGAATGAACGAGCGCATTTCCGTCTGCCGCATCCGCTGCTGCTCCTCATCGCGGCGGTCCTGGTCGCGGCCGCGCTCACCTGGATTCTGCCGGCGGGAGAGTACAGCCGACGGGACGATCCCATCACACATCGCAGCGTCGTCGTCGCGGGGACCTATCACGCGGTGCCGCGCGCACCCGTCGGGCCGTTCGCCGCGGCGGTCGCAATCCCCCGCGGCTTCGTCGAGGCGGCGGACGTCATCGCGGTCGTCTTGCTCGTCGGCGGCGCGTGGGTCGTGGTCGACCGACTCGGCACGCTCGGCCGACTCGTCGCCGTGCTCGTGGCGTCGTTTCGGAGTCGCGGGCTCATTGCCATTCCGGTGATCTCACTCTTTTTCGCCATAATGGGCGCGCTCGAGAACATGCAGGAGGAGATCATTCCGCTCATTCCCGTGCTGCTCGTGCTGGGACGCGGAGTTGGAATCGATGCCGTAAGCGTCGTCGCGATGAGCGCCGGAGCGGCGATGATCGGCAGCGCTTTCGGCCCGACGAATCCTTTTCAGGCCGGCATCGCGATGAAGCTCGCGCAATTACCCGCTGCCTCGGCCGGTGCGCTGCGCTTGGCAATGTTCATCGTCGCGTTCGTCTTGTGGGTGACGTGGACCATGCGCTACGCCGCCAAGACGCGAACCGCGACGTCGACGCCGGCCGAAGTCGGTGACGTAGCGAGCGGAGTGTCTGGGAGAGACACGCTGATCCTGCTGCTCGTCGTCTCGCCGATGGCCGCGTATGTCTACGGATCGATCGTGCTCGGGTGGGGCTTCAACGAGCTCTCCGCGGGATTCTTCGTCGCCGGAATGCTCGCCGGCCTGTTGGGCGGCCTCGGCCTCGAGAGAACGACGCTCGCGTACCTCGAGGGAATGCAAAGCCTGCTGCCGGCGGCCATGCTCATTGGCGTCGCGCGAAGCATCTCGCTCGTACTCGCAGACGGCCACGTGATCGACACGATCCTGCAAGCGCTCGCCACGCCGCTCGCCCACGCGCCGGCGGCCGCGGCCGCGCTTCTCATGATTCCGGCGCAGGGAATCGTCCACGTGTTCGTTCCGAGCGTGAGCGGACAAGCCGTGTTGACGATGCCGGTGTTCGTGCCGTTGTCCGATCTACTCGGTGTGTCGCGACAAGCGACCGTGCTCGCGTATCAGATGGGCGCGGGCCTGACCGAGCTGCTCACTCCGACCAACGGCGCACTGATGGCCGTGCTGCTCGCGGCGGGCGTACCGTATCAAAAGTGGGTTCGTTTCGCCGTCGTCGGCGTCGCGATCGTGCTCGTCGTCGGGGTGCTGGGGATGTTCGTCGCGCTGCGGAGCTAGCCGGGGTCGAGCTCCGCCTAGGCTTTGGGCGAAAAGATCGTCGCGAGCTCCGGCACCGCGGACGCCGGCGTCCATTGCTTCATCCCGGCACGCCAGACCAGCGTGTCTGCCGTGATCCGCGCCTCCGATTGCAGCGCCGACGCGCTGATCGGGCCGCGACGCTCGCTGCCGACAGCATAATACCACCCGTCGGTTGGTAGCGGCGGCGGTTCGCTCGCCTGCGGCGCCGGCGACGTTGCGCCGGCAGCACTCCCTGGTGAAGAGGCCATCGCGCGCTGTCCGAGCGCCGCGCCCATGCCGATACCGACGCCCGCCGCCGCTCCCCCGCTCGGATTTCTCGCCGCATCGCGAATCGCGTCGGCGCTCTGCAGTTGCGTATAGCGATCGAGATCGCCGAGCATGTTCATGCGTGTCTTCTGATCGATGGTCGCCTCGACCTCGGGCGGCAACGACACGTTCTCGATAACGAGCTGCGTCACCCCCAATCCGTACTGCTGAAATTGCGGCGCGACCTGATCCAATACGCGCGCGCCGACTTCCGCGTACTTCCCTGCGAGCTCGAACACCGAGATCTGTCCGGTCGCCAGCACTGCGCTGACCTTGGCGACGACGAGGTCACGGAGCTGGTCGGCGATCTGCTCGACGATGAACGTCGAATTCGTGCCGACGAGCTCCCGAACGAACGCCGCCGGATCGACGACGCGCACGGCATACGTTCCGTACGCGCGCAGCCGGACGGGCCCGAGCCCCGGGTCGGTGAGAATCACCGGGCTGGAGGTTCCCCACTTCTGATTCGTGAACTGCTTCGTGTTGACGAACAGCACGTCCGCCTTGAACGGACTGGCGAACCCATACTTCCAGCCGCGGATGCTCGACAACAGCGGCAGGTTCGCCGTGGTCAGCGTATGGCGACCGGGCCGAAAGACGTCGGCAATGCGGCCCTGATCGATGAAGATCGCGAGTTGCGCGGGACGGACGATCAACTCGGCGCCATTCTTGATCTCGTTGCCGGGGCGTGAAAACCGCCATGCCATCGTGTCGCCCGACTCGTCGAGCCATTCGATGATGTCGATCAACTCGCCTACGAGAAAGTCGCGAAGCGTCACGAGAAGTCTCCGGTCGTTACGTGAGAAGGAACGTGAGCAACTGGCGTAGCGGTGCGGGGTCGTCGTTGCTCGACGTGAAACCGACGTGCAGGGTGGTGTCGCTCGAGAAGCCATACATGGCCGACTGGCCGCCACCGGGCGTCG
>DASVYG010000209.1:0-3365 GCA_036392315.1 Gemmatimonadaceae bacterium
GTGCGAGCGCGCCGTTCCGAACCGCCGTGGCACCCGCCGCCGATTGCACCGACGACGGGTTGATGATGGTCGGGTCGATGGCCTCGAGCAGATTCGTTTTGACGGTATCGCACGACGCGAGTCCGGCAGCGCCCGCGAGAGCGATAGTCGCCGCGACCGCCCGGCCACTCTTGATTGGAAGTCTCATATAGGTAGTGGTCGAAGGTCAGAAGCCAAAGTTGAGACGAAGCTGAAAGATCGTCGGCGACGCGAATGTCTGGAACTCACTCGGCGTATCGCCGCCGCCCGTCGCGGTGAAGTCGCTTTCCGGATCCGTTCCGCGATACTTCGTCCACAGGTGCAGGTTGCGACCCGAGAACACCAGGCTGGAGTTGCGCGCGCCGAGCCTCGCGAACATACCGGCCGGAAGCTCCAAGGTTGCCGAGAGCTCGCGCCATTTCACGAACGCGCCGGGCTGCATGTAGCCGTCGAGCGTCTTCTCGGGTGCGTAAATCGCTGCAACGACCATCGCCTGTTCCTGGAACGAGGCTTTCGGGTTGAACAAACCGTTGCAGTTCGGACGCGTGCAGCGAATGCGCTCGGTCTGATTGTAGTACGTGTTGCCGCCGCGCCAATCGAACAGGCTTTGGATGCGGAGACGGTGCCTGAACAGCTCGACGCCAGGCGTGAACGTGGTGAGATAACGCGGCTCGGAGTACCCACGGAACGTGCCGACGCCGATGACGGTGTGCTTCGGCTTGCCCGTGGCCGGGTCGATGCTGTTGTCGAACATCGTGTCCGACTTGATCGTGACCTCGTCCACGGTCAGGATCCCGTCGCCGTTCTTGTCGTTCCATCCGGTGATCGCCTTCGCCCAGATGCCGCCAATCGGGTACCCGGCGACCGTCCAGTTCGAAACGCCGATCTGCGGAGGCGTCGAGCCAAGGCTCACGACCTTGTTGGCGTTCAGCGAAGTGCTCAGATGGAAGTCGATGGCAAGTTGCTGCCGATCGATCACCTGACCGCCGATCGTTGCTTCCCAACCGGCATTCTTCACGGCGCCCAGGTTCTGGTTCTGCCTCGTTGCGCCCGAGCCAAGCGACGGTGCGATAACGGCCGAGATGAGCGCGTCGTGCGTCAGCTTCGAGTAGTACGTGAGATCGAATTGAATTCGATTGCCGAACAGCCGAGAGTCGAAACCGCCTTCCCATTCGACGGACCGTTCCGGTCGCAGACTGTCGTTGCCGACCGCCTGGAACTGTTCGATTGGAACGTCGGTGTTTCGGATGCTGGCCGAGTTGGCGGCGAAGGTCTGAAGCGCATCCGTCGATCCAGGCTGCACGCCCGAAGCGCCGTTCGCGAGACGGAGCCGCAAATTGCTGATCGCGTTGAACACCTTTCCGTGCGGGAAGAAATCCTCGTCGGAGATCACCCACGACAGGCTGGCCTTCGGGTAGTACACGCGCTCGAACTTTGTGCCGAACGCGCTGTTCTGGTCGGTGCGAACCGCAGCGGTCAGGAACAGCCGGTCGCGCAGCGCCGCGTCCTGCTGAATGAAGATGCCCCACGTCTTCGTGAGGGTGTAACCTTCACTCACACTCGGCGTCGAACCAGCGTTGGAGGTCGTCGCTCCTGGCGGCAGGGTCGTGCCAGTCGTCGCGTTCTGGTCGAGGCGTGAATTGTTGTACTGCGTACCGAGCGTGGTCTTGAGGTTCAGCCACGCGAAGCGCGACGGATTGTAATTCGCCGTGGCGCCCAGGTCGGCCGACAAGTTCGTGATGTTCGTTCGGCCGTTCTGTGCCTGTCCATCGCGGTACGTCGCCGTGATCGGCCAACCTTCGCCATTCATATGGAGATGGTTGTCGACGCGATCGGCCATATCGGTACCGAAGTTCGCTCGCGTCTGCAACCAGCTCGACGGACGCCAATTCAGGTTCGACGAGAGAATGACGCGGTTGACATTCTGCTGAAGCTTGTCCGCCCACACCAATCCGGGCGTTCCCGCGCGGTAGCCGACGAGCGAATCCGGCAGACCGCCTACGAGTCCGTTGTTCCTGTATCCCGGGCCGCCGAACGCCTGCGAGCCGATTCCGACCGTGTTGTTCGACTCGTTGCTGGTCAACGCGTCCACGGTGCTATACCCGAAGTTGAGCGCCGCATCGAACTGCGGATTGACCTGCGCGCTGATGTTGCCGCGAAACGCATTCAACAGGCGCGTGTTGGGACGCATCTGCCACGGATGAATCGTGACGCCTAATGAATCCCACCGATTCTTCTCGTAGGGGTCGAGCTTGAAGACGCCGATTTCGTCGTCACGGCTGCCCGACATGAAGTAGCGGACCGTCTCCGTACCGCCCTGAACTTGCAGCCCCTCCGCATTGCGGTAGCCCAAGCCAAGCGGTGTTACGTCGGCAGTTCTGATCGGATTGAAGACGCGGAGACTGTCGTAGCCCTTGGTGCCATCGCTCTTGAGACAGGTGCCGAGCGAGACCATCACGAGCGTGCACTGCCCGGAAAGGATCAGTGGCTTGCCCGCCGGCGACATGCCCGCCAGCGTGTAGTTGTCAGAGTACCAGTTGCGGTCGTCGAGGATGCCGCCCTCGGCGTAGGTCGTCCAGTGCGCCGCACCGGCGCGTCCTTTCTTCGTCGTGATGACGATGACGCCGTTCGCCGCGTCGGTGCCGTAGAGGGTCGCCGCCGACGGGCCCTTGACGATCTCGATGTTGTCGATGTCCTCGGGGCTGATGTCGCCAAGGCGGCTGAAGTTGTTGCCGCCGTTTCCGAATGACGCCGAGTTGTTGTTGGAGCTCATTCGCGTGCCGTCGATGACGAAGATCGGCTCGTTCGAGAGGCTCAAGCTGCTGATGCCGCGGACGCGAATTCGCTGGCCGGCGCCGGTCTGTGTTCCGGCTTGCACCATGACGCCCGGGACGCGCGCCGCGAGGACGTCCGACAGTGTGCGAACCGGGGCGGTCTGCGTGAGTGTGGAGATCGAGACGTTCTCGACCGCGTTGCCGACTTCCACGCGCCGTTGGTCACCCGTGGCTGTCGTTACGACTTCCTGCAGTTGGACGACCGAGGTGGGCATCGCAAAATCGAGCGTCGCCGTCTGCCCGTCGACGATGCGCACCGATTTCTTCTGCTCCTGGTAGCCGACGCGTAGCACGCGAACCTCGGCCGTGCCGCCCGGAACGCGACGGATGATGTACTTGCCGTCGGGTCCGGTCGCGACGGAGAAGCTCGTTCCGACGATCAGGACCCGCGCCTCCTGCAGCGGCGTTCCACCGGAGGCCGCGGTCACCGTGCCTTGGAGCGTGCCCTGTGCCGCGGAAACAGCAGCGCTAATCGCCAAGAGCGCGGCGGACATCGCGCCTATGGCGGAACTT
>DASVYG010000210.1:0-13980 GCA_036392315.1 Gemmatimonadaceae bacterium
GCTGGCGTATAGCACCACGAGATCCGGATGTGTCGCCAGCACCGCTTCGATGTTGGGACGCAGCGCGGCGCCAACGCTCGGCACCAGCTTGGCGGAATCGGGAAACACGTCGTACTGCGACCGTCCGACGAGTCGCGGGCCGGCCCCGATGGCGAATAGAATTTCGGTAGTCGCCGGATTGAGCGAGACGATTCGCCTCGGCGCGCGCCCGATGGCGATCGGCGTGCCGTAGTGGTCGCGTAGCGTGTCGCTCGGTTGCGCCGCGCGCTCGGCCGGTTTGCAGCCGGCGGCGACGACCAGGAACGCGGCGATGTGCGAGCGGAAACGAAACACGGGCATCCTGTCTCGGAGAAGGATGCCCGCAACCCGGCAACGCGACGAGCGTTGGTCCGTGTCGCCACCAGTCCTCCCCCGAGGATCTGTGAAAACGTGGCGCGAACGCGAGTCGTCTCCTGGCTCCGGGCAGCATCGCTCGCCTTCCCGACCGTTACATCGTGGCCAGTGGCTTCGTGAGCGCGCTCGTGTGCCCGTTACAGTGGCGGGGCCGCACCGGCATTGCACCGGTTTCCGTGTCCCGCATTCGCCATCAGTTGTCGATCAGTTGTGGCGCGAATACTACGTCGTTCTCCGTTCGTCGGCAAGCGCCGCACCGAACTGCGCTTTGAGCGCCGCGCGTTTGGTCTCGTAGTCCGCTCGAGTGGCCTCATCCGGCGACGGGATCTTTTCGAATTCCTCATCGAGCGCCGCGATGCCACGGAGCAACTGCCGAGAGCGCGGCTCCGGCGCGACGGGCGCCGCGGCGACGAGTGGGCGACGCGCCAACGATCGCCGACCGGCAACGACCAGCGCGACGATCATCGCCGCGAGCAGCGCGGCCGTGACGCCGAAATACGCCTTTTCCCGCTCGGCGCCGACCAGACGCGGCACGTCGATCCGGAGCAGCGTGCCGGCGGCGAGATCCTGCCCGAGAAAGCGACGGAAGGTTCGTCCGTCGGCACTCACCGGCGCGGTCTCACGCAGTTTCGTGCCGTCGACGCGCGCGGTCGGATCTTGCACGAGCACCTCGAGCACGCCCGTCGCTCGATCGATCGGAATGGTGAGCGGGAACGCGCTCGACGGAAGCTCGTACGTAAACGCGAACTGCCGGATGCCCGGACTCAATGGGGCGAACAGTCCGACCGTGTTGCCGCGCTGCGTGATCGCGCCAGGCGCGACATCGCCGTTCGTATTGAGCTGAAAGCCAACGGCCGATGCGGGAAGATCCGCGCGCCAGACCGGCGTCGCGGTATCGCGCGCGACGAGCGTCACCGTGCTGTCGTTTTGCAGGTCGTACACTTCGCCGATCGGTCGACGCCCGTTGGCCTGCAGCGACCCGACGATCAGATGACGACCGCCGATCTTGATCGCGACCGGACCGGACGTCGTGTCGAACACCGTGAGCGTGGCGTCGTCACCGCGAACGAGCTGCCCGCGCAGCGGAGACGTAAAGTACGCAACGCCACCGTAGGACGTCGACGCGAAATAGAGCGCCGCCGTGTCGCCCGATTCGCGGTAGCGCAGGCTGAAGTGTCCGTTCGCAGCCGTGCGTGTGGAATCCAACGGGCCGGCGCGGTCGGGGCCCACACGATGGAGCACGACCCACTGGTTGGCAACCGGCTGTTGCCCTTCGCGCGTTCCGCGAACGACACGACCATCGACGCGATGTTCAGCCCGCACGGAATCGGTGCGCTGCGCTGGCGGAAGGGACATCACAGATTGAACTTACCGAAATCCTCAGGACGCAAGTGCTCGAGGTACGCCTTGAGCTGCTCGGCGCTCAGCTCGGACGGATCGCGCTCCGGCGCCGGCGGCGGCGAGAACGGCTCCGCGCTTTCCTCCTCTTCGTCCTCGTCGGGCAGCATCAGCAGCGACTCCGCGGCGAAGATCGGCGCGTCGAGTCGCACCGCGATGGCGATGGCATCGGACGGACGCGAATCGACCTGCACGATTTCGCCGCCGCGCTCGAGGTGCAACTCGCCGAAATACGTGTTGTTCTCGACGCGCGTGATCTGGACGCGGCGCAGCGTCGCCGCGAGCCCGATGATCATGTTCTTGCAGAGGTCGTGCGTCATCGGGCGCTCACGTTTGATGCTCTGCATTTGCACGACGATCGACTCCGCCTCGGCTTGTCCGATCCAGATCGGAAGCAGGCGCGTCCCGCCCTTTTCCTGAAGTACGACCACGTACGTTTGCGTGCCGGGATCCATGCCCAGCCGAGATACGACGACTTCAACCATACGTCACCACCATCAGCGGACCGCGCGCACGAGAGCCGCGGCTCGATCGGTTCTCTCCCACGTGAACAACGTCATCGACGAACGACCTTTCCCAACCTTCTTCGGCATACGTCCAAAATGGCCGTAGGCCGACGTCGCGCTATAGATCGGCTTGCGCAGCTCGAGCGCGGCGATAATGCCCTTGGGCGTGAGGTCGAATTCCTCACGCACAGCCTGCATGATGTTAGCCTCGGGAACGACCGACGTCCCGAAGGTGTCGACCATGACCGACACGGGCTCCGCGACGCCAATGGCGTACGCGAGCTGAACCTCACAACGCCGCGCGAGCTTTGCCGCGACAATGTTCTTCGCGACCCAGCGCGCTGCGTAGCACGCCGATCGATCGACCTTCGATGGATCCTTGCCGCTGAACGCGCCGCCGCCGTGGCGACCCATGCCGCCGTACGTGTCGACGATGATCTTGCGACCGGTCAACCCCGCGTCTCCCTGCGGACCGCCAATGACGAATCGACCGGTGGGATTCACGTGATATTTCATCTTCTTCTGTCGGAGCTCGGCGGGAATCAGCGGGTCGATGATCTGTTCGATGAGTGTGCCGCGAATCGTGCGTGACGACACTTTCGCGGCGTGCTGCGCCGAGACGACCACCGTGTCGACGGCGACGGGCTGCTTGTCCTCGTACACCACGGTGACCTGTACTTTCCCGTCCGGACGCAGCCACGCGATGTCGCCGTTCTTGCGCTGTCTCGAGAGCTCCTCCGCGAGCCGATGCGCCAGCAGGATCGGCATCGGCATCAACTCGTCGGTCTCGTCCGTGGCATAGCCGAACATCATTCCCTGATCGCCGGCACCGCCGACGTCGACGCCCATGGCGATGTCCGGCGACTGTCGATCGATCGTGCTGATCACCGCGCAGGTCGCGCTGTCGAATCCGAACGCCGGATCGTTGTACCCGATGCGCTCGATGGTCGACCGCACGATGTCGGGCACGTGGACGTACGTCGATGTCGTGATCTCACCCGCGACGCACGCGAGCCCGGTCGTCACCAGCGTCTCACAGGCGACGCGCGCCGCCGGATCGTCGGCGAGGATCGCGTCGAGCACGGCATCCGAGATCGCGTCGGCGACCTTGTCCGGATGCCCTTCGGTGACGGACTCGGAGGTAAAGAGGTGGCGGTCAAACACAAAAACAGGGTTGAGGGTTGAGGGTCGATGGTTGAGGGGCGGTACGCGACCGCTTCGCGGTCGCCTGACTGCATTGGTACAAGCTACATCAATGCCTTAACGCGCCGAAGGCGCCTTCCTTCCCTCAACCCTCGACCCTCGACCCTCTACCCTGATGCACCAAGGAATCCTTCTCCGCCGATCACGCGCGACAAATGTCGGCGCAGCGCGGTCTCGGACTCCGCGGCGGTGCCGGTCGCGAGCGCGGCGTGCGCGGCCGCCTCGGCGACTTCCACCGAGATTCCGCGCATGATGCGCTTGACGAGAGGAACCGATCGCGGCGCGACGCTCAGCTGTCGGACGCCCAAGCCGATGAGTGCGAAGGCCATGAGCGGCTGCGATGCCATCTCGCCGCAGACGGCAACGGCGAGACGGTTCTCTTCACCCGTGACAACGGTCCGTCGAATGAGCTTGAGGACCGCGGGATGGAGCGGCGTGAAGCGCGTCGCGAGGTTGGCGTTGCCGCGGTCGACAGCGAGCGTGTACTGCACCAGATCGTTCGTACCGATGCTGAAGAACGCGACGTCGTTCACGAAGGTATCGCACGACAACGCCGCGGCCGGCGTCTCGATCATGACGCCGAGTGGGACGTCGCGACGGAACTTCGCGCCGCGCGCGTTGAGATCGCGGGCGGCCTGATCGAGGAGCGCGCGGGCTTGGCGCACTTCGTCCACCGTGACGACGAGCGGCAGCATGATCTGCACATCGCCGTGCACCGCCGCCCGAAGCAGCGCGCGCAACTGTACGCCGAAGAGCTCCGGCTGGTCGAGACACATCCGAATCGCCCGCCATCCGAGGAACGGGTTGGGTTCCGTCGGATATCCACCGGTGGGCAGCTTGTCGCCGCCGACATCGAAGGTGCGGATGACGACCGGACGTCCGTCGAACGCTTCCACGACTCGCTTGTACGCCTTGTATTGCTCTTCTTCGTCGGGCATCGTCGCGCGGCCGACGACGAGAAACTCGGTGCGCATGAGTCCGACGCCTTCGGCCCCGCTCTTCGCCGCGAGCTCGGCCTCCTCCGGTAAATCGACGTTCGCGCGGAGCGTGATCCGCACCCCGTCGGTCGTTACCGCGTCGAGATTCGCCAGATGACTCAGCTCGGCCTCGGCCAGCGCCTCCTGCCTCGCGCGCTCGCGGCACGACACGATGTCGTGATGCGACGGGTTGATCGCCAGCATGCCGGTCGAACCGTCCAGGATCGCGGTTTCCGTCCCGTTGAGTTGTTGCGTGGCGTTGCGCAGACCGACGATTGCCGGCAGTCGGAGCGACCGAGCGAGAATGGCCACGTGTGAGGTGCGCGTTCCGGCGTCGGTGGCGATGCCCGCGATTGCGTCGCGATCGAGTTGCACAGTCAGGCTCGGCGTCAAATCGTGCGTCACGAGGATCGCGTTCGCGCCCTTGGGCAGATCGACCGGGTCGTGGTCGGGGAGATCGAGGAGGAGCGTGAGCAGGCGAATCTCGACGTCCTTCAAATCGCCGACGCGCTCGCGCAGCATGGGATGTGCGGCGCGACTGAACCGCTGCGTCCACTCGAACATCACGATCTCGAACGCCTTCTCGGCGCCGAGGTTCTGGCGGATCAGCTCCTCGACGGCGCCGAGCAATTCTTGGTCTTCGAGAATCGAGCGCTGGACGTCGAAGATCGCCGCCTCTTCGGCGCTGGTCGTGCGCTCGACGCGGTCACGAATCTGGCTCAGGCGGCTCTTCGCCCGGTCGAGCGCGTCGTGCAGTCGCTTGATCTCGCCCGGGATCTCTTCGTCGTGAATGATGCGATGACGAATCTCCGGGATCTCCCATCGCAGGAGATGCACCGGACCGACGGCGATGCCAGGCGACGCGGGAATGCCGATGAGCTTTCGATCCACTCAGCTCTCTCCGAATTTGTTGCTCACCAACGTCGCGAGCGCGTCGAGCGCCTGCTGCGCATCGGGACCCTCGGCGCGAAAGGTAATGTCGGATCCATGCTCGGCGGCAAGCATCATGACGCCCATGATGCTTTTTCCGTTGACGTCGAGGTCGTCCTTCGTGATGGTGATCTCGCTGTTGAACTTCGCCGCGAGCTTCACGATCTCGGCCGCCGGCCGAGCGTGCAGGCCGTTCTTATTCACGATCCGGACGGTTCGTTCGATCATTAGCGAATCACCGAGAGGAGGACGAAAACGGCGAGCACCACGAGCGAGAGACGCCACCCTTCCACGCGGTTCCGGAGCCGAACGATCAGCACGGAACCCAACGCGACACCGAGCAGCACACCGCCAATGAGATTGCGGCCCGGACCGATCACGCGGCCCAGGGCCAGCGGAATGGCGATACCGGTCGCCAGCGCCGCGAGCCGGCCGATCTGTTGCGGCCCGCGACGGAGTACCGGATTGCCGAGCGCCGAGGCGACGCGGAGCCCGTGTTTCCACCCGGTCCGAAGGCCCCACAAACGCAACCCGAGATGCCCCGCGTTGTACGCCACCAAGAAGAAGGTGACCACGGCGAACGTGCTGCCACCCAACCCAAAGATCGCGAGTGAGGCGAGCGAACAGAACGGAAGCCAACCGGCCCACACGAGCCGATCGCCGACGCTGCCGAGCGGGCCGCACAGCGCCGTGCGAAAACGCTCGATGCGTGCCGGAGGCTCGCCATCGAGCTCGGCGCGCGCCAGGGCGCCGACTGCGATCGACGCCAGGTACGGATGCGCGTTGAAGTAGCGGCTCTCGCGCGCCAGCGCCGCCTTGAATTCGGGCGAGTGGACGCCGGTCGGCAACAATCGCAGCGCGGGCTCGATGCAGAAGCCGATGCCATTGCCCAACAGAATCTCGTAATTCCACGCGCCCTGTATGGCGAGCAGACGCACGAAGATCGCCGCCGTCGTGCGGAACGGCAGACGAGGCGCGGCCACGAGCGGCGTTACGGCGGCGTCGGTCGTCATCGTGCGAAGAGAACGAAGAGTCCAATCGCCAAGCCGCCGATGAAGAACCAGCGCGCGCCGGCCGTGGAGTGAAAGAGCTTCCACGCCGCGCCGCCGGCGACGCTCGCCGCGGTGGTGACCACGAGCGCGCGCGAGAGACGCGCATCCATCGCCCACAGCGCGATGCATACGTTCGCCAGAGGCGCGAGCAGCGCGTAGGCGATTGCGGTCAACAACACCCCGCGCACGAGATCGGCGGTCATTCCCGTGAGCTGCAGCGTGGTCACCGTACCACGCGATCCCGCTTCGAGACCTTCACGCCAATGCGCGGCCCAGAGCGCATTGAGCTGTCGCAGCTTGACCATGGTCCAGCCGCCAATCCACGTCGTGGCGAGCGCGGCGAGCATCCCCATCGTCATCGCGCCGGCCGGGTGCGTGGGATGTGTCGCGAAGATCGCCCCGCCGACGACCGACGCCGATCCCCACTCGGGATAACGCGACGCGCCGAACGGCAGCGTCTCGAGCGCGATGAGCTCGAGCGCCGCGCCCATCAGCAAGCCGCTCGGCGCTTGACCCATCAATCCACCGGCGAGCGTCGCCGCGACGAGCGGACGAGAGACCATCGCCTGCGGAAAGCTCACGACGTCGAGTCCGAGCACGCCGCCGAGCAAAGCGAGCGGAATGAGCTCGACGATCATGTGAGCTCGGCTCCGGCAAGCAGGTCGTCGAGCGCCACGGGTCGCGCTCCGGGAACGTCTTGCGCGGTGACCTTCACGCCTCGCGCCGCCAGCTCGCGAAGTTGATTCTCTTCGTCGGGCGAGAGAAACACGTAGCGCAGCTTCTGCACGCGCGCGGCGCCGGAGTGGATGCCGCCGATGTTCACCGCGCCGATGCCGGCGCCGTCGACGATGCGGCGCATCGTCTCAATGTCGCCGGTCAGCAAGAGTCCACGGCGCGTATCGGCGCGGTATTTCGGAATCGCGGCGATGGCATCGTCGACGGTCAGGAAATGGACCTGCATCTCGGGCGGAACGCCCATCCGGTAGAGCTCTTGCTCCCAATCGCTCGTGGCTACCGTGTCGTCGACCAGGACGATGAAGTCGATATCGAGCGGCTGTCCCCACCCCACGACGACCTGTCCGTGCAACAAACGGTCGTCGATACGGTACAGCAGCAACGTCACGCGCCCGCTCCATGCGCGGCGATCGCGACGCGGCCTCGCTCGGCGGCATGTCGCGCCGCTTCTGGTGCGTTGCGACCTTCGGCGAACACGTAGTCGAGCAGCATCGGGAGATTCGCGCCGGCAACGAGTACGGCGTCGTCCATGCCGCGCAGAATCCGCCGCGCCGCCATGGTGCAGCTGCCGGCCTGCAAGTCGGTGAAGATGACGCGCAGGTTGGACTCGATCATCTTCTCGCGAAGCAGATTCTCGATGTCCTCCACGCAGAGCTTCGCCACGGACACGGGGATCAGCTGGTCGCCGCGGCCGGTGATCTGCTGCACTGCCGAGACCAGACCTTGCGCGAAATCGCCGTGCCCGGCGACGATGGCGCGCAGGGGGCCGGCCTGACTACCAGCGGCGTCATTCATTGTCTTCCCGGAGATATTGCATCAGCTCGGACTTGCCACGCATCTGCCGCACGAGACGCTCGTTGAAGCGTTCGGCGGGATCGACGCCGCTGTACTTGAGCAAATGATTCATGGCGATGACTTCGGCGATCACGGTGATGTTCTTGCCCGGATTGAGCGGGACGCGAACCTTGGGCAGCTGGACGTCGAGAATGGTGGTGACTTCGGCGTCGAGGCCGGTCCGATCGACCGGCGCGTCGTGCTGCCACTCCTCGAGCTGTACGACGACCTCGATGCGCTTCTGCTGACGAACGGCCCGCACGCCAAAGATCGCCGGGATGTCGACCAGGCCGACGCCGCGAATCTCCATGTGGTGGCGCTGCAACTCGTGACCGCGGCCGATCAAAACACCGGTGCCGCGCCGAGTCGCGATCACGAGATCGTCGGCCACCAGCCGGTGACCTCGCTCCACGAGATCGAGCACGCATTCGGATTTCCCAATGCCGCTGCGCCCGACGAACAACAAGCCGACGCCAAAGATATCCGACAGCGAGCCGTGGAGGTTCGTCGTCGGAGCGAATTCCTCCTCGAGCCACGGCTTGATCCGCGAGTAAAACTCGTTGGTCTTGAGTCGCGAGCAGATCACCGCGACGCCGGCCGCGGCAGCGAGCTCCAACAGGTCAGGCCCCGGCTGCTGGCCCTTCGTCACGAACAAACACGGAATTGGGAATGAGAAGAACGTCGCGAGATGTTGGCGGCGCACCTCGGGATCGAGCGACTTGAGGTAGGTGATCTCGGTTTCGCCCAGCACCTGCAGCCGTCGCGACGGAAAGCGATCGACGTACCCGGCAAGCACAAGCCCCGGGCTCGATACGTTGGGACTCTCGATGAGCCGATCCAGGCCGTCGGTCGCCGGGTTGTGCTCGAGCTCGAGCGCGTCTCGCATGCGCTCGATCAATCGGCCGACCGTCAGTTTGGGCGTCATAGATCCGGCCCGCCCACGCGACCGACGACGCGCATGAGGTGCCGCTGCGTCTGCTCGGCGGCGCGCTCCCAGGTGAAGCTTTCGGCGAAGACGCGCGCATGTGCACCGAGCGTGACGACGAGCTCGCGCGACTCGGCGATGCGGCGCATGGCGCCGCTCATGGCCGCGGTGTCGCCGTGCGGCACCAGAAAGCCCGTCTCACCGTCGCGGACGGATTCGCGGATGCCCGGTGAGTTCGACGCGACGACCGGCGTCGCACAGGCAGCGGCCTCGAGATTCGTGATACCCCACCCCTCTTTGGGCGATGCAAAGGCGAGCGCCCACGACCGGCGCAACAGCGCCAGCTTGTCCGCCTCGGAGATGCGCCCAAGAAATCTCACGCGGTCGCCGAGGTCAAGCGAGCGCGCGAGGGCCTCGAGTTGCGGCCGATAGTCGCCCGCCCCCGCGATCTCGAGCGTCGCTTCCGGAACGCCGATGCCCGCGAAGGCGCGAATCACGAGGTGGACGCCTTTGTATTTCTTGAGTCGTCCCAGGTACGAGAATACCGGCGTGGCCGACCGCGCGCTCGGATCCGGCGTGTAGGCCACGGTGTCGACCCCTGGATAGATCACCTCGACCGAGGAGCGTGGAATGCCGCGTCCGGCGAGATCGTCGGCGGTGCTTTCGCTGATCGCCTCGAAGGGAATGTGCCGGTAGGCTGCGCCGAGGGGTCGCTCGGCCGTCCACACTGCGGCGGCGAGCGGAGCGGCCAGCTCTTGAAACGCGGTGGACCCGAACAGGTGCGGCACCAGCGCCACCGTCTTCTTCGCATGCCAGCGCGGCGTGTACAGCGGAACCTTGTTGATGTCTTCGACGAGCACGTCGGCCCATCCGTCCAGATGCGCGCGGTAATACCGGTGCGCCAAGAACGGAAAGGTGTGCCGCGCGCCGACGCGAAAAACGTCGATGCCGTCGAGCAGCGCACGCGGAGGACAGGCCGGCCACCCGCCGCAGAGGAGTCGCACGCCATGTCCGCTCGCCGCCAGTCGGCCGAAGATCTCGTGCAGATGGATTTCCGCGCCCCCCGCCTGCGGGTTCTCACGGTCCTGCCAGTTCACGAGCAGGATGCGCACTACATCCGTCCCATGCGTCGGGCAAGCGCGTCAAGCACACCGTTCACGAACTTGGCGCTCTTGAGCGTTCCGTATCGTTCGGCGAGATGCACGGCTTCCTGAATCACGACGCGCGGCGGTGTCTCGCCCTGCTGCAGCTCCGCGGCGGCGAGCCGAAGCACGCAGCGATCGATGACGCCGAGCCGCTCCAAGCGCCAGTTGGTCGTGACGTCGGCGAGCTCTTTGTCGAGCTCCTTGCCATGCGTCGAGAGCGTGCGGACGAACACGCCGGCGAGGCGCCGCTCGTCGGGGGAGACGGAAAGATCATCCCAGATCTGTGTCGCGACGCGCTCGAGTTGTTGCTCGCCGCGCAGGTCCCACGCGTACAACGCTTGTAAGACGCGCGCCCGCGCGCGCGTCTCAACTCTCGTCCGCGGCATCCAATCGACCGAAGAGATCCGCCATCTCGAGCGCCGCGAGCGCCGCGTCCCAGCCCTTGTTGCCGTGCGCGCCGCCTGCGCGCGCCTGCGCTTGCTCGTCGTTGTCGCAGGTCAGCAAGCCAAACCCGATCGGCGTGTCGTATTCGACGCTGGCCGTCGCTAGCCCGCGCGAGGCCTCACCGGCGACGTAGTCGAAGTGTGGAGTGTCGCCACGAATGACGGCGCCGAGGGCAACGAGCGCGTCGTATCGCTCCGACGACAGAAGCCGGCGCGCGGCGATCGGCAGCTCCCACGCGCCCGGCACCCACACGACGTCTACGTCGTCGGCCGCGACGCCATGCCGCACGAGCGCATCCAATGCACCATCAACCAGGCGCTCGACGATGACGTGATTGAAGCGGCTGGCGACCACCGCGAAGCGGCGGTTCTGCCCCGCGGGTTCCCCGGAGAATTCAGCCATTACGACGCGAGCAGATGTCCGAGCTTGTCGCGCTTGGTGCTCAGATATTCCGCGTTCTCGTCGTGCGCCGGCTGCACGATCGGCACACGCTCGCCGATCCGCAGCCCGTAGCCCTCGAGCCCCACCATCTTGCGCGGATTGTTCGTGATGAGGCGAATCGACTTGAGCCCGAGATCAAGGAGGATCTGCGCGCCGATGCCGTAGTTCCGGAGGTCCGGCTTGAACCCGAGCTGCTCGTTGGCTTCGACGGTATCCGCCCCACGATCTTGCAGCTCGTACGCCTTGAGCTTATTGAGCAGCCCGATGCCGCGTCCCTCTTGATCGAGATAGACGATCACGCCACGGCCGTCGGCGGCGATGAGCTCCATCGCCTTGTCGAGCTGCCAGCCGCAGTCGCACCGAAGCGAATGGAAGACGTCGCCGGTCAAGCACTTCGAGTGGATGCGGACGAGCGTGTCCTCGCCGTCACCGATCTCGCCGTACACGAGCGCCACGTGCTCCTGACGATCGACGTCGTTGCGATACCCGACGATCCTCCAGGTGCCATGCTCGGTCGGAAGTCGCGCTTCGGCGACCCGATGCACCAAGCGCTCGCTCTTGAGACGGTACGCGACGAGCTGGGCCACGGTGATGAAGGTGATGTCGTGCTCTTGCGCGAATACCTCGAGCTGAGGACGCTTGGCGGTCGTTCCGTCTTCGTTCAAGATTTCACATACGACGCCGGCCGGGAGCAGGCCCGCGAGTCGTGCCAGGTCGACCGCCGCCTCGGTGTGTCCAACGCGCTGCAACACACCGCCTTCGCGCGCGCGCAGCGGAAACACGTGGCCGCCGTGTCGGAGATCGGACGGCACCGACGCCGGATCCACCGCGACGCGGATCGTCGCCGCACGATCCTGAGCGCTGATGCCGGTCGTGACGCCGAAGCGCGGCGACGCATCCACACTCACGGTGTACGCGGTGCGATAGTCGTCGAGGTTCGCCTCGGCCATGGGGGCCAGGCCGAGCGCATCGACGCGATCGCCGTTGAGCGCCAGGCAGATGAGGCCGCCCGCCTTCTTGATCATGACGTTGACCATCTCGGGAGTGATGAGCTGCGCCGCGCAGATCAAGTCTCCTTCATTCTCGCGATCCTCGTCATCCGCGACGATGACGAACTTTCCGTCGCGAATGTCGGCGATCGCCTGCTCTATCGTGCCGAAGACCATGATGATTCCTTGAGCAAACGCTGAACGTACTTGCCGAGCATGTCGGCCTCGACGTGCACCCGATCGCCGCTCGCGAGGTCGGCGAGCGTCGTATGCCGCAACGTGTAGTCAATCAGCGAGAGTTGCAGCGCACCGGGCGCCGGCAATTCATTGACTGTGAGGCTCACCCCGTCGATCGCGACCGAGCCGTGCTGCACCATAAGCTCGGCCAGCCCCGGCGGCAGAGCAAGGTCGACGAGGCGTGCGTCCCCCTGCTGCCGGACCTCCTCCACCGTGGCGACGCCGTCCACGTGGCCCTGAACAAAATGGCCGCCAAGGCGGTCACCGATCTTGAGTGCGCGCTCGAGGTTCACCCGCCGGCCGACGCTCCAATCGCCCATCGTCGTGCGCCCGAGCGTCGTCTCGACGGCGGCCACCGTGAACCATCCGCTGCCGTATGCCAGCACGGTGAGGCACGCGCCGTTGATTGCGATGCTTTCGCCGTCGGCCAGATCTCGATAACCGCACTCGATCCGGAGCTCGCGGCCTGCGCCGGAGATGGCGACGTGCGTCACACGTCCGACGCTGTCGACTAATCCGGTGAACATGGAATCTCGTGGAGGGCGTAAGTGGTCATCGTGTCGTCACCAATCGAGCGGAGGTCGACGATCGGCCGCCGCTCGAGCGACCCAGCGAATTCCGCGGGCGCATGGGCGAACGCGCCTAATGCGCCGCTGCCGAGCTCGATCGGTGACCGAAAGATAACGAGGCGGTCGACCAAGTCGGCGGCGAGCAGACTTCCGGCGAGTCTAGCGCCCCCTTCGACGAACAATGAACGGATCTCGCGCCGGCGAAGCGCCTCGAGCGACCCGTCGAGCGATTCCGCCGTTATGACCGACACGCCAGCGTCCTCGAGACGCCGCCGCTTGTCAGGGTTCGGCGCACGCGCCACGATGATGGTCGGCGTTTGTCGCGCCGTCCGCACGAGGGCGGCGTCCAACGGCGTGCGCAACGTGGAGTCGAAGACCACTCGCCGCGGTGGCACGCGTGGCGCCGGCACATCGCGCACCGTGAGGGCGGGATCGTCGGCGATCACGGTGCCGACACCGACCGCGATCGCATCGAAGCCCGATCGCAGCCGATGGACTTCGGTCCGCGATTCGAGGTTTGTAATCCATCGCGGACGCCGAGACGCGTCGGCGATCGCGCCGTCGGCCGACACAGCCAGCTTGAGCACGACCCACGGCCGATCGCTCGCGTGCGCGTTGAAGAATGGCGCGTTGAGCTCGAGCGCCGCACGCCGCTCCACGCCGACGTCGACTTGGATTCCGGCCGCGCGAAGCACGTCGACGCCCCCCTCGGCGACCGGACTCGGGTCGCGCACGGCGATCACGACGCGCGAGACGCCGGCGGCGATGATCGCATCGGTGCACGGCGGTGTCTTGCCGAAATGAGTGCAGGGCTCGAGCGAGACGTACAGCGCGGAGCCCCGGGCGCGGGCACCGGCGTCGCGCAAAGCGACGACCTCGGCGTGCGCTTCGCCGTACCGCGCATGGTATCCTTCGCCAACGATCGCGCTGCCGGCAACGACGACGGCGCCGACCATTGGGTTCGGCGCCGTCTGTCCCCATCCGAGCTGCGCGAGCGCGAGGGCTCGCAGCATGTACTCGGAGTCGATCACGGCCGCGTCGCGATCGGCCGTCATCTTCCAGCCGTCGTCACTACCACGCGAGCCGAATTCCCGCCGAGCCGTAGACCTGAGAGCGATCGGCGCTGCCGCCGGCGAACGAATTGTACGTGTTCACCGTGCCGCCACTCGCCGACCCGATCTCGCCGACGATCTTGAACAGCG
>DASVYG010000211.1:0-16955 GCA_036392315.1 Gemmatimonadaceae bacterium
GCGACGACCGACAGCGGACGGATCGCGGTGACCAAGGCGCCCGGCGACCGGTACGTGTTCAAGGTGCCCGTGCTCCGCAACATCGAGAAGACCGGTCCCTATTTCAGCGACGGATCGGTGGGCTCGCTTGATTCGGCGATCATGCTGATGGGCTACTACCAGTTGGGCGTGGCGCCAACCGAATCGCAAGTGAAGGACATTCGTGCGTGGCTCCAAACGCTCACCGGCGAGATCCCGGTGAAGTACGTCGCCGAGCCGCCACTGCCCGCGAAGGCAGGCAATTGAAGGGGTCTATTAAAGATTCGTCGCGGCCGTTGTTCGTGTAGTGACATGGGAGACTAAGCTTCCCGGCGTCATCATCCACCTGTAAAGTTCCGCGACGAAAAAGCGCCCGCATTTCGCGGGCGCTTTTCTCTCTGGACGGATTGTTCGTGGCGAATGGCTAGGGGCAGAATCGAACTGCCGACACGCGGATTTTCAGTCCGCTGCTCTACCAACTGAGCTACCTAGCCGCAAGCCTTTCAATTTATTCGAGTTAGTTATGCTAAGTCAATCGGCGCGCGGGACTCGTCGCACTCAGAACGCTCGACCCAAAACCACGATTCCTTTATACGACGATGGACCTCGTGGACTCACCTGAGTACGCCATGCGCGCGATCGACACGACGTGACGCAGACAAGCCATCAGGGTGTTCCAAGAGTGGTTGCGCCGCCGCGAATCAGAATCTCGCCAACTTCGCTCTTGCACCATACATTGTGCTCGCTCATCCGACCCTCTGTTTTCGCGTGTGCTATCGCCGGTCGTCGCGGTGACTGAGTCCTTACTAAGCCGTGCGACCAACGCTGTATCCCGCCACAGATTTGCTCGACTGCCCGCGCACTCCACTTCCGAAGTTGCGTGGGAGGCTGAGAGATGCCACCGCAAGGCATTCACTCCACGAGGGAACACCCACCGTATGAAGATTTCACGCTGGACGCTCGGTGCCGTCGCGAGCTTCGCGACCTTAGTCATCGGTGCGTCGAGTCTCGCCGCGCAGGGCGTCACGACCGGCGCCATCAGCGGCACAGTAACAGACGAACAGGGAAATGGCATGCAGGGCGTGCAAGTGCAAGCCATCAACCGCACCAACGGCGCACGCGCCGGAACGCTGACCCACGCCGATGGCCGCTACTATATCCCCTCGCTCGAGAGCGGCGGTCCATACACGGTTTCCATTCGCCGCATCGGCTTCGCACCGCGCGATTCGAACAACCTCTACGTCTCGCTCGGGGAAAATCTTCGCGTCGATTTCTCCCTGCGTCAGCAGGCCGTTCGTCTGACCGGCGTCGAGATCACCGGCACGACGACGGGCGCCGTCATCTCGTCGTCGCACAAGGGCATCGCGACAACGATCACCGACTCGACGATCGCACGCGCGCCAACTCTGAACCGAAACTTCACCGACTTCCTCGCCCTCGTGCCTCAGATCTCGACCAAAGGTCCAGGCAACTCAGGCGGCGGTCAGAACAACCGGTTCAACGCCATCCAGATCGACGGCTCCGTCGCCAACGATCTATTCGGGCTGAGCTCGACGCTGCAGCCGGGCGGTCAGGCGCAGGCAAAGCAGATTTCACTCGAGGCGGTCAAAGAGTACCAAGTCTTGTTATCGCCGTACGACGTCCGTCAGGGCAGCTTCACCGGCTTCTTGGTGAACGCCGTGACGAAGAGCGGCTCGAACGACTTGCATGGTTCTGGCACCTATGCCACGCGCAACGAGAAGCTCGAGCGGAACGTTCCGTACCTCCGAGCGGCGCCGTTCACCCAGACGCAAGAAGGCTTTTGGATGGGCGGACCCATCATCCGCGACAAGTTGCTCTTTTCCGTAGCGCCCGAGTTCCAGCAGCAGAATCAGCCGGCCTCGGGTCCGTACATCGGTCAGCCAGATACCCAGAGCCCGAAGCCGCCGGCCACGCAGGCGGCTCTCGATAGTTTTGTCAACATCCTCAAGACGAAATACGGCTTCTCTGATCCCGGCAACGGCGGCCTCATAAAGAATGAGAATCCGCTCGCGAACATGTTCGCGCGGCTCGACCTCATCAACTTGCCGCACAACAGCCGACTCGTCACGCGATACAACTACGTCAACGCGCAACAGGACGTATTGAGCCGAAGCGCCACGCAGCTGAACCTGTCGAACAACGGCTACAACTTCCAATCGGTGACCAACAGCGGTCTGGCGCAGCTGTTCTCGGATTTCAGTAACGGTATCTCCAACGAGTTGCTGACGGGATACACGACGATCCGCGACAAGCGCATCGTGCCTATTCAGGCGCCGTTCGTCGTCGTGTCGCGTGTCACCAGCCAGGCCGGTGGGACCGGACGAATCTCTGGGGGAACGGAGAACTCGTCCCAGGGCAACGAGCTCGATCAGGACGTGTTCGAGCTCTCCGACAACGTGTCGAAAGCGCTCGGGTCGCACCGATTCACCCTCGGAACGAAGAACACCTGGTACAAGGTCAGAAACCTCTTCTCCCAGAACTCACTCGGCAATTTCACCTTCGGCACGCTCGACTCGCTGATCAACAACACGCCGAGCAGCGCGACGTTGGGCATCAAGCTGGACAACACCGACGGCGCGGCCCACTTCCACGCTCGCACCCTCGGCTTCTACCTCGAAGACGAGTGGCAGGCGAAGGACAACTTGAGCATCCTGGCTGGCATGCGCCTGGACATTCCCGGCTTGACCGACAGCCCGAGCCTCAACACGAACATTCAGAAAACACTCAACATCAACACGACCGACGTGCCGCGGAACGTCATGCAGCTCGCGCCGCGCATCGGGTTCAACTGGGACGTGACCGGCGATCAGGTCAACCAACTTCGCGGCGGTACGGGCGCGTTCACTGGCGCGCCAGCCTACGTGTGGTTGAGCAATCTGTACGGCAACTCCGGCGTCAACGGGTATGGAAACCTCGTCTGCAACGGAGTCGCGGCGCCCTTGATGCCGAACGCAGGTAGCGCGGCTCCGGGAAATTGCAAGAACAGCACGGCGGCCCCGGCGGTCACCGTGAACACGGTCGATCCCAACCTCAAGTTCCCCGAGGTCTGGCGCAGCTCGCTCGGTTACGATCGCCGATTGCCGTGGAACGTCATCGCGACGGTCGAAGCCATGTACACGAGGTCTATCTACAACTTCTATTATCAGAACATCGGTCTGCAAGACAACCCGATCGGCATCGACCGGAACGGCCGCGCACTCTACGGTGACATTGCCACGTTGACTGGCAACCCCGCCCCAGTCCGGAAGCCGATTCCCGGAACCACCGCGACCCTCGGCGACGTCATCAACATCTCGAACACCAAGACCCACGATTACTCGTACAACTACACGGCGCAGCTCGTGAAGCGGTTCTCCAACAACTTCGAGGGACAGTTCGCCTACACCTATGGACGCTCCTACGACGTGTGGGATCTGACGTCGTCGGTCGCATTCTCCAACTGGTCGTTCGGCCGCTCGTACGCCGGTCGCCAGGATGCGCAGGATCTCTATCCGTCGAAGTGGGACACGCCGCACCGTTTCGCTGCCGGCGCGACGTATACCTTCCCGACCAAGACGGGCGTGTCGCTCACGTGGATCGGCGAGTCGGGCGTGCCGTTCGAGTACGTCTACAACGGCGACATGAACGGCGACAACTCCACGGCGAACGATCTCATCTACGTGCCGAAAAATGCGCACGACACGACGGAGATTCGGTTCGCGCAGAACGGGTCGATCACCCCATCGCAACAGGCGGATTCGCTCGAGAACTTCATCAACGGCCATGCGTGCTTGAATTCGCAGCGCGGCACCATCATGAAGCGCAATTCCTGCCGCGCGCCGTGGGACAAGGTCGTCAACTTGTCGGCTCGCCAGTCGCTGCCGACGCTGCACGGGCAGAATTTCATTCTCCAGCTCGACATCTTCAACTTCTTGAACCTGCTCAATAAGAATTGGGGCGCTCGCGACTTCGGCAGCACGAACAGCCCGCAGATCCTCGCTCGACGGTCGTTCGTCGCGGCGCCGGGTCAACCACCGAAGATGGCCAGCGGAGCACAAGGCGTCTTCAACTACGTCTCGGTCAATCAGTTCATCACCCAGAACCCGCAGTCCAATTACGCGCTCCAGATTCAGCTCAAGTACTCGTTCTAACTCACGTGAGAACGAACGCGAACGGGGGCGCCTTTCGGCGCCCCCGTTCTCTTTTGTTCAGCGCATGCCACGATCAACCCGTCGAGCGCGCGCCAACGCGAGCCCGAATGACGGACTTGATGCCGCCGCGAATGTTGAAGTCGCCAACGACCTCCATCCATCTCGGGTGCGTCACATTCGACAGATCATCGAGAATGCGATTGACGGCGCGCTCGTAGAAGATTCCGTCATCGCGAAAGCTCCAAAGGTAGAGCTTGAGACTCTTGAGCTCGACACAGAGATCCGCCGGCACGTAGGTGATGTACATCGTCCCAAAATCCGGCGCGCCGCCCCGCAGCGCGAGCAACTCATCGGCATCGCTCTCGATGCCGCCGACCGGACAGAGGGCAGTGAACTCCGGGCACTCCATGGCGATCTCGTAATCGCGACCCGGGTATGGATTCGGAAATGTCTCGAGAAGTTCTGGCTTTGGCATTCCAAAGAATGAGGGGCCCCCGAGCCTGAATGCAATTGCCGGCTCGCGGCGAGACCGCCGCCGTCGCAATTGGCATCGATCGGCCTCGATCGGCCTCGATCCTGCATTCCACGCCCAAGCGTTGCTGGCGGATGCCTGTACCGCGCTACATATTGGGAATGGGCCGGCGCTATGCGCTGGTCATCGCCGCCGCGAGAACGGCGTGGCGGCATCGCCCCCCGGCATAGCCCGGGGGGCTCTTTTTTCTGTCAGTTCCCGCGCAGCCGCCGCGACATTTCTTCGAGAATCTTGCGTTCGTCGCCGGTGAGACTCTCGATGCCCGTTTCCGAAATCTTGTCGAGCACGCGATTGAGCTCGTCCGCTTTGGCTTCGCGGCGCCGCGACGATGGGGCCAACGTCACCGAACGTTTGGCGGCAATCGCCTTGCTCTTAGCCACGATATCGTCGACTTCGTCGCCGCGCTCTCGGCGCGGAAGGTTGCGGGGAATGGCGCGCGGCGGCTCGTCCGCGTCGGGAAGACTCGCCACACGCTGGCGAACCTGATCGATTCCGGTGGACGCCGCCATGCGCATGTAGGCGTACGCCGCGATCAACCCGCCGACGTGGGCAAAGTACGCGATGTTCGTCCCGCCGCCGTCGCCGGTGGCGGCGACACCCATCACGAGATTGAACACGAACAACCCCACGACGAGCGTACGCACGCGCATCGGAACGACGAACGCGAGATACAGCTCGTCGTCCGGCCATTGCATCGCGTACGCCATCATCACGCCGAACACCGCGGCCGATGCGCCGACGAGACCGCCCGTCCGAATGAACAGCATTTGGAACACGACGCCGCCGAGCCCGCAGAAGAGATAGAACCATGCAAACTTCTTCGAGCCCCACTCACGTTCCAGCCGCGGACCGAACAGATAGAGCGCATACATGTTCACCAGCACGTGCCAGAGGCCGACGTGAACGAACATGTACGTGATCGGCGTCCACCAGCGAGCCGGAAGCGATCCAGGGTCGAACCCGAACCAGGCCGCCAGGTTGGCGTACGGCAGCACACCGACTGCCTGCAGAAACGCGACCGCGACGTTGGTCGCGATGAGCGCCTGCACGGCGGCCGTAAGCCGCTGAGGCTGAAGTTCTTGTTCGTTGCCGGCCGGGTACGACGCCATACGCCCTGCGAAACCTCTGGAGTTGAGCTGGAGTTGAGTGCGCCTACACTAATAACACGACTTGGAAAAGACGGTTCCGGTCACGGTAACGGCCTCAACGCATTCCTGTCGGAGGTGGCAACCGCAATGCCAAGCGAATGTCGCCGTGGAGCGCTGCCGCGCGCTCGAACAGCGTCATCCATCGGCGATCCCGGTCGACCGGTGTGGCCGGGCCGGGATGAATTACGATGTTGGTCGACTCACTCGCGCCGTGCGCACGTTCGACCGCACGCAACACATTGGAATCCGTCGTTCGCTCGTCGACGATCATGACGAGCGCGTGCTGCATTCCCGCGCCGCTCGCCACGTGCAGCGATTCGAACGCGCGATCGCCCAGCGCCTCCAGCGTCGGTCCGTCGAGTGTCACTTGGGCCAGCGTGACGAACCCCTTGACCTGGTCGATCTCGGCGGGCCGTTGTCCGTCGCAATCGAGCATCACGGGAATCGTCGTCGCTAGCTTGTCGAACGCGGCGCAAAGGTACTCCAGGTTCGAGAGCGGGTCGCGCCCGGAGATCGAGATCGAATGAAACGCCGAGCGTGAGGTCCCGCGCCGCACTTCGTTCGCCAGCGCGTCCGCGGTGTACATCGTCGCCGTCTCACCCTCGGCCGCGAATCGGACGAAGATCTGACGGCGACCCGCCCAGATGCCTTGCATCTGTAGCCCCGCCGGAATGCCCGCCAGCGCCGCGGTGGGAATCGCCGTGAATGCCATCAGACGCGACCACGTCCCTCGCGCGACTCGAGCGCGAGGTGAACGATGCGATCACACAATTCGGGGAACGAAATCCCCGCCGCCGCTGCGGCCTGCGGAATCAGACTGGTTTGCGTCATGCCAGGGAGCGTGTTTGCCTCGAGACAATAAAAGGTAGCGTCGTTCGCCATCCGAAAATCGATGCGCGCGCAGCCCCGCAACTTGAGCGCGCGAAAGGCCCGGAGTGCTTCGTCCTGTACGCGCGCCGCGTCGTGTTGCGCGAGCTCGGCGGGAAATCGTTCGTCGGCCATCCCGGCGGTGTACTTGCACTCGTAGTCGTAAATCTCGTGCTTCGGAATGATTTCGCCAACCGGAAGCGCGACATCTCCCAATATTCCTACGGTCAACTCCCGTCCAGCGATGAACGCCTCTACCATGACTTCATCGTCGTAGTTGAAGGCGTCGTCGATCGCCGGCTCAAGCTCGGCCGCGCTCCGAACGATCGACAGCCCAACTGTCGACCCCTGCTTCGACGGCTTCACGATGACCGGAAACCCAAGCGTCGCCGTGACTTCGTCGGCGGTCACGGGCGCCATGAGCCAATCGGCGGTCGTCACGTTCGCGCGCATGAAGAGCTGCTTCGACAGGTCTTTGTCCATCGCCAGCGCGCTCGCCAAATGACCACTCCCGGTGTACGGAACACCCGTGAGGTCGAGCAACGCCTGGATCGTTCCGTCCTCGCCCGAGCCCCCGTGTAAACCAAGGAACACGACGTCGACGTCACCTTGCCGTGGCAGCGTACTGGCAAAGCTCGGCAGCGCTTCGCGCGCCATCCGCCGCAGGGCCTCTTGCGACGGCGGGGCCGATTGCACGACGGTCCCACTGGCGAGCGCGCGCTGCTCGCTGTCG
The DNA here is from genome assembly GCA_036392315.1 of Gemmatimonadaceae bacterium. Lineage (GTDB taxonomy): Bacteria > Gemmatimonadota > Gemmatimonadetes > Gemmatimonadales > Gemmatimonadaceae > JAQBQB01. The sequence goes on from DASVYG010000211.1 coordinate 7,450, forward strand.
CTGATCGGACCGCGCGCCGGATCGATCGCTCGAACGTCGTGCCCGCACGCGCGCAGGGCCTCCGCGATACGAATGCCCGACGCGAGCGAAACGTCTCGCTCCGACGACGTCCCGCCCATGAGCAGCGCGATCTTCAACCCCATGTCCCTCTCCTCCTCCGCCCCTCAGCCCTGAGTTACCGAGCCATCAAGTAGTTCAGCATGTCCGACCGGGTCACGATCGCCTGAACGTGGCCGTTCGAGCGCACGAGGACCGCAGGGTTCGATTTCGACAAAAGCTTCGCGACTCCGTCCACCGGTTGGTCGATGTCGACGATCGGAAACGGCCCATCCATGACCTGACTCACGGTCGCATCGAGCAGCTTTGTGTCGTCGAGACTCTTGGCCGATAGCGACCAATCGCTCACCGAGCCGACGCAGTTCGGACCATCCATGACAGGCAGCTGCGATACATCGTGCTGCGACATGAGCCGCAGCGCCTGGCGCACCGTGGCTCCCGGCGTCACGCTCACGACGACCGGCGTTTCGCCGTGGGCTCGGCCCTTCGATTCGAGTACGTAGGCCAACGTGGTACGGTCGGCGTCGAGCAATTGGTTTTCCCGCATCCACTCGTCGTTATACAGCTTGGACAAATAGCGTTCGCCCGTATCCGGAAGCGGCGCGACGACGAGCGCGTTCGGATCGTCGAGGCGGCGTGCCACGTGGAGGGCGGCGTGGACGATCAACCCGCTCGACCCGCCAACGAACAACCCTTCCTCGCGCGTCAGTCGGCGCGCCATGGCAAACGACTCCTTGTCGCTCACCGTCATGAAGTCGTCGATCAAGCTCATGTCGAGCGCGCCGGGCACCTTGTCCTGTCCGATGCCTTCGACCTTGTATGGCGCGCCTTCGACCTTTCCCTCGCCGTTCGTTCGCCACATCTCGGCCAAAATGGATCCGACCGGATCGCCGGCGATCACCTGGATCTTGGGATTCTTCTCCTTCAGGTAACGGCCAACACCGGTGATCGTGCCGCCCGTGCCCGCGGCGTACACGAAGTGCGTCACGCGCCCGCCGGTTTGCTCCCAGATCTCCGGCCCGGTGGTGTCGTAATGCGCCTGCGGGTTCGCGTCGTTGTAGAATTGGTTGGCCAAGATCGCGTTCGGCGTCTCATGCGCGATGCGCTTCGCCATCATCACGTAGTTGTCAGGATGATCCGGCGGCACGGCGGTTGGCGTCACGATGACCTCGGCGCCGAACGCCTTGAGCAACCGGACTTTTTCCTGCGACATCTTGTCGGGCATCGTGAAGATGCACTTGTAGCCCTTGCGCGCCGCGGCCAGTGCCAGGCCGATCCCCGTATTCCCACTCGTGCCCTCGACGATGGTCCCGCCGGGTTTGAGCCGCCCCTCGCGCTCCGCCTGCTCGATGATCGGGCCGCCGATGCGATCTTTGATCGATCCGCCCGGATTGAAGAACTCAGCTTTGGCGTAGACCGGTGTGCGAATGCCGCGCGTAACCTTGTTGAGACGGATGAGCGGCGTCCAACCGATCAGCTCCAGCACATCGTCGTAGGGACTCGCGTTGCGAACCATGTCGCTCATGATGAGGGAACTCGAATACATCGGGCGCGCTGGCGCGCCATGCCGGAAGACCGCGCGCCACTGGCGCGTTCACGGGCCGGGAGCGGAAATGTAAGGCGCGCCGACTGGCGCCGCGATGGAGGCAGTCGCTACCGCGAGCGCTTCGCGTCCTCGACCAATGCCGCGAGGCGACCCAACGCGTCGAGCGGGGTCATGGAGTTGACGTCGAGCGCTGCCAGTCTCTCGACAATCGGATTGGGCTGCGCGAACAGGCCGAGTTGATCGAGCGCTCCCTGGGTGGCGGGGCTTGTGGACCGCGCGGCGCTCCTATCACTGGCGGCGGGCCCGGATCCTGACCCGCGGACGAGCTGTTCTTCCTCGAGAAGTGTCAGCATTTCCCGGGCTCGATCGATCACCGAGCGCGGCAGTCCGGCAAGCCGCCCGACCTCGATGCCGTACGATCGGTCCGCCCCGCCCGGCTGTAGCCGGTGAATGAAGAGAATCTGCTCGCCGACCTCGCGCACGGCCACGTTGTAATTGCGCACCGCCGGAAGCTCGTCGGCGAGCTGCGTCAGCTCGTGATAATGCGTCGCGAATACCGTCTTGCACCCGATGTGCTCATGCACGTGCTCGGTCACCGCCCACGCGATCGACACGCCGTCGTAGGTCGCCGTGCCGCGGCCGATCTCGTCCAGTAACACGAGACTCCGAGCCGTGGCCGTGTGCAGAATGGCGCTCGTCTCGCTCATCTCCACCATGAACGTCGACTGGCCGCGCACGAGGTTGTCGCTGGCGCCCACGCGTGTGAAGATCCGGTCGACGATACCGATGCGCGCGGCGCTCGCCGGCACGAAGCTCCCGATCTGCGCCAGCAGCACGATCAACCCGATCTGTCGGAGCACGGTGGATTTGCCGGCCATGTTCGGACCGGTGAGGATGATCATACGCGCGTCGTTGGTCAGCCGCAGATCGTTCGGGATGAACTTGTCGCGCGGCATCATGCGTTCCACCACGGGGTGGCGTCCCGCCGTGATGTCCAGATCGAAGTCGTCTGTCATCACCGGACGGACGTACCCCTCGCGCGCCGCGACCTCGGCGAATGTGCTCAGCACGTCGAGCTCGGCCACCGTGCGGGCGATCTGCTGGAGTCGCCCGATTTGTCGGCCGGCCGTCGCGCGGAGCGTCTCGAACAGCTCGCGCTCCCGTTGTTCGATGCGCTCCGCGGCGCTCAGCACGCGCTCTTCATATTCCTTGAGCGCCGGTGTCACGAAGCGCTCGCCCGACGTGATCGTCTGGCGACGCTGATAGTCGGGCGGCACCAGTCGGAGATTGGAGTTCGTGACCTCGATGTAGTACCCGAATACCTTGTTGAAGCCCACCTTGAGCGATGCAATCCCCGTCCGCGCCCGCTCGTCCGACTGGATCTGCGCAATCGCGTCTTTGCCGCCGTCGCGGAGCCCGCGCAGCGCATCGAGCTCCGTGTCGACTGACGTCGCGATGGTCGCGTCCTCACCGACCGCGATCGGCGGACGCTCGACGAGGACCGAACAGATGGCGGACGCGAGCTCGGCGGCGTCATCCCATGTCGTGAGCACCTCCGCGAGCCGGCCCGTCGTCGCGACGCGATGGAGCGCGCCCGCAACGGCCGGCAGCGCCGCCAGCGAATCGCCCAGCGCGCGGAGCTCGCGCGGAGTGCTGCGACCCGACGCCGCCTTTGCCGCCAGACGCTCGATGTCGCGAACGTCGTCAACGGCGCTGCGCAATGCTTCACGCGAGACCGCATCGGCGGTCAGTGTCGCCACGGCCTCGAGACGCGCCTCGACGGTGTGACCGTCGGTCAGTGGAGCGAGGATCCATTGGCGAAGCAGTCGTGCGCCCATGGGCGTCCCTGTGCGATCGAGCACCGACAGCAATGTCCCTTCGCTCCCGCCGCCGCGCAGGGACTCCACCAGCTCGAGGTTGCGGCGCGTCATTTCGTCGAGCGCCATCACGCCACCCGGCCGCTCTACGATTGGGCGCGCGAGCTGCGGCAGTCCGCTTGGCTGCAGCTCGCGGAGATAGCGGAGCAGGGCGCCGGCCGCGCCGACGACCAACCCGTCCTCCGAGCCCAGGCCGAGGCCGTCGAGCGACAGCAGGCCGAAGTGACGCGTCAGATCATCGCGCGCCAGCGGCTCGTCGAATTCCCATGATTCGCGTTCTGTAATGAGCGCTTCACTACGAGACGCGGGAAGGGCGACGCGCGACGCCGTCGGAACGAGAATCTCGCGCGGCGTGAGGCGGGCGAGCAACGGATCGAGCTCCGCACGGCTCGTCATGATGAGACGAATCTCGCCGGTCGAGACGTCGGCCGCCGCCACGCCGATCGAACCGTCTCGTTCGGGCTCTCGGGCTCCGCAGATCGCGCAAATGAAGTTGTTGCGCGCTCCGTCGAGCAGGTCGTCGGAGAACGCCACGCCGGGTGTGATCGTCTCGATCACCTCGCGCCGAACGACGCCTTTGGCGACCTTCGGGTCTTCCACTTGCTCGCAGATCGATACGCGAAATCCCTGCTGCACGAGTCGCCGGACGTAGTCCGCGGCCGCCTTCACTGGAATTCCGGCGAGCGGTACGTCGGCCGCGCCTCCGTTGTTGCGCGACGTGAGCGTGAGACCCAGGACGCGCGATGCCGTCTCGGCGTCGTCGTAAAACATTTCGTAGAACTCGCCCATCCGAAAGAACAGGATCGCGTTCTGATGGCGGCCCTTGATCTCACGATACTGCTGCATCAACGGCGTCTGCGACGTGGCCGTCACTTGTCGTCCGCACCGATGTCGGTAACGACCGCGCTGATCTTCTTGGCCTTGAGCTGCTTCGCTGCGGCCGCCGCGGCGGCGCGGGTTTCGTACCGGCCCACGCGCACGCGGAACGGTTTCGACTCGCCGACGACGCGAACGTCGATGCCGCGGGCTTTCAGCCTCTTGGCGAGCGCGGCCGCCTCACTCCGCTTCGCGAACGCGGCGATCTGCAGCGTGTATCGCGCCGGCTTGCTTGCCGTGGCCGTCGTATCGCGTCGCGAGCGCGCGCTATCGGCGGAGGACGGAAGCGGCAGCTGCGATGCCGGGTTCGCGTCGGCGGCCGCGCAACGCGGCGAGTAATACTGAAGCTGATTCCGCGTCTCGACGGCGGAGTCGGGCACGTCACTCAACGTCCGGCGCAAGACGCTGCAGCCGCGCGGCAGATCGCTCTGCTCGAACAATAGCCGCACGAGCAACAGCCCCGCGCGAGCACGCTCGGGATGTTGTGGATTCTCCAGAAGAAAACGATCCAGGTGCGTCGTAGCGGGCACGCGATCGCCACGCGCGACTTCGAGTTGCGCGAGCTGAAGCAGCGCGTCGCCGCTGTGCGGCGAAAGCGGGTATTCCACTACCACCCGCCGATAATCGCGCTCGGCGTCGGCGCTCGTCGCAGCGAGCGATGCGCGCCAATAGAGCGCCTCGCCGTACTCTGGAGTATCCGGCGGCGTCGCCGCGATCACCGAGTCGATGAGAACGCGACCAGCCGCGCCACTGCCGCTCGTTACGAGTTGGCGCGCGCGCGCGAACACGGAATCCACCTTCGACTGCGCCGACGCGATGCCGGCCGCTAGCGAGAGAATGACGAGCGATGTGCGAATCGTTTGCGACATTGGACTTCGGGAATCACGCGGCGCGCCGACGCGTCGACGCTCCGCACAGGGTGAGCACCAGAGTGGAGAGCAGTTGCTCGTCGGACGACAGGCGTGTGGTCTTGAGCGCGGTGTCGGCCTCGAGTAAAGCGTGCAGCGCGTCGTCGATCGCGCGCACGGACCAGAGGTCCGAGGCCCGCGCGCACGTCGACACGAATTCGCCCCACGAGCGCCCGGTGTACACCGACCCCGATTCTTTGAGCAACGCAAATAACTCGCTGCTCAGTCGCGCGGAATGCGTTCCTCGGTCACGCGCAGCCTGCGCCCACCCGATGACGAGCGTTTGCGACGTGAGCGCCATCACCGTGGTGACGGCGCTCGACTTCGGTTGCTCCAACACGACGGGAAGCATCGCGAGCGCCGACGTCGCATCGCGCCGCGCGACCGCATCGAGAAAATCGCCCATCGTTTCGCCGGGTCGCACACCGACGACCGCCGAGACGGCGGCTTCGTTGATCGTCTCACCGCCACTGTAGCTCGCGAGCTTGTCCAGCTCGACCTTGAGTTGCGACAAGTCGGTTCCGGCCGCCTCTTGCAGTAGCGTGATCGCGCCCTCCGTAATCGACGATTTGAGGTCGTGCTCCACGTAGTACGCGATCCATTTCGGGATGCGAGCGCCGCTCAGCGTGTCGAACTCGATCGCGGTCGTCGCATTGACGAGGCGTTGGTCCGCCTTTGCGCCGGCGGACGCGACGAGTAACAGCAGCAGATCCGGCGCCGGACGCTTGAGATAGTGGTCCAACATCGCGCGCGAATCTTTCTTGAGCGCGGTCACGTCGCGGACGACCACGACGCGACGCTCCGCCATCATCGGCGGTGTGCTTATCGTGGAGCCAAGCGTCTCCGCGTCGACGTCGGCGCCGCGCACGAACTCCACGTTGAAATCCCGCGTCGACGGATCGGCCGCCGCGTCGACCATGCGACGCACCTCTTCATCCTTGAGATAGTCGTTCTGGCCGTGGAAATAGTAGACCGGAGCGAAGACGCGATCCCTGACGGCAGTGCGGAGGACTTTGGCGTCGGCGACGGGGGACATGGCGTCCAATATACGAACTGTCGCCCTCGATCAGAATAAAAAATCGGCTCGTCGCCGACTGCGGACCGGTTTCTGCCGCTGGCTGCTATCGCGTCAGCGACGCCTCGTGAAAGTCCATATTCGCGAAATGGATCGGCGCCTCGCCGACCATGAGCACGGCCGGCCACACGGGCATTCCCGTCGGGACGGACGCCGCGAACGCGGCGTTCGCCATCGGCGCCGGCTCGAACGCGCTCGCCACTGCCGGCGTCACACGAACGTCCTGTGGCGGCGTGAAGTACCGCGTCGTCTCGATCGCCATGTACGCAACCGCCGCGACGCCCGCGGCCAGCGCCGCGAAAGCGCTGACTGATGGCAGGTACGGCCGAGGCGCGACGAGATCGACCCGCGACACCGGGCCCATCGCCTCGAGCCGAGCGTTGAGCCGCGCGACAAAATCGGGCGACGGCTCGATCGAGGGAAGACTCCGCACGAGCATCAAGCTCCGGCGGATCGCGATATCTTGGCGCGAACACCTGGAACAAACCAGCGTGTGCTGCTGCATTGCGTCCATGTCGACCGCGGGCAGCAAGTCATCCACAAAGGCAACGTGCTTGTTCCGAAACTCGCGACAATCCATCAGGTGACTCTGGCTACTGGTCGATTGCGTTCGCCAGTCGGTACCCGGCGTTCCGCGGCGAGTTCCTAAGGCGGCGAGTCGTCCGTTTAGCGCCTCGAGACACGATCCCGGCAGGCACAACCAAAAGACGAACGCGGGCTCTCAAGCGAAAGAATATCGCCTCAGAGCCCGCGTTTGCCAGTCTGACGTTCGCCGCGCTGCGGCCCGGCCCGTTCAGTCGATTTTCGGCTCGATGATCGAAGCGAATGCGTTCCGGGCTCGATTCAACCGCGACTTCACCGTGCCGAGGTTGCAGTCGGTGATGTCGGCGATCTCTTCGTACGACTTTCCCTCGAGCTCGCGGAGAACGAATACCTGCCGATGATGCTCGGGCAGCTTCGCCACGGTTTCCTCGACCAGCTCGCGGAGGTGCCGCTTGCGGTACATGTCATCGGGTCGCGCCGTGGTATCCTCGAACTGCAACGGCCGATCTTCGTCGTCCCAATTGCCCTTGATCGTTTGGAAGAGCACGAGCGGATTGCGCGAGCGATTTCGGAGCTCGTTCTTGGCGAGGTTCGACGCGATGGTGTAGACCCACGTCGAGAATTTCTTCGTCCGATCGAACCGGTGAATGTGACGGTAGACTCGGATGAAGACCTCTTGGACGAGATCCTCCGCCTTTTCTCGATCACCGATTGTGCGATAGATGAAATTCAATAGCCGCGTTTGGTATCGCTCGACCAGTTCCTGGAACGCGCGCTCCTCGCCACCGAGGAACGCCGATACGACCGCTGCGTCATCCTCTCTGCGGAGCTTCTCGCGTATCGCTGCACCAGGCAACGGCGCCCGTTTAATTGCGACCTCAGCCATAATCGTCCGTGCCCCCTTGGCACTGCTTGAAGGGTACGACCCAACAGACAGAACAGATTCGATCTCGACCCTCCGAAACTCACAGCTTGCACCAATGGGAAAGGCAGACCGCATGCCCATTAGACGCCAACTGGAACTTGGCGTTAAGACGTTGGTAGAAAATATCTTAGACGATATCTACCGAAGTCTGGTGCTTGGGTCGCTGTCCTCAAATCGCGACGATTAGGCGAGACAGGGCTGAATCTCTGTCTCCCTTTTGACACATCGACCCGGCGCTCGGTTGCTCAGAGTCCGGATCGAAATCCGGCGGCGAACAAGATCCCCAGGGCGGTCTTGGCGTCCTTGATCTCGCCCAACTGGATCAACTGAAGCGCACGCGAAAGCGTCACCGTTTCGATGGTCATGAACTCGTCGGCCTCATGCGCCGTTTCCCCGCGCTCCAGTCCGGTCGCCATGAATAGATGGATTCGCTCGTCCGTGAATCCCGGCGTCGTGTAGACCGTGCTGAGAAAATCGATCGCGCGCGCGCTACACCCGGTCTCCTCGCGCAACTCACGTCTTGCGCAGTCAGCTGGTTCCTCGCCCGGGTCGAGTCGGCCGGCTGGAATCTCGTAGAGATATTGACCGGCCGCGTAACGGTATTGTCGAATCAGCAGAAGCTGAGGATCCAGCCCGGTCGCCTCGCTGACAAATGGCACGATCGCGCTCGCGCCAGGATGCCGAATCATGTCCATCTCGCCGACCGAGCCGTCAGGAAAGCGAACGGTGTCGCTGTCGAGCGAGATGATCTTGCCGGTGTGGATCCGACGACTGCTGATCTTGCCTGGGCGGACGTCTCCCTGCGGCGCGTCGCCCGCTGCAGTCCCCGATACGGTCATGCGGTCGGTTGACCCAGCGTGTCGTACAGCGTCACTGAGCCAAAACGCATCGCTTCCAGCGGAGCGCGAACCGCCGCCGGGTCCCCGACCACCACCATCTGCAGCGCCTCGGGGTGCAGATGTCGCTGTGCGGCCTCGAGAATTTGGTCCGTCGTGATCGCGCGAACGCGGGCGCGATACCGATCGTAGTAATCGTCCGGCAGCCCGTGCAGGACGAGAACAGAAAGTGCCGCGGCAATCGCGGCCGTAGTCTCGAAGCGGATCGGGAACACGCCATCCAAGTAGCTCGTGGCGAGTGAGAGCTCGTCCGGCGAGATCGCTTCCGCGCGAATGCGATCGACCTCCATCAGCACCTCGCGCGCGGCCGCGTCCGTGATGTCCGAGCGCACCGCCGTGGACACGACGTACGGACCCGCCTGCCGCCGCCACTCGAATGCCGAGAACGCGCCGTACGTGTACCCGTGCGCTTCGCGCAAATTCAGGTTGATGCGCGAATTGAACAATCCGCCCAGGACCGCGTTCATCACGTTCACAGGGAAGAAGTCCGGATGGTTGCGCGGTATGCCCACGTGGCCAATGCGCAGCTCCGATTGCGGGGCGTCAGGTTTTGCGATGATGTGCACGCCTCGATCTCGACGCGCCGGGAGGTCGTCGGCCGTGATCCGCTTGGCCGTGGTGCCGGTCCATGCACCGAGGGCATGGCGCGTCAGTTCTTCGGCCCGATCCGCGCTGATGTCACCGGCGACGACGACCGTCGTGCTGCCCGGCACATAACGCGTCTCGTAGAACGAGACCAGATGCTCGCGGTCGATGCTCGTCGTGCTTCGCTCGTCGCCGCCTTCCGGTCGCGCGTACCGCGA
>DASVYG010000212.1:0-2147 GCA_036392315.1 Gemmatimonadaceae bacterium
GCCGCGCCGAGTTTGCGCTTGTAGTCTTCGCGCAGAGTGATGATGCCGCGCTTGCCGAGAAAGTATCCGCCGTACGTTGGGTCGTAGGCGCCGCGCTCGGCTTCGCGTCGCGCGGCGGGCGCAGGCACGTACGCCTGCTGCTCGAAACAACGTTGCGCGTCATCGAGCGACCACTCCTTCGTATGCAGCTTGATACCGGCGAGGAGACGGCAGATGCGCGTGAGCGCGTCGCTCGACTGCGCGAGGCGCAAGCGCGGATCTCCGGCGCCAAATCCTTCGTCGAGCACCATTTGCTCCGCGTAGTGCGCCCAGCCGTCCTGCCCGGACGACGGCTGCGGAAACGGGTTCAATCCGATCCAGATCCGGCGCACTTTGCCGGGGGTGCGGCGCATGTAGATGGAGTGCAGCCAGTGTCCCGGCACCGCTTCGTGCGCGGCCGTGTTGGAGAGCGACGCATAGTTGTAGCGCTCGAGCCAAGCCTCCTGCTGCGCCACCGGTAGATCGGCGGCCGCATCTGTTATGTAGAAAACACTTTTGACCGACGCCTTCTCGAGCGGTGGTCGCGCGTGCATCGACGCGAAGCCGAGGTCGAACGGGGGCGCCGGCTTCACGACAACGTGCTCGCCCGCCGGGATCGAGGCAATGCCGTGAGACTGGACGAAACGCGTGAGCGAATCGGTAATTTGCTGCGCGGCGCTCACCACGCCGCCGAGCTTCGGATGATCGCGACGCACGGCGAGCCACGTGGCCTGTGGGTCTTTACCTGGCGCGAGACGCTCGGCGGCTGCACGAAAGGCCGCTTGCTCGCGCGCCAGCTCGCGTTCGCCGAGCGATACCATGTCCGCCAGCGGCATGTCGATCAGTTCTTCAGTGCGATAGCGGCGTGCGACATTGGCGCCGCCGATCGCGAAATCGCCGGTCGCTTTCGGAATCACTTCGTTCTCGAGATACGACGCGTACGAATCGATGAGCGGAATGGTCTTGTCCGCGGCGCGACGAAGCGAATCGCGCAACGCGGCGTCCGCCACGCCGGCGAACGCGAGATCGAGATCTTTGCCCAACATGTCGCTCGCGCCGCGCATGAACGCGGTGCCGCGCTCGGCGAACAGCCGCGGCGGGTTGACGATGTTTGCGCGAGCCGCCGCGAGAAGCGCGGGCACCTGACCGAGCTTGGCGATGATGCGCCGCATGCGCACGGGCGGAGGATCGCTCTCCACCGTCATGAGGTTGTGTACGCCGTCGGTGAGCGCGGACGCATAGATCATCGGATTCCGACGCCAGTTCTCCAGCGTCTTCTGCTCCAGGAGCCATCCGTCGATGATCCCAAGCAGAATGCGGCGATCGACGCGTTCGTCCGGCGTAAGCGCTCCGGGCTCGAAGCGAGTCAGGATAGCCCTGTCACGCTCGAGCGCCGTGATCTCCGAGCGAATCGCCGGCGCCGAGAAGTCGTCGAGCAGATCATCGTGCTGGTGCAGGCCGTTGCCCGCGGCGATCGACGGGTGTCGCTTGGCGAAGTCGTCGAGGTAGCGGTCGACGAACCGAGCGAACTGCGACGACTGCGCCGAGCAGCTTACGCTGATTGGAGCGAGGCAGCTCACGATGAGCGCCGCGCGCAGGGCGCGGCACGCAACATTCCACGATCTGGTGACGCGACCTCCTGGCGAAAGCCGTCGCAATGTACGGTCGGAGAGAGTAGCGTTCGCGAGCTTTTTCGGGTAGAGTCGCCGCGGCGGACGACGTCGTGCGCTCGTCGTCGCTCTACGCACACGCGTAGAAGAACTCGACAAACGAACGCACCGCTCCATCCATTCCCGACACTTTCGGGTTTGCTGACTCGACGATCCAATACTCGTCCGGCGCATGCGCTCCGTCGCCGTGACCGAGCCCGAACTGTCCGGCCGGCAGCTTGAGCGGCGCGCCGGTGAACTTCACACCGGGCCACGACCCCGCCAAACGCGGCCAGAGCAGTGGATCCACCGACTGCTGCTTGTAGGCCGCGATCTGCGCCTTCACCAGCTTGGAATCAGGGTCCGTCTCCGTGGGATCGTAGCCACCGCTCATGTTCACCTCGATGTCGCCGAAGCCGTGCTTCGCGAGGTGCTCCTTGAGCAACGCGAGCGTTCCGTTCGCCGTCATGTCGGGAACGA
>DASVYG010000213.1:0-2264 GCA_036392315.1 Gemmatimonadaceae bacterium
TTCTCGCAACTGGTCACACTTTATGTGACGCCGGTCTTCTACACGTATCTGGACGAATGGCAGCAGTGGTTCTCGCGGCGGAAGCAGAGAGCCAGCCGACCGGTCGTGGTCGCGGCTAGTCCGGTGACGGGGGACTAAACTGCCGGACGGGGCGAAATGCCTAAGGGCGCGAAATGCCTAACGGCGCGAAATGCCTAACGGCGCGAAATTCCTAACGGCGCGGAATTCCTAACGGCGCGGAATTCCTAACGGCGCGGAATTCCTAAAGGCGCTGACGGCGGAACGGACGATTCGGTGCTGGGAAACTCGGAAGGCGCTCGCTCGCTGCTGTTGCCGGTTTCCGTTCTGATCCGCGCCGCCCGCGCTCTTTGGCTTTTCGCGCCGTTAGGAATTTGGCGCCGTCAGGAATTTGGCGCTGTCAGGAATTTCGCGCCCTTAGGCATTTCGCGCCCTTAGGCATTTCGCGCCGTTAGGCATCTCTCCCCCTTAGGCAGTTGCGCCCCCTCTCCCCCTCCTTTATCCCTGACCATATCTTGCGTCGCGCGAGCCAGACCGGCGCTGAAATTCCCCCTCACCCACCCATCGAACCGATGCTGAAACAACTGCTCGTGGCAACCGCTCTCATCGCGCCGGCCGCCGGCGCGCAATCCGCGTCGCCGGCCGCCGAGGCGCGCGCGCTCTGGAAGGGCGTCATCGTGAACCTGAACCAGGCGGCGGACGAGTTGTCCGAAACCATGTACGCGTATCGGCCGACGCCCGACGTGCGCAGCACCGGCGAGCTACTCGCCCACATTGCCGGGTCGCAGAAGATGTACTGCGCGATGGCCCTGGGCGAGGCGATTCCCGGCGAGGGCGACGTCGAGAAGACGGCCAAGACCAAGGCGGCGATCCTCGCGGCGTTGAAGGAGTCCAACACCTACTGCGAGCGCGCCTACTCGCAGGACGACGGCAAGCTGACTCCCGAGGTCGAGATCTTCGGCACGAAGCACACGAGGTTCTACGCGCTGATCGCGAACGCATCGCACGACGATGAGCACTACGGCAACATCGTGACGTACATGCGCCTGAACAAGCTGGTGCCGCCGTCGAGTCGGCCGCGACCCGGCGGCTTGTGACGGACGAGGTTCGGGCGACGCGGTGTGCGTCGCCCGGCCCTTGACGGCGGAGAAGAGATAAAATATTGTCTCTCATAGACAGTTTCTTATCTCCGAGAGAATATGCCTGACGACCTCCGCGACGCACTCCGATCACTCCGCCGAGCACCGGTTTTCACCACCGTCGCCGTGCTCACGCTGTCGCTCGCCATCGGCAGCGGCGCCGCGGTGTTCAGCGTCGTGGACGCGGTCTTCATCCGCGGGTTGCCATACCCCGACGCCGACCGGCTCCAGACGATCTACGAGCGAAGCGACAATGGCGGCCTTCGCGTTCCGTCCTTCCCGACATTCACCGACTGGCAAGCGCAGGCCTCGACGATGCGCGGCGCCATCGAGGGTCTCGCGTTCGTCCGCGGCGATGGCGTGCTCGTGCCCGGGTCCGATGGGCCGGAGCGACAGATCGCCGCGTACGTCACGCCGGGATTCTTCGATGTCATGGGCATGCGCCCTCTCGCCGGACGCACGTTTTCGCCGGACGACGAGACGCCGGGAGCGCCGCGCGTCGCGGTGATTTCGTACAGCTTCTTCTTGCACCATTTCGGCGGTGATCGGTCCGCGATCGGGGCGACCCTCAGCGTCGACAGCGTTCCGACGAAGGTCATCGGCATCATGCCGCGCGGGTTCGACTACCCGAACTTCGCCGGGAGCGGCGGGTGGTTGCCTCCGGTGCTGTGGCAACCGATCGCCGTCTTTCAGGCGACCCACGCGGCCCTCACGAAGCGCGGACTCCACGTCGACAGCCGAGCGATCGTGCGCCTCGCGGCGCGCGCCGACTCGGCGCGGGTCGTCAACGCGATGAAGGTGCTGCAGCAACACCTTGCCGAAGCGTACCCCGTCGAGCAGGCGCACTGGACCTCGGTGGGATTGCAGGGCATCTCCGACGAGCTCTTCGGCCCGCTCTCGACGACGCTCGCGTTGATCGCCGGCGCCATCGCGCTCATGCTCGTGCTTGCCTGCGCGAACATCGCGAACCTGTTGCTCGTTCGCGCCAGCATCGGCTCGCGCGATCTCGCGGTGCGTGCCGCGCTCGGCGCAGGGCGATGGCGGCTCGCGCGCCGTCAGTTGACCGAGGTCGGCGTGATCGCCGTCGCGTCCGGCGCCGTCGGATTG